>JBBROH010000018.1:0-33290 GCA_038229595.1 Chloroflexia bacterium | reverse complement strand
GCAAGAGGGGGTCAGCAGTGACCGCCTTCAGCCGCCCGGCAAGTTGGCGGCGCGAAACCTGCTAGGATGCTGCCAGTCAAGATGGCTAAGGAGGGACGAGCATGGACACGATCTACCTGGTACGGCATGGGCAGTCTACCTGGAATGCAGAGGGCAAGCACCAGGGTTGGGCTGAGCCACCGCTGTCCGAGCTTGGCGTACGCCAGGCGGCAGCGACGGGGCGGCGGCTGGCTCAGAAGAACTTCACGGCGGTGGTCAGCAGTCCTACTACCCGCGCTTTGCAGACGGCGCAGGCGATTGCGAAGCTGGCTGGCTTTGCGGGCGAGATCGCTACTGACCCCGACCTGCGCGATGGTCGCCGCTCGGCTAGCCGCGAGGGGGGGACGTACACGCCAGAGGAAATCCAGACCGTGCGTGGCGACCTCGACTTCAAGTTCGCGGACGGCGAGAACAGCCGCGAGTTCATGGCCCGCACGGTGGCGGCCTGGGGGCGGCTGGCGCAGAGCTTCACTGGCACGGCCAATATCCTGTTGGTCACGCATGGGATGAACGTCAAGGTGATGATGCTCAACGCGTTGGGTTTGTTGCCGCAGGCTGACCACAACCCCTTCCTGGTCAACCACGCGATGCGGCTGAGCAATTGCGGCCTGACCATCCTCAACCACGACCCGAAGTGGGAGCATGAGGGCGGTATCTACCGCCTGACCGCCTTCAACGACACCGGCCACATCGAACTGGCGGGCCTGGACTCGCCGCTGACTGCCTCGGCAACGGAGCCGTAAGTAGGGGATACGTCAACCAGGGGTGGGGGCAAGCGGGTGCGCCGTATGTACACACATATGCGTCAGGCTGAGGCTAGCGGTTGCGGACGAGCAGCTTGAAGCTGAGCAGCAGGCTGAAGCTGGCAGCGACCAGGATGGTGCTGAGGACAATCCCTTCTTCCAGCGAACTGCCGCCCTCGAAGGCACTGTAGATGGCTAGCGGCATAGTCTGGGTGCGGCCCACGTAGTTGCCCGCAAAGAGGATGGTTGCGCCAAACTCGCCCAGCGCACGCGCCCAGCAGAGGACGACCCCCTCGATCAGGCCGGGCATGGCGAGCGGCAGGCTGATCAGGTGGAAGCGCGCCCACAAGCCAGCCCCGTCTACTTTGGCTGCCTCCTCGACCTCGATTGCGATGCCCGCGAAGCCGAGTCGGGCGGCCTTCAGGTAGAAGGGGGCGGCAATGAAGGTCTGGGCGATGACCACGGCCACGGTGCTGAAGGCGATGTTGATGCCCCAGGCGCGGAAGCTGGAGCCGAGCAGCCCGCGCTGGCCGAAGGCGAACAGCAGGGCGATGCCTGCCACCGCGGGCGGGAGGACGAGCGGCAACTCGACTAGCGTCTCTAGCAGGCGGTGGCCGGGGAAGCGGGCGCGGGCGAGGAAGTAGGCGAGGGGGGTGGCGGTGAGCATGGTCAGCAGCAGGGCCGCCGTGCTGGTCAACAGGCTAACGCCGAGGGCTTGCTGCACAACAGGGCTGCCGAGGTAGCCAACGAACTGGCCGAGCGGCACGCGTAGCAGCAGGGCGACGAGCGGTAGCAGCAGCAGGGTCAGCAGCAGTGCAATCAGCACCGCCGCCGCCAGCCGGGCCAACCGGTCGGCGGTGGCAGAGTAGGGGACTGGCAGTGGGGGGACAGGCTGTTTGTCGCTGGGCAGGGCCAAAGGGCGGCTGTACCTCACTTGTTGGCGGCAAAGCCATACTTTTGCAGCACAGCCTGACCCGCGGGCGAGAGGGTGTAGGTGATGAAGGCCTGGGCGAGGGTGGCCTGCTTGCTGTCGCTGACGGCGGCGATGGGGTAGCTGGCGACTACATTGTAGCGGTCGGCTATCTCAACCTGAGCGACCTTGCCCACTCCGCCCGCCACTGCGTCACTGATATAGACGATGCCCGCCTGGGCCTCGCCGCTGCTGACTTTGGTGTAGACTGCCTTCACATCCTGCTCGTTGGACAGCACGTTGGCTAGCACCTTGCGCTGGAAGTCTGCGCCGAGGGCGGGGTCGCTGCTAGCTTTGGCGAGGAACTGGCGGGCATATTGGCCTGCGGGTACGCTGCTGGCGGCCAATACCAATTGCAGGCCGGGGCGAGCGAGGTCGGCAACCTGCTTGACGGCGGCGGGGTTGTCCCTGGGCAGGATGATAATCAGGCGGTTGCGGGTGAAGCTCTGCTGCGTGCCGCTGACCACGCGCCCGCTCTTGATCGCCGCTTCCATCTGGCTGCCGCTAGCCGAGGCGAACACGTCGGCGGGTGCGCCCTGGCCGAGTTGGGTGGCTAGCTGCTGTGAGCCAGCGAAGCTGAAGGCCACCTGGCTACCCGGCTGGGTGGCGGCAAAGTCGCTGCCGATCTGGGTGAAGGCTTCCTTGAGCGAGGCGGCGGCGAATACGGTGAGCCTACCGCCTGGCTGGGGGCTAGCAGAGGTGGACGCGGTAGGGCTGGCGTTGTCGCAGGCGACCAGGGTGAGGGTGAGGAGCAGAAGCAGGCTGAGGCGCAGTTTCATCGTGGCGATTCCCTTCTATACCAATGCTATTGAACAGCCGGGTGAACGCCAGCCTAGCCAGCAGCGTTGGGGTTGGCTGGGGCGCAAGCTCGATCATAGCACGCACTATGCCCGCGAGTGATACGCCGCAGGCTGGCTGCTGGATTGCAGCGTGTCGAAGGGGCTAATCTGGGCTACTGTAGCAAATATGTGCAAAAAGCTATTGACATTAGAAACCATGTTCTGTTATAATGACCTTGCAAGCAAGCAAGCGCAGTGCGAATTAGCAGGGTAGCATAGCCTAACACACCTGGCGCGCGTAGCGGTCGGCCTCAAACTGAGCATTAGGCAGTGGGCTTGCGCTTCAGAGTGTGTGCTATCCTACGCAATGTGGGTTGTCAGGGGTGGGATTGCGGCTTTGCTGCAAGGGACAGGCAACATTAGTTAGTAATTGGCTGCAAAAGGTATTGACAAATTGCGCGAATCATGCTAGATTCTATGTTGCACGTGTTATGTTTACTTCGATGTTAATTGTCGGGCGGGTACGTGCGCCGCCAGCACGAAAGAGAGCCGACCTTGAGTGAGTTTCTGACTGTCGAAGAAGCCGCTGCCCGCCTGCGGGTGCATAGCCAAACGTTGCTGCGCTGGATCAAGGAGGGCAAGCTGCCCTCGGTCAAGATTGGTCGCAGCTATCGGATTAAGCCCCGCGACCTCGACAAGCTGATCGGCGAGGTCGGCGAGGGGCTGGGGCCGAACGAAGCGCAAGTGGTGGCCGTCGCCAACCAGAAGGGCGGGGTGGGTAAGACTACCACCACCTGGAACACCGGGGCGGCGATGAGTGAGCGCGACAAGCGGGTGTTGCTGGTGGATATGGACCCACAGGCCAACCTGACTATCGCCATGCGCCTGCAACCCTACGCCCTCGAACGCTCGATCTACGACGGCCTCTCTGCCGTGCTTAGCGCACAGAGCCAGGCTAGCTTCGACTCGCATGAGGCCGAGTTCGACCCCCACAGCCTGATCATCCACACGCGCAAGATGGACATCCTGCCCGCCAACATCGAACTGAGCAAGAGCGAACTGCGCTTTGCGGGGGGGATGCGCCGCGAATATCTGCTCAAGAAGCTGCTCGCGCCCCTCCGCGAGGAGTACGACGTGATCATGATCGACTGCCCGCCCAATCTTGGCCTGCTGACGATCAACGCACTGGTGGCGGCAGACTGGGTGGTGGTGCCGGTGCAGACTGAGGCGTGGGCGGCAGCGGCTATCCGCCCGGTGCTGGATAGCCTGGCGACGATGCGTTCGCAAGACCTTAACCCCAACCTCGAACTGGCGGGCCTGGTGCTGACGATGGTGGACACCCGCACGGGGCTGACCCACGACGTGATCGACGCAATCCGCCGCGCTTATGCCGATCGGGTGCCGCTGTTCAAGACGATCATCAAGCGCAGCGTCAAGTTTGGGGCAAGCGCGATGCAGCAGGACAACATCCTGAGCTTCGACCCGAACAGCCCGCACGCCGCCGCCTATCGCCACTTTGCCGCCGAGTTGATGGTGAGGATTGGCCTGGAGGACGAGTCGCCTGCTGTTCAGGTTGACGAGTTGGAGGAAGTGGACGAGGGCTTGGACGACAAAGCTAGCAGTGGTAGCAGCAAGGGCAGGAGGAAGTAGGCGTGGTACGCAAGCGCACAAACGATAACTTCCTGATCGAGGCCTGGGGCAACCCGACGGTGGGCAAGGGCGGCTCGGTGCTAGACGAGATGCTGAACAACCCGGAGTTGCCGGTGACAATGCTGCCGCTGGAGCAGCTTGTTGGCAACCCTTACCAGCCGCGCCAGAGCTTTGGCGATGAGGAACTGGACGAACTGCGGCGCAGCATTGAGATGCACGGCTTCCTCGGCCACCTGGTCGCCCGCCGTTATGAGCGCGACCGCTACCAGATCGCTTACGGCGAACGCCGCCTGCGGGCCAGCAAGCTAGCGGGGCTGGATCGCCTGCCAGTGCAGGTGCAGGAGCTAGACGACAACCAGATGATGCAGATCGCCCTGGCCGAGAACCTCCAGCGCGTTGACCTCAGCCCGCTAGAAGAAGGGGTGATGTATGTGATGATGATGGGCCAACTGCACCTTAGCTACAGCGAACTGGCCGAGATGATTAACAAGGACAAGGGGTACATCCAGAACCGGGTGCGGCTGGCAAAGGCACCAGACGACCTCAAGCAGATGGTGATGGCCCGACCCGAAACCCTCTCCGCGGTGCGCTACTTGGTGAAGGTAGAGGACGGGGCGGCGCGCAAGGTGTTGGTGGCGGCGATGCTGGATGGTCGGGTGACGGTCAAGATGTTGACCGAGAACGAAGGCGACCTGTTGGGGCTGGCCGAGCGGCTGCTGCACCCAACCCAGGCAGCGTATGTACGCACATACGAGCAGCCAGAGGTGGCGGCGAAGGAGGCGTATGTACGCACATACGAGGAGGAGCAGGAGGAAGCAAGCAATCGCTACAGCGTCGGGCGGCGGCGGCTGGATGTGGTCTATCGTAACCTGGCTAACCTGCACATGAGCAGCGAGCGCAACCTGGGTAAGCTGTCGGTGGAGGCACGTACCGACATGGCGACCACCCTGCGCGGCATTCGCCAGATGGCTGAGGAGATGTTGGCCCGCCTTGAGCAGGATTGACTGAATCGCGGCTGACCCTGGCTTACATCCGTGTTAATCGGCGCACCCACCCGCGCAGGGGGCGGGGCTGCATCGGCAGCTAGTCACTAACAACCGCGCGCTTGCGTCGTCTGGCTTTGGCAGAGACGACGGCAGGGGCTACGAAAGAAGACAAAGAAAGAGGTCGCCCCCCTTAGCTTGCCGGCACCGGGGACAACCTCTTACATTGGAAGGCCGTGTTGCTATCAGCCTCACGACAGGTTTTGCTACCACCTGGATTCATTATACCAGAGTAGCGAGTCGCTGTCAATAGCACGCGGTCAACCAGGGTTCACCATGAACCCAGAAAGGATGATGCTATGCTACGTGACCTTCGCAGTGCGCCATTCTGCTGGCAGGAGAAGACTGTCATGCGGAAGCTGCGCGCCCACTACACTGGTGCCATCTTCAGCCACCGGGCGACCGCGATTGCGATCTACCAGGCACTGACCGAGGTGGCCTCCAACCAGAACAGCCAGAACGAGGCCCGCGCCTTTGTGCGCCAACTGGCAGAACTGGCGGGCTGCTCCGACCGCACCGCCCAACGCTACATCCGCGAGTTCGAGGAGATCGGCCTGGTCGTTACCCACCGCAATCGGCTGGACGAGCGCACCAATCTGGCGAACACCTACTCGCTCGTGTCGTCCACTGCCGAGGGCGCGGCCCTGGTGGTCTCAGTGTCACCACCCCCTAGCAGCAGTGGCTCACCCGCCCCCGCGAAGGCGACCATGCGAACCAAACGCAAGCCTGCTGCCCCCCCTCATCTTGAGCCTACGGCCCTGGTGTCGCCCACGCCACCAGCCCCACACCCTCTCTCGGCCCTGGTGTCGCCCACGCCACCAGCCCCCACCGCTGTCACCAATATGGTGTCGCCCATGTCACCAGCGGCGATCTCCACGCCACCAGTTGGCGATCTCCACGCCGCCAATGCTGGTGATCGGGGTGTCGCCCTTATAGAACCAGAGTCAGAACCAATTTATCTAGAACAACAACCAGCGGTGAAAGTGGCTGTTGTTGGCAATGGGGTGGATAAGCGGCTGAAGGGGAGCAGTGGGCAGCAGCCGTTGGCCGCCGAGGAGAACTGGCGGCGCACTGTTGCCCGGCGCAAGCTGACCATGCGGGTGATCGAGGGCGGCAACCCGCCCGCCGAGCAGGTCAGCCCGCCGAGCAGCCCCCTGCCGCCGCTGGCCGAGGCTGAGCAGCCGCAGCCGCCCCCGCCCACCCCGCCAGAGCAGGTGGACGAGGCGCAGCAGGAGCTGATCCAGAACCTCAAGCTGGCGATGATTGGCCTGGGGGTGGACGAGCGCACAGCCCAGCTACTGGCCGCCGAGCGCGACCCGCAGTTGGTGGCGGGCTGGCTGCGCTACGTTCAGACTGAGCCGGGTATCAGCCGCCCAGCCGCCCTGCTGGTCAGCCGCCTACGGGCGAACGAGGCGGTGCCAGCCAGGGCTACTAATCGCCCACAGCCCCCGCCCCCCGTTGCCCCGCCCACGGAGGATAAGCTGGCCCGCGACCAGCAGCGGCAGCAGGAGGCAGCCCTTGCCCTGCTCGTCAGCTACGAGGTGGATGAAGCGACGCTGCGGCTCTGGCTGGCAGTGCAAGAGCGGCTGGCCGAGGAGGAGCCGGAGGCTTACCGCCGCTGCTTCCGCGATGCCTTCCTTGCGCGCCCCACTGCGGCGGTCGCCCTGATCGTCCTGCCCCCCCGCGTGCCGCTAGCCGAGGCCGAGCGGCACGTTCTTACCCTACGCCAACTGCTACTACCCCTGATCGGAGGCCGCGACCTGGTGATCGAGTTTGAACACCCCCACCGCCTGTGAGCAGGGCGGGCGGCTGGCTACGCCCCAGCTTGCAGCATAGTTGGGGGCAGTGCTTAGCCACGCAAGCAGTGGCCTTGCTCTTGAACAGCATAATACAGTGGTATGCTTATTGCCCTTAGCCATCTACTACACTACTGTCTTCGGTCATCTATATGGGCATCTTGCGGCCCGCTGTTGCAACAGCCTGCTACTGTGTGCTACGATGTAGTGGTAGGCAATCCGTAGTCGTTAAAGCGCGAGTGGCTTTGAGGATGGGGAGCAGTGTCAATATGGAAGAAGGACATACTAGCATTAGCCGTTTCTACACCAAGCCTTCGCTCTACCGGGCTGCTGCTCACCTCCAGCGGGCCGAGGCCGCCCTGCGGAGTACGGACTACGTTGTGGCAGCCCACGAGTTGGCGCAGGCCGCTAACATTGCGGACTTGAGCGCAGGTGTAGGAGCAGAGTTGCGCCCCCTGGCCGCCCGCCTCGCCTGGCTGCGCGGGATGCTGGCCTACAATCGCGGGCAGCTGAGCGAAGCGCAACGCTCGCTCTTGCTGGCTGAGAGCAACGCGCTGGCGGCAGACTTGAGCGACGACCTGCTAACCAACATCCTCAAAGCCCTGGGCAACACCGCCTACCTCAAGGGCGAGATGGATGCTGCCCTCGACTACTACCAGCGGGCTAACGAGCTTGCCACCCAGCTTGGCGCGCACGACCTGGCCGCCCTGCTCCTGGTCAACAGCGGTGGTATTTACCTGAGCCGAGGCGACATAGCACAGGCAATGGCTTGCTACGAGCATGGCTTGAGCCGGGCCGAACTGAGCAGTGACGCGGCCACCCGCTGCCAGTGCTATGGCGTGCTGGCCCTGATTTGCTCAAGCTACATCTCCTTCCCCCGCGCACTCCGCTACGCCGCCTTCGCCAACGAACTGGTCAACGACTTGCAGAGCAGCCGCCTGCGCTACCTCGTCCTCACCGACCTCGGCACCGTCTACCTGCGCGCCAATCGACTGGCCTGGGCGGCTAACTGCCTGCTGACCGCCCACCAGTTGGCCCAGCGCGGCGGCGACCGGGTGGCCGAAGCAGTCGCCAGCATCAGCCTGGCCGAGTTGCGCCAACGGCAGGGAGCGGCAGCGGAGAGTTACCGCTACGCCCGCTTCGCCTTCAGCGTCAGCACTGACGTGCCGGGGCTACGCAGCCGCGCTGCCCACGCCTACGCCCGCGCCCTGGCCGCCCGTTCAGCCGCAGCAGCCGAGCGCGCGCAACTGATCGAGCAGATGAAAGTGCAGCTAGCTAGCGAAAGGGGAGAGGAGGCCGCCTTCTTGCAGCGTGGGCTGGCGACTTTGCACGCCGCCGCTGGGGAGAGGGAGGCGGCGGCAGCAGCATACCAGGCCGCGATCATCGTCGCTGCCCCCACCCCCTACCAGCAGGCCGTCACCCTGGAGGAGTATGCCACCCTGTTGCAAGAACTGGGGGAGCGTGAGACCGCCATCCGCGCCCTTGAGCAGGCCGCCAGCCTCTACCGCCGCCTGAGCTTGCAGCCGAGCCTCGACAACATCGAAATCATGCTCGCCGCCTAGCCGAAAAGTACCCCCTGCACTAGCTATATAGTACCATCCTACAGAGCCTCCCATATGCCGTTGTGCCTTGTGCTGTTGCGCTTCGTCTGCTACAATAAGGGTTGAGGGGGTAAACGGTGCAGGTAATGGAGCAAGAGGAACTACTAGCCTGTCTGGCTTGTCAGAGCAGCAATTCAGCGCAGGCGGCTAAGTGCCAGCAGTGCGGGGCGGCCATGCGCCCAGCCCACGCCAGCCACCACCTCGACCAGGCGGAGGCTGCTATCCTTGCCGCCAACTACGAGCGGGCCGTGGAGCAACTCAACCAGGCCGACCTGGAGATGCTGGCCCTGCGCCAAAGCGAGCGTGACCGCTACCTGCTTAGTGCCAGGGGCTTCTGGCTGCAAGGCCTGATGTACTATGGTCGTAGCATGATGAGCGAAGCGCACCACGAACTAACCCTCGCTCGCACCAGCCTCGTTGCCCAGCCCAGCGGCCAAAACCTGCTCTGCAACGTGCTGCTTCGCCTCGGCAACATCAGCTACTACCAGGAGAGCTTTGATGAGGCTAGCAGCTACTATCGCCAGAGCGCATTGCTCGCCACCCGCCTCGACAACCACCCCCTCGCCGCCAAAGCTCTCAGCAATATCGGCGTGATCGTCACCATCCAGGGCCAACCCGATGCTGCCCTTGGCTATCACCTGCGCGCCGTCACTCACGCCAAACAGGGCGGCGACCCCGACGCTCTCAGCCAGTGCTACCGCGTCCTCGCCAACCTCTACAGCCGCCAGGGGCCGTATAGCAAGGCTGTAGAGTTCGCCGCCAAGAGTATAGAGCTACACCCCCAGGTTGAGAGCCGCGACACCCTCGCTACCCTCTACACCGAAGCTGGGCGCATCTACCGCACCGTCGGCGACTACCGCTCGGCCCGCCAGTACCTCCACCAGGCTCAAGAGCTTACCCGCCACAATTCTAACCTGATCAACCTGACCATCGCCGAGGTCGAACTGGCAATCCTAGCCAGCCAGCAGGGTGACTCCGAAGGCTGGCTAGCCTTTGCCCACCAGGCCTTCAATGAGGCGCACGAGTCGCCGTTGGTCAAAGCCGCCGCCTGCGAACAACTCGCCCTGTTCTATGCAGCCAGGGGCGACTGGCCGCGCAGCCGCCGCTACCTCCAGCAGTGGCGCGAAGAACTGGAGCGCGGTGGTGGTAGCGACCAGAGCGATGGCGGCCTCGCCCGCATGGAAGCCACCCTCTACGCCGCCGTTGGCGACTGGCAGGCAGCAGCGGCAGCCTACCAGCGTGGCTTCAGCCAGCCCCTCAGCCGCTACCAGCTAGCCCTAACCTGGCAGAGCTATGCAATATTGCTGGCGGCCATGCCCACCCGCGACCCAGCAGCCGAGTGCGCTGCCCTGCAAGAGGCGGCCACCCTCTACCGCCAACTCGAACTGCCGCGCCAGCTTGCCGTCGTCGAAGCCGCGCTTGCCGACCTGCTGCCCTGACCAGCCCACATACCACCACTATTCTATCCGTCACCCGGTCTGCCAGAGCAAAGCAGCAAGCAGTCCCCTCTGCTGGGCTTGCCGCCACCGCCTATCTTCTAGACCAGCGTAACAGAAAGCCCGCATATGTAGTTTACACATATGCACACTCTCAATGTCGATACAATTGTTCTGCGCTCCTCACCAAAAGTCTGTGCATGGCCTGTGCTGGCTGCACCATTGGCGGCCATTTGGCTTGCTCTACAGGGTCTAGACTATCATGTGAAGTAGAGAGGTGGCCTGCGCGTTTTGCGAGGCTAGCCCACCTGGGCGGGCAAAGATGGTTTGTACCAACTGTCAGGGCGAGAATAGCGAGCGGGCGATCACCTGCATCCACTGCGGCAGCCTGTTGGATGCCAGCCGGGTTAGCCACCAGCTGGCTTTGGCCGGGGTCGCAAAGGAGAAGGGCGACCATGAGCGGGTGGCCGCCGCCCTCAGCCGGGCCGGGGCCGACCTCCGCCGCGTACCAGCCATAGTGCGCCGCAACTTTACCCCTGTCATCCACTTCTACCAGGGCTGGCTCTACTTCAACCAACGCCTGCTCGTCCAGGCCGAGGACGAACTGCTCAGTGCCGAGCTAGGCCTGACTACCCAGGGCAAGCCCGCCATGCTGGCCGAAACCCTCAACCTGCTCGGCCACAGCCTCATCTTCCAGAACCGCCCGCAGGCCGCCGCCACCTACTTCCAGCGCAGCGGCGAACTGGCCCAGGCTAACGGCCTCGCCCCCGCTGCCATCCTCGCCCTCAGCAACCTGGCGGGCCTGCGCCTCGACCTCGGTGCGGTGGAAGCGGCAGTTAGCATCTACCAGCTAGTCCTCTCCCAGGCCGAAGCCAGCGGCGACCTGCTCGCTGTTGCCCGCAGCCACCGCAATCTTGCCCGCCTCTATGGGCGGCATGGCCCCTACAGCCGCGCCCTTGCCCATGCCGATCAGGCCATAGCCCTACGCTCTGTAGTCAGCAACCACGCCCAGCTAGCCCGCCTGCTCAGTGAAGCCGCCATCGTCTATCAGCACGCTGGCCTGTTGAGCCAGGCTACTGCCTACCTGTATGAGGCCCGCGCCCTGCTGCAAGGCAATCATGACCACATCGCCCGCGTCGTCCTCGCTATGGCCCTCACCGAACTGCTTTGGCTCAAGGGCAGCTATGAACCCTGGTACGGCTACGCGATCATGATCCTGGAAGACGACCTCGCTGGCTTCCTCTACAGCGGCGAACCCGCCTTCCACCTGGCCCGCTACTACGTCAGCCAGCAAGAGTGGGCGCAGGCCCGCCGCCTGCTGCACCGCCTGGCCGCCATCGCCGAGAGCCAGCGTGACAGCCTCAGCCTCAGCGAACGCAGCTACATGGATTACGCCACCGCCATCTTGCACGCCGGGCTGGGCGAAACCGCTGCGGCCCTCGACGGCTACCGCCTCGTCCTCCGCAGCGGCAGGCTCATCCCCTACCAGCAGGCCACCGCCCTGGTGGAGTACGCCCGCCTGCTCTATAGCTACCAGCGCAGCCCCGACCTCGACTACCCCAACCCCGCCCGCTCTGCCCGCGCCGCCCTGCTCTACGCTCGCCACCTCTACTGCCTGCTCGAACTGCCCCAGCGCGAGGCCCAGGTAGATAGCCTGCTGGCAGTCGGCTAGCCGCTCCTCGCCCTTGCCTCCTGCCAGCTTTGTTGCACCCACCAGCGCGAAGGCTTATAATGGAGGCTCAGGAGGCAATCTTGTGGCAATCCTATACACCGAGAACGAGATAGTAATGCACGCCCCGCTAGAGCGCGTCTACCAGGCCGCCGCCGAGGTCGAACACTGGCCGCGCATCCTTAGCCACTACCGCTTCGTGCGCGACCTGCCCAGCCGGGCCAGCCAGCGCACCGTCGAGATGTCCGCCTACCGCGACTTCATCCCCACCTACTGGGCCTCTACCATGCAACTGCGGCGGCCCAGCGAGAGCGACCAACCGCGCGTCATCTTTCGCCATATCGCAGGGGTGACAAAGGGGATGTACGTGGAGTGGCAGTTCCAGCCGCAGCCGGACGGCGTACACGTCCGCATCACCCACGAACATCCAGACTTCCGCTTCCTCTGGCTGGTACGCGGCTGGCTGGCCCAGCAGCTAATTGGCAACCAGTTCGTCCACAACATCGCCGCGAAAACCCTGCGCGGGGTCAAAGCGTATGTTGAGGGCAAGTTATGCCCGCTGGCACAGGTTAGGCTAGCATCTTGCTATAGAGGTGTCAGGTTGCGCTGTAAAGAGGCCGCTGCTGGCGGTCAGGGCGGTTGCTGAACAGCCCGCTGGTCGCCCCGCCCGCCTGGCTGCCACCAACCCAGCCGCCCTGACCACAGGGCTGTAGCCCCCTAACCCATACTCATGCTGTGTAACACCTATCCCTTATCAAAGCAAGGATACCCAAAATGACTAATAGGCGCGTAGTAATCACTGGTATTGGCGCAATCACCCCTATCGGCAGCGGCAGTGACGGCTTGTGGGCGGGCGTGCAAGGCGGCAAGTCGGCGGTGCAAACGGTCGACCGCTTCGACCCCTCCCCCTTCCGCTCGCACCTGGCCGCCCAGGTCAACGACTTCAATCCCCTGGCCTACATGGACGAGAAGCGCGAACGGCGGCTAGATCGCTTCGCCCAGTTCGCCCTGGCCGCCAGCAAGCAGGCCGTCACCGCTGCTGGCCTCGACCTGGACGAGCAGGAGCGCGAGTTGGCGGGCCTCTACGTCGGCTCTGCCCTGGGCGGCATCGCCTACGCCGAGGAGCAGCACCGCCGCTACCTCGAAGACGGCCCCAACGCGGTCAGCCCCACCCTGGCCGTCGCCGTCTTTGGCGGGGCCGCCCCAACCAACGTGGCGTTGGAGTTCGGCTGGCACGGCCCCAACATGAGCAGCGCGAACGGCTGCGCGAGCGGGGCAATCGCCATCGGCGAAGCCTTCCGCATGATCCGCCGCGGCGAGGCTCCAGTGATGCTGGCGGGCGGCGTAGAAGCCCCCCTCGGCGCACTGGTCTACGGCGCGTTCGCCATCATCCGGGCCATGTCTAGCCGCAACGACGACCCCGCCACCGCCAGCCGCCCCTTCGACCGCGACCGCGACGGCTTCGTGATGAGCGAGGGTGCGACCATCTTGCTGCTAGAGGATGCCGAGTTTGCGGCGGCACGGGGGGCGCAGGCCATCGCCGAGATCGTCGGCTATGCTACCACCACCGATGCTTACCACATGACCGCCCCGCTGCCCAACGGCGCGCAGGCCACCCGCTGTATGCAGCTAGCCCTCAAGGATGCTTGCCTGCCGCCCGAAGCGATTGGCTACGTCAACGCGCACGGCAGTTCTACCCCGCTAAACGACGGCACCGAAGCCCAGGCCATCCGCGCCGCCCTCGGCAAGGCGGCAGACAACGCGCCAGTCAGCGGCACCAAAGGGCTGACCGGCCACCTGCTGGGGGCGACCGGCGCGGTAGAGGCGGCCATCTGCGCCCGCAGCCTGCAAGCGGGCTGGCTGCCGCCTTGCGCCAACCTGTTCAACCCCGACCCGCTGGTAGACCTCGACCTGATCCATGGCGAAGGCCGCCACCGTGCCGTGCAGTACATCCTCTCCAACTCGTTCGGCTTCGGTGGTATCAACGCCAGCCTGGTCTTGGCAAAGGTCTAGCCGGGCAGTTCAAGTGCAGCAATCCGCCAGCGGGCTTGCCTGGCGGCTGGCACAGAGCGGGGCGGGTAGCTGCGGCTTGCGCCAACATCAGCTACCCGCCCCCAGCAACCGTCAAGCAGTGCGCCAACCTACCGCTCCTTGAGCAGGTCTTCTACGTCGCGGCGCACGTTGGCATCCACCCCTTCGCCGATGTGCAGCGCGCGGATGTGGCCCTGCTTGTCGATCAGGTACTGCGCGGGCCAGTATGAATTGTTGTAGGCCCGCCAGTTCTTAAAGTCGTTGTCCAGCGGCACCGGATAAGTGATCCCCCACTTCGTAAGTGCCGCCTTGATGTTGTCGAGGTCGCGCTCATAGCTGAACTCTGGCGAGTGTGGGCCGAGTACCACCAGGCCGTCCGCCTTGTGGTCGTTGTAGAGCTTGACCAGGCCGGGTAGCGAGTGCTGGCAGTTGATGCAACCCAGCGTCCAGAAGTCCACAATCACCACCTTGCCGCGCAGGCTAGCCAGCGTCACCGGCTTGCCGCCCGTGTTCAGCCAGGTAGTGCTGCTAATCTCTGGGGCTGGCCCGCGGTCGGGCAGAGCCGAGTGGTAGGGCGGGATCGCCGTCGCCGTGGGTGGCACCGGGGTGCGGGTCGCTGCCTTCTTCGTCGCGGTCGCTGCTGGTTTGCGCGTCGCAGTCGCGGGCGGGCTGGTGCGGGTCGCCGCCGCCTGCACTGCCGCCAGCGAGTTGCTCGCCGCCAGTTCATTCCCCCCACTGCAGGCCGTCAGCACCATCGCCAGCAGCCCCAACCCGAATAGTGACCTCATTGGCAATCTCATCAAGTAAACCCTCCTGATCCTTTTGTCTCTGACCAGCGGCCAATCCGCTCGTCTACAAGCTATACTCTGCTAGCCCCGCTGCGGATTGCCACCCCGCCGCGCAATAGCTCCCTTCTTCTGGCAGGCCAGCCAGCCTCGCCGACCCCGCTGACCACAAAGAGGAGAGCGCAGCCCGCAAGCCACGCCCTCCTTTACTAACCCGCTGCTTACCCGCTGCCTTACGGTGCGCTGAGACCGAGCCAGAGGAACTTGCTCAACTCGTCGCGGCGCACATTGTTGTTCGGGCGGAAGCAGATACCGCGGCTCCCCACGCAACTGCCGCCGCTGATCACGCCCCGCGCCGCCAGAGCCTCAATCGAGCCGTAGGCGAAGTAGGTCGGGGCCACGTCGGCGAAGGTCGGCGCGGTCGGGGTGGCTAGCGGCCAGTTGCGCGCCCGGCGCACGATCAGGGCGATCTCGGCCCGGTTGATCGGGCTATTCGGGCGGAAGCAGGAGCCAGTCGTGCCACACTGCGCGGGCGAGTAGCCGTTGATCAGCCCACTGTGCGCCGCCGCCTCGATGTAGTTGTAGAAGACGTAGGTTGGTGGCACGTCGGCGAAGGTTGGTGAAGTCGGCGTGAAGTTGGGGACGGCGAAGCTGATCGCCGCCATCTTAGCGAACTGCCCGCGCGAAGCCTGCGCCGCCACGTTGTAGAAGTTGGGGCCGAAGCCGTTGACCGCCCCGATGCAGGTTAGCGGGTGGATGTAGGCGTAGAAGATGTTGTTTTCTGGCACGTCGCTGAACTCATCGCAGCTATCGTAGGTGATAATCGTTGCGCTATCGCCCACCGCCCAACTGTGACTGTCTGGGGAGATGATAACCTGATTGAGTGGGGCGTAGCTGCCTGCCTCGTCCACCCACTGGCCCTTGCGCTCGCTAATAATCCGCCCGTTCCCATTGCGGTCCTGGCCCACCGCTATCGCCGACACGCCATCCACCCACTGGCCCTTGCGCTCGGTGACGATGCTGGTGGCGATGAAGTTGCTGTCGCTGTAGACGAGGCTCCAACTGCTGCCGTCCCAGCCGAAGATGTGACCCTGCTGGCTAGCTGCGAAGCCGCGATTCGGCTCGGCCAGCGAGACCGCGCTCAGGTCGTCGCTGTAAGGCAGGGTGTAGTTAGTCCAGGTGCTGCCATTGAAGCGCAGCATCGTGCCGTTGCGCCCGACGCAGAAGCCCGTACCATCGTCGCTGAAGCTGAGGTCCTTCATGTCATAGCTAGTAGTCAGCGGAATCTGCACCCAGGGTTCAGCGGGGTCGAGCGGGTTATCCTTGCGGATCAGCACGCCGCCGTCGCCCACCGCATACACCTTGTCGGTGACGGGGTTGCGGCCTATGCGCTTCAGGTCGTTGTTCACCGGGCTAGCTGCTGCTGCCCAGCTACGCCCGTCGTAGACCAGGATGTTGCCGCCGTCGCCGACCGCATAGCCGAGCGTCGGCGAGATCAGGTCAACCGCTGCCAGGTCGTACTGGGCGGTGGTGCTGAAGACCTGCCAGACACCAGAGTTGCGCTGGAGCAGCACACTGCGCTGTTGCGACCCGCTGAGGCCGTTGCTGGCGACCGCCCAGCCACTCACGCTGTCCGCGAGGTCGCTGCTGTCGTTCGGGTTGCTCGGCACGAAGTCGAAGTCGAGGATGTTGATACCCGCCGTCAACACCGGCGCAGGCCGCCAGCGGTGGGGGCGGGGGGTCGGTAGGTTGGAGGGTGTGGCCGAGGCCGTTGCGGTGGCGGTTGGTACCCGCGTGCGGGTGGCAGTACCACCGGCAGGGGCGGTGAAGGTGGCGGTAGAGGTGCCGCTGGGGGTGAAGCTAGCGGTCGGTGGGGGAGTGAAGGTGTTGGTAGAGGTGCTGCTTGGGCTGCGGGTAGCGGTCGGTGGGGGAGTGAAGGTGTTGGTAGCGGTGCTGCTGGGGCTGGGGGTAGCCGTCGCTGGGGGAGTGTTAGTGGCGGTAGAGGTAGTGGTGGGGGTGTTCAGCCCAACCGGCACCAGGATGAAGTCGAGGGCCAGCCGCTGATTGTCGCTGAAGGTTTGCGGCAGCGTCTGTGTGTAGTAGCCCGGCTTGGAGACCGTGATATTGAAGCTGCCAACCGGCACCCCACCGAAGTTGTAGTTGCCAGCCCCATCGCTGGTCACCAGGTTGCCGTTGCCATCGTTGATCTGTACCTCGGCCAGCGGCAGCGGGTTGTTGGAGGTGAACTCGCGGATTTGGCCGCTGAACGACGCGCCGCTGATGCACTTGTAGTGGGCCATCATCGCCTTTGGTGTCCCACTGTTGACGTAGGTACCGACAGCCCACACGTCTTCGCTGCCCAGCACCTTGACCCCGGTCAGGTAGTTTGCCTCGTTGCCGAGGTTGGGCGTGTTGATCGCGGCCCAGTTGCCGCTGCCAAAGCCACTGCTGGTGATTGCTACGGTGGTGGTCAGGCCGTTGTTGTTGGCCGCGCCGACCGCCCAGAGGTTGTGACCACTGGTGTAATCTACGTCGTTGAGGGCGTAGTTGCCAGGTGGCAGGTTGGCCCTTGTGTACACCCCCCCGCTGGTGCGGGTAATCACCAGTGGTTCGCGCAGGCTGGGCGTGCTGTTGTAGCCGTAGCCAACCAGCACCGCCGTGTTGAGGCCGACTGCCGCTGCACCGCGCACTTCATTCCAGGTAGAAAGCAAGCCAGCGAAGGTGAAGGTAGTCACCGTTGCCGAGGTAGTGTAAGTGGGCAGGGTGCTGGTCAGCGTGTTGTAGGCGTAGCCGCTGCTCCAGGGCAGGCTGCCAAGTGCGACAGCGTTGAGTTGGTTTGTGCGGGTGCCGATACTGTTCACCCCATCGTTGAGCCAGCCGCCGCTAAAGCTGTCAAAGTGCATCGCCAGGTTGCGCTCCACCCCCGGCTGAGTGGCGGTACTGTAGGAGCCGACGGCGTAAGCCTCGCTACTGGCCGCCACCACTGCGTTGAGGCTGTTGGTCGCGTTGCCAGGGTCAGGGGCATTGTAGTTCGTCCAGCTGGTGCCGTCGTAGCGGGCGATCAGGCTGTGGCTCTTGCCTGCCGCGTCGTTGTAGCTACCCACCGCCCAGGTCTGGGTTACAGTGGACGCAACGCTGTAGAAGACGCTGCTGGTAGCCGAGAGCGGGGGGGTGTAGCTCACCTGCGCCCAGGCCGTGCCGTTCCAGCGCATCGCCAGGGCGGTCAGGCTGCCAGGATTGTAGCTACCAACCGCCCAGACGTTGCTGGGGTCGCTCGCCGCCACTGCATAGAGGTTGGCGGCAGTGGCGACCGTGTTCGAGTAGACAGTCCAACCGAGCGTGCCGCTGCACGCTTGTGGCTGGGCGGCTGGGGCGACAGGTGCAGCGACGGCAGCAGCCTGCGGGGGGGCCACAGGCGAGGCCGGGCCAGAGCCGAAGCCAAATAGAGTGCTGCTTGCCAGGCTAACCAGCAGGAGCAGGTAGGGGACGGTGGTCTTACGCATCGGGACTCTCCTTCTTGTGATCGGTCAATCGCACGACCGGGGGTGAGACATGGTTCCGCCATTTAGATTATAGGGCGACAGCGATCAGGCTGTCAATGAGAAGTTAGTAATCACCGTGTAAAATATACAACAGACCGACGTTCGCTTCACCGCTGTTCACCGTGCTTTTCAGCGGGCCAGTTGCCCGCCAACCCCTTGCTATGCCTGAACAGGTGTGCTATAATAAGCAGGTGGTGGTAACTTTTGTGGAGGTAGTGATAATGGACGAGCTAGAAACAGCCCTTGAGCAAATAGCGGGGCAACCAGCCTTCAGCAGCATCGTCTGGCAGGAAGGCCAACTCTGGCTAAGGCGCAGCTATCGGCTGCGGCCAGACGAGGTGCCGCTCCTGCTGCGCCAGCAAGCCACCCCCGCCCGCTTCAGCGTCCACCGCGAACAGGGCGACACCCGCACCGTAATCATCGAAACCCCGCTCGCCGGGGTGGATGATGCGGGCTAGTCCCTGCCCAATCTGCCCAGGCCGCTGGGCCGGGCGGCTAGCAAGCAGCCCCGCCTGCTGGCAGCGATGTGGTAGAATAGAAGTGAAACCCGCTGCTGCAAACCAATTGGCAAGGGACAAGGAGCTATATGGCAACCGATATTATCGTCCTCGGTCTCGGCCCCGGCGCGTGGGGCCAGCTTACTGGTGAGGCCCGCGACATCCTCAACAAGGTGCGGCCCGACCACCTCTACTTTCGCACGATCAAGCACCCGACGGTGGAGGCACTGCCCGCCGCCACCCGCAACGGCGCGCACAGCTTCGATGCGCTCTACGAAGCCAGCCCCACCTTTGAGGCAATCTACACCAACATTGCAGCCAGCCTCAGCCTGGCCGCCCGCAACGCAGCCGCGGGTAGCCCCATCGTCTACGCCGTCCCCGGCCACCCCCTGGTTGGCGAAGCCAGCGTGCTGCGCCTGCTAACCCGCGCCCAGATTGCGGGCATCCCGGTTAGGATTGTGGCGGGCCTCAGCTTCATCGAACCGCTCTGCACTGCCCTGCGCCTCGACCCGCTGGCGGCGGGCCTGCAACTGGTGGACGCAACCCAGCTTGCCAGCGAACTGGAAGTGACCCCCGCCCAGCTAGCCGCCAACGACCGCAAGGACGACGGCGGCCCCCAGTTCTTCAGCCCCTATAGCATCCCCTTCGCCAACAATCGGCTGCCCACCCTGCTCACCCTCTCGCCCAACGCGCCGCTGCTGGTCAGCCAACTCTACAACAGCCGCACGGCGGGCATGGTCAAGCTGGCCCTGCTCGAACTCTACCCGCCAGAGTATGAGGTGACGCTGGTGCGCGCCGCTGGCACTGCGGAGGAGCTTGTGTTGCGGCTGCCGCTGCACGAGCTAGACTACAGCGAACACGCGACGGCGGTCAACCACCTCACCTGCCTCTACCTGCCACCAATGCCTGCCCTCGCCAGCACCCGCCAGTTGAGTAGCCTCATCTACATCATGGCTCGGCTGAACGGGCCGCACGGTTGCCCCTGGGACAGGGAGCAGAGCCACCAGACGATCAAGCAGAACCTGATTGAGGAGACCTATGAGGCGGTGGAGGCCCTGGATGCGCTGGCCGCCAACCCCAACGATGCAGATGCGCTGCACAAGTTTGCCGAGGAACTGGGCGACATCCTCTTGCAGGTCGTCTTCCACGCCCAGCTAGGCGCGATCAGTGGCGAGTTCACCCTGGCCGAGGTGGTCAACCACATCGCCAGCAAGCTGCTGCGCCGCCACCCCCACGTCTTCGGCGACGTGCAGGTTAGCGGCTCTGGCGAAGTGTTGCAGAACTGGGAGCAGATCAAGCAGCAGGAGCGGGCGGCGGCGGCAGCGAAGAAGGCGGCTAGCACTGAAGCGGGCAGCGAAATCAGTGAGGGGCTGAAGGGGGTCAGCCGCCAGCTACCCGCCCTACACTACGCCCAGGAGATTGCAGGGCGCGTGGCCCGCCGGGGCTTCGACTGGCCCAGCGCAGACGGTGTGCTGGACAAGGTGCGTGAGGAGATAGCCGAGCTAGCGGCAGCCCCCGACCCGCAGAACCAGCGTGAGGAGTTCGGCGACCTCCTGTTCACCCTCGCCCACCTCGCCAACTGGCTGAAGCTGGATGCTGAGGAGAGCCTACGCCTCGCCAACGCCAAGTTCGTGCGCCGCTTCGCCGCTACCGAGCGCAAGGTGGCCGCCGCCGGGTTGCGCTGGGACGACCTCGACCTGGCCGCCCTCGACCACTTTTGGGACGCGGTGAAGGCCGATGAGCGCGCCACCCCAGCAGAGAGCTAACTATGAGCCAGCCCACCGCCGCTAGCCAGCACAGCCGCATAGTGCTGGAACACATCATCTACGCCGAGATGCTCGACCTTAGCTCCTACCAGTATGAGCAACTGGTGCGCGAGTTGTTCATGTTCGATGGCTTTGAGACGGCGGTAGTCGGGGTAGAGGGCGACCGCCACATCGAACTGAGCCTGCGGAAGGGCAGCGACACCTTCATTGCCCACGCCCAGCGCGGCCACGGCACCGTCCATCGCGGCGACGTGCTGCGGCTGCGGAAGCCAGTAGAGAAGGCTGGCGTAACCGGCGGCTACCTGGTCACCACGCGCAAGGCTCTGGACAGCGAGCGGCAGTTGGGCATCGGCAACAACCGCATCGTGCGCCTGATCGACGGCAACGACCTGGTGGCTGGGGTCGCCCGCTTCGCCAGAGCGAGTATGAGCATCCGCCGCGCCGCCGACCTCGCCCTGCAAGGGGACGACTACCGGATGCTGCAATGGCTCAGCCGCCACCACTACGGCGAGTCTGCCCTTGCCCCCGCCCAGGCCCACGCCCTGACCGCGACCAGCGGGGCGGCCAGCAAGCCAATCCGCCGGGCCACGCTCGCCCCCGGCGCAAGCCCACCGCTAGCCCTAGACCCCACGACCCAGCAGCCGGGCCGCCTCAGCGACCGCGCCGCCCTGCTCGCCGCCGCGTTCGTCGTCGCCCTCATCCTGCTCGTCGGCTGGATGCTGCTGCATTGATGGGGGACAGCATAGTAGCAAGGAGGTGGTGGCGTGGCGATGGCAACCGGTGACAGCCCCGATGCGCGGCTACTGGGGCGCATCATGCAGCTTGACCCGCTAGACTTCGAGGAGATGGTCGCTGGTCTATTCGAGATGGAGGGCTTTGAGGCCCAGAGTACGCCCCGCTCTGGCGACGGTGGCGTAGACCTCTACCTTCAGCGCGGCAATCTCACCGCTATCGCCCAGTGCAAACGCCTCAGCAGCACGGTTGGCGAACCTACCGTCCGCGATCTCTACGGCACTATGCTGCACGTGGGGGCGCAGGGGGCGTTCCTGGTCACCACTGGCGGCATCTCAGAGCCAGCCCGCCGCTTCGCCGCTGGCAAGCCGATCAAGCTGTTCGACGGTCGCTACCTGCTGCGCTGGCTGCACCAGCACGAGGGCGAAATCCGCAGCGACCCTACCCCCAGCCAACCCGCGCCCGCCCGCTCCCCAACGACGGCTGCGCTCCCGCCCGCCAGCCGCCCGCGCCCGCCAGCCAATCCGCGCCCGCCGCTCCCCCGCCAGTTGCCCCCGCCCAGCCCGCCCAGGCCGCAAGATGCTGGCTACCAGCGGGTCAGCAGCCAGCAGGCGGCTCTGCAAACCGCCGCCGTCGTGGGGCTGCTGCTGCTCATTGCCGCCCTGATCTACCTGATTGCCCGCAGTTGAGGGGCTGGGCAGCCAACTAAAACGACCCTCCATTTGGAGGGCCGTCGCTAAGCTGCGGTCGTTTGGTTGCTCAGAGTTGCCAGTCGTCGCGCTTGCGGCTCTGGCGGTTCTCCACCAGCAAGGCGGGGTAGTCGCGCAGGCTATAGCTGCGTTGGCTGGGCCGCTCTGGGGCGCGCTCCTCGCTCGCCCGCAAGCGGGGATTAGGGGTCTGCTCCCCCCGCTCGTTGCCTGCGTCGTCCTGCACGCCCTGAATGCTGATGATATTCACTAGCCAGTTGGTCATCTTTTTCATAGTGGTCTCCTCTGCTTCCAGTTGAACCTTCTGCCCTTATAATACCCCGCCCAGGCCAATTAGTTCCGTCAACCGCTTTACAGACCAGTGTAAAGTTCTTGACACAGCCAGCCCCTCCCCCCCACCGCCAGTAAGGTGGCGGTAAGGTGAGGCCGCTGGCTGCCCACTAACCCCTGTTGCAGCCCTAGCCAACTTCGCTTATAATAGGCACAGCGGGGCATGGACGAGCGTACCGTGTGCCACCCCCCGACCTACATTCGCCGCTGCCCTTGCAGCCTAACTAAATAAGAAGGAGTGCGCGCCTTGAACAAGTTGAAGGTTATCCGTCAGAAGAAAGGGTTGACCACCGGCCAACTCGCCGCCCGCGCCAGCATCCCCACCCGCCTGATCAGCGACTACGAGGAGGGCCACCAGGCCATCCCCCTGCCCCATGCTCGCCTGCTGGCGAAGGCTCTCTGGGTTAAGGTCGAGGACATCATCCCGCCCAACCAACCGCCCGTCCCCCCGCCCAGTGGCCTGGTGGTCGCTCCCGGTTCGCCGCCGCCAGCAGTATTGCCCAGCCAGGGCGGTGAGCAACCGCCAGAGCAGCAGGGTGAGCAGCAGGGTGAGCAGCAGAGCGCAGCCGCCAATGGCGAGCAGCAATCCGGCCCGCCCCGCGACTACCAGCGGAGCGGTGGCTACCAGGGCGGCAGCAGCGGCGGCTACCAGGGTGGTGGCGGCGGCGGCTATCAGCGCAGCAGTGGCGGCTACCAGGGCGGCAGCAGCGGCGGCTACCAGGGCGGCAGCAGCGGCGGCTACCAGGGCGGCAGCAGCGGCTATCAGCGCAGCAGCGGCGGCTACCAGGGCGGCTTCTCCAGCGGCCCCCGCCCACCCCGGCCCCCCCTGCGCGAACCCCAACCACCCAGGCCGCCCCGGCCCAAGCAAGAGCCAATCATCCTGCCCGCCACCGAGGGCCAGATTACCGAGATACTGCGCCAGGCCAACCGCGTCGGCATGGAGCCAGAGGCGGTGGCAACCGAGGTGGGCAAGCCGCTGACCGAGCTTGACCGCGCTGCTGCCCGCCAGTGGATTCGCACCATGCGCGAGCGCGCCGCCAACCTGACCAGCGAGCAGCGCAGTTCGCCCGACACCGCCCGCCTGCCCGAAGACCGCGAGCCGCAGTACCTTGAGCAGCAGCGCAAGGCGGGCGCGATCTTCAGCTTCACCCTGTTCGACGGCAGCATCTTCACTGGCCCGCTCAAGCTGTTCAGCCCCTACACCATCGTCCTGCGCGGCGAAGATGATAAGGACATCGTGCTGCGTAAGTTGGCGATTGCTTACTACCAGCAGATCGGCTCTGACCTGAACAGCGCGGAGTTGGCGAAGACCGAGGACGGCAAGTACCCTGAACCGGGCCACCACCACAAGGGCGAGGTCGAGCCACCGAGCGCGCCCGCTGCCGAGAGCAGCCTGGCCGAGGACGGGCAGCCCGGCTTCTTCGGCCCCGACAGCCACGAGCAGCGCGACCTTGACGAGGACAAGCGCGACGACGTGGCCGACGCACCCGGCGAGGAGCCGCTGCCAGTGCCGAAGGGAGCGCAAGCATGAGTCTCGCCGACCACCTCAAGTTTCTGCGCGCCCGCAAGGGGGGCGTAACCCCCATCGAGATCGAGGCGGCCACCGGCATCAGCCTGCACGACCTCAACTATCTGGAAATCAAGCATCGCCAGGTGGGTGAGGATGATGCGCTGCTGGCGAAGCTGGCCGCCTTCTACGCGGTGCCGCTGGCCGAGTTGCAGTGGCACCGCGACCGCTATCGCAAGAAGCTGACCGCCTACCTCTACGAACGTAGCGAGAGCGGCGACGAGGTTCACCTTACCTTGCAGAACCGCCACACTATCAGCGGCCCCCTGCTCTGGTGGGATCGCGCCGCCGTCGCCGTCGAGCAGGTAGGAGCGCACCCCATCCTCGTCGAACGACACTTCATCATAGACTGGCACTAACTATACTCCCACCCTGCTCCCCTTACCAGGGAGCGGCGGGGAACGGAAGAAGGTAGCTCCACCCGCGAGTGGCAGCACAGGAACGGAAGAAGGCAACCGCAATGGCGATCAAGGACGACAAGGCGCAGCCTGCACGGGCGATGACCCAGCCGTTTGAGGGGATGCAGAGTTTCACCCACGACGAGTTGGCCGAGTGCCTCTCCTTCCTGCGGCGGATGAACACCCAGATCAGCGGCGATCTTACCCGCCCTGCCCTCGACCGCGACACGCGTAGGCGGCTGGGCGAGGAGCTTGAGCGCAACGAGACCTGGGCTGCCGAGATCGCCGCCCGCCTCAGCCTGATGCCCGCCAGCCCGACCGCCCCCGCTGTCACCCGCCGCCTTGAACGGCTGCCGCTAGAGGCCGAGGTTGTCTGCAAGGCGTGCGGCGCGCACAACCGCATCAGCGCACGCTTCTGCACTGCCTGCGGCCAAACCCTGCCTGGCGTGGGCAAGGAGCGACCAACAGTGCAGCTTGCCATCCGCATCGTGCATGGCGAACTCAGCGACGTGGGCGTGGTGCGCCGCAACAACGAGGACTCGATCTTCAGCCGCGAGCTAGAGTTGCCGAAATCGCTAGGCGGCGGGCGCGGCTGGCTGGGCCTGGTCGCCGACGGCATGGGCGGGGCCAGTGCGGGCGAGGTCGCCAGCGGCATGACGGTGGAGCTAGCCCCCGCCTACGTGTTGGAGCGGGTTAGCAGCCTGCAAGCCGAGGGCGTAGAAGCCGTCTTGCGCGAGGGGCTAGAGGCCGCCAACCGCGCCGTCTTCCAGCGCGCCCGCGCCACCACTGGGCAGCGCGGCATGGGGACGACCGCCACCATGCTGCTGCTCGCCCCTGGCCTCGAACGCTGCTGGCTAGCCCACATCGGCGACAGCCGCGCCTACCTGCTCAACCGCCTCGGCATTACGATGAAGGGGGCGAGAGCGCGCAATATCGTGCAGCTAACCACCGACCACAGCGTAGTCGCCCGCCTGATCGAACTGGGCCAGCTAACCCCAGAGGAGGCAGCCAAGTCGCCCCACCGCAGCGTCCTCTACCGCTCGCTCGGCACCGAGCCGACCACCGAAGTTGATACTTGCAGCCAGCAGTTGCAGCCGGGCGACCGCTTGCTGATCTGCTCCGACGGCCTCAACGCCCACCTGGCCGACCCAGACATCGCGGGCATTGTTCTCCGCAGCCCCGACCCCCAAGA
Source organism: Chloroflexia bacterium (assembly GCA_038229595.1). GTDB lineage: Bacteria > Chloroflexota > Chloroflexia > QHBQ01 > QHBQ01 > JBBROH01. The sequence goes on along the minus strand of JBBROH010000018.1, from coordinate 8,017 downwards.
AGCCTGCGCCCGCCTGGTCGCCGAGACCAAGAAGCGCGGTGCGATAGACAACGTGAGCGTAGAGTTGTTCGCGCTGGAGTAGTGGCCGCCACCCCTTGCGTGACCGCCGCTTGCTGGTGGTATAATACGGGCAGCGGCCCCCTCCCATCCACAGTAACGGAGCCAACCCACTATGCCACGTGACCTACCGCTCGGCAACGGCAGTATGCAGATCAACTTTGACCCGCAGTACAACCTGCGCGATATCTTCTGGCCGCACGTCGGCAAGGAGAACCACACGGCGGGCAACCTCAACCACACTGGCGTATGGGTCAGCGACGACGGCAGCGGCCAGCCCGCCTTCGCCTGGTTCGAGGACGCTGAGTGGCAGCGCGACCTGCGCTACCGTGATGAGACGATGGTTACTGCGGTGACGATGCAGAACGACCGCCTCGGCCTGCGCCTGCTCTGCGAAGACACGGTGGACTTCGACCGCGACACCTTCATCCGCCACTTCGTCGTCCACAACCTGCGCGACATCCAGCGTTCCGTCCGCTTCTTCTTCCACTACGACTGGTACATCTACGGTGAGGCGGTCGGTGATACCACCTACTACCAGCCGACGCACGGCAGCCGCCCCGGTGAGTTCCTCGTCGCCTACAAGAGCAACCGCTACTTCGTCCTCAACGCCCAGGTGGGCCGCAAGGTGGGGATCAGCAGTTGGGCAAACGGCGTGAAGGGGGTGGGCGGCCTGCTCGGTACCTGGAAGGACGCGGAGGACGGCCAGCTAGCCTGCGGCAATATCGCCCAGGGGTCAGTAGACTGCACCCTCGGCGTACACCTGGACAACGTAGCTGCGGGCGGCACCGTCACCTTCTACCACTGGCTCTGCGCGGGCTATAGCTTCCAGGACGCAGAGCGCGAGGATCGCAGGGTGCGCGAACGTGGCCCCGCCAGCTTCCTCGAACGCACCGCCAACTACTGGCACCGCTGGGCCAACAAGCTGCCAGTGGACTGGGCCGACCTGCCCGCCGACCTGATCACCGCCTACAAGCGCAGCCTGCTCGTCCTTCGCACCCAGGTAGACGATCATGGGGCGGTGATCGCTTCCACCGACTACGACATCCTCACCTTCGCCCGCGATAGTTACTGCTATATGTGGCCGCGTGATGCTGCCCTGGTCATCTACGCCCTCGACGAAGCGGGCTTCCAGGACCCGGCGCGGGGGCTGTTCACCCTGGTCGCCCGCATCATGCGGCCCGAAGGCTATCTCCTGCACAAGTACGACCCGGAGGGCGCGCTCGGCTCCTCCTGGCACCCCTGGGCCGACAGCAAGGGCAACCCCCAGTTGCCCATCCAGGAGGACGAGACTGCCCTGATCATCTATGCCATGTGGCACCACTACGAGAAGTACCACGACTTTGAGTTCGTCTCCCAGTTCTACCGCCGGGTGATCAAGGCGGCGGGCGACTTCATGGTAAGCTATCGCCACCTCGCCACCCGCCTGCCCGGCCCCTCGCACGACCTCTGGGAGGAGCGGCGCGGCATTAGCAGCTTCACCGTCGGCGCAGTCTGGGCGGGCCTGATGGCGGCGGCCAACTTCGCCGAGATGTTTGGCGACCTCAACCTCGCCGACGAGTATCGCACTGCCGCCCACGAGATCAAGAATGCCTGCGTCCGCTTTATGTTCGACCATGAAGGCGGCTACTTCGTCCGCCAACTGGCAGTGCATGACGACGATACGACCAGCCAGGACCGCACCGTAGATGCCAGTGCGACCGGTCTCTTTCAGTTCGGGATGTTCGCCGCCGACGACCCGCTGATCGTCTCTACTATGCAGGCGATCAAGGAGAAGCTGGTGATCCCCACCCCCGTCGGCGGGGTCGCTCGCTACCAGTCCGACTACTACCAGCGGGTTAGCCAGGACGTGACCGGCAACCCCTGGTTCATCTGCACCCTCTGGCTGGCCGACTACTATATCGCGGCGGCTGGCAATCTGGACGAGATGGAGCCTGCCCTCGACCTGCTGCACTGGGTCTGCCAGCACAGCCTGCCGAGTGGGGTGCTGGCCGAGCAAATCCACCCCTACACTGGTGCGCCGCTCTCTGTTTCGCCGCTCACCTGGAGCCATGCCGCCTACGTTACCACCATCCTGCGCTACGTGCAGAAGCGGCAGGTTTTCTTTCTGCAAGCCAAAATGGGCAGTAGCGACCTCAAAATCAAGCAGCTAACTCCTGCCGGCCCAATTATTGATACAGGAGAGTCAGCACAGATGAAGTAGCTCGTGGGGGTGTTGCAGCATGAGTAGGATCGTTGACCTCAGCCACCCGGTCGAGGAGCAGATGCCCAACTACCCTGGGCGGCTTGCCCCCCTGTTCGGCATAACCGAAGAAGCCACCGTGGTCGCCAGCGAACAGGCTGGCAGCCCCTTCCTGATCAACCGCTTTGGCTTCGACGGCGATCTAGGCACCCACCTGGATGCCCCCCACCACGTCTTCCCCGCTGGCCTGGACGTTGCCAGCCTACCGCTCGACCGCCTCGCCAACCTGCCAGGCGTAGTCGTCAACATCAGCCGCCAGCCTGCGCGCGCCATTGGCCCCGCCGCCTTCGCCAACCTGGAACTAGCGGGCCGAGCCGTGCTGCTCCGCACCGACTGGTCGGTACGCTGGTCGATCCCCTCCTACTGGCGCAACGCCCCCTACCTGACCGCAGAAGGGGCCGCCCACCTGGTCGCGCAGAGGGTGGCCCTGGTCGGCATCGATTGTGGCAGCATAGACGACCGCAGCGACCCCCACAAACCGGCGCACACCCTGCTGCTGGCCGCCAGTATCCCGCTGATCGAGCAATTGACCAACATTGCCGTGCTAGGCAACGACTTCTTCCGCTTCTTCGCCGCCCCCATCGCCCTGCGCGGAGCCGCCTGCTTCCCCGTGCGCGCCTTCGCCATCGTCGAGGGCTAGCCAATCGCCAGGTGTTCGAGCAGCAGCACGGTGATCAGCCAGCCGAGGTTGGGCAGGCAGTCGGTTTGCAGCCGCTCATGCCATTGGTGCAGGTAGACGTTGTAGCTGCCGCCCTCCGGCAGGTCGAGGTTTGCGCCCACCCCCGCCGCGCCGAGGTCGTAGAAGGCAGCTAGGCTAGCCCGCATGGCCGCCCCACTGCGGCCCGCTGGTGCGCCGCTGCGGGTCAAGGCACCATCGCGGCAATCTAGTTCGACCAGCCACAGGCGCGGGCTGGCAGTAGTCCCCAGCGTCCACCGCTGCTGCTGGCGCACGGCCCCCACGTACTCGGTCAGCAGGTCGCCAGCCGTCTGCACCGCCGGGGTGTTCAGCACAAGAGTGCGCTGCATCTCCAGCCGCCCCGGTCGGGCCAGATAGAACTCCTGGGCCAGCCCGCCCCCCACCGTCGCGTGGCTGAGGCGCACATCCCAGCCGGGTAGGGTTGGGTCGCCCACTGCGTAAAGCTCCTGTACTGCATCCTCATAGTTGCTCATCGCTTCTTCTCCTTCGCAGCAGGCAGGGATCACCTCTCATGCTGCATATGCTGGCTAGCCTTCGCTCACCCACCCGCTGCTCGCCCCGCTTAGAGGTAGGAGCGTACCGTCACCCCGCTCGGCTGCTCCTTCTTCTTTGGCTCATCCAACAAGACGCAGAGGCTCGCACTGATCACCAGGTCGTCATGCAAGGTTGCGCCCGGCACTTGCCAGCGCAATTGCTTGCTCGTCCCCACCACCTCAGCTTGCAGGTTGGCCGCCTGCTGCCAGAAAAGGCGGCTCTCCGCTGCCCCCTCGTCCACATATTCCTTATAGCGGCCCTGCTCGATGCAGGCCAGCCACCGCCAGCCCAGGTCGCTCTTGCTCTGCGCCGTAAAGGTGAACTTGCGGACGCGCTCCCCCAATGCCGCCTCCAGGTGGCTGGCGATGCCCATGCCCAGCCCCGTCGCGTCCACCACCAGCCGCTCCGCCCGCCAGTGGTCGGCCAGGGCCAGCACCTGCTGCTCAAGGTCTACGTGGTTCGCGCCCCGCCAGCTACGGCGGTCTACCACCTGGTAGGCGGGCAGGCCGCGCCCGCTCGCCACGATCTGCACGACGGTCAGGGCAGTGCTGTCGCGGCGGGGATTGCCACTGCGCCGTTCGGCCTCATCCGCTTCGGCCTCGCCACCCACGTCGAGCAGTAGCGCGTAGCGGCCAGCGGCCTGCGGCTCCCGCTGGCGGTCGTGTTCGCCGTGCATCAGGGCTAGCTTCGCCGCGTCCAGCATCGCGCCGTTGCCGTCGTACTCCTCCAGGCAGTACTCGGTGCGAATGAAGGGGTGCTGCGCGCCAAGCTGGGCGATCCGTGCCTGCACCCGCCGCCCATACGCCTCCACTGTCGCCGCCACCTCCTCCCAGCGCACCTGCCAGAGTTGCTGATAGCCCGCCTCACCCTGCGCCAGAGCGTAGCGGCGTTCGCGGGCCAACAGGCTGTGGCTGTTCCAGGGCGTGCCGAAGAACACGGTCGTCGCATCAGTGGCCGCCGCCATCGGGTCGAAACGCGCATCCCACACGTCGGGGTCAACATCCTGGGCCTCGTTGCAGAGCAGCAGCAGGTCGGCAGTGTCGCCGCGCACGTTCGCGCTCTCTGCCGCACTCAGGTAGACCGCGCTGGCCGCCCCAAGCTGCACCCCCCGCGTCCCCTCCTTCCGCACCTCCCCCGCAAAGCTGGAGTTCTGCAAGCGGGCTAGCAAGCGGCGGCGGCTGATCGCCCCCTGGCCCTCGGTCGGGTTCGCCATCACTACCCGCCCCCCGCTCTCGCAGCGCAAAACCAGCAGGTAAGCGATAGTCTGGGCGATCAACTCGTCCTTGCCGCTCTGCCTGCTAAACTCGATCACGAACCTGCGCCCCCAACCACCCAGCACACTCGCCACAATCGCCTCCGCCGGGCCAAGCTGGTAGCCCCGTAGTGGCAGCTTCAGCCGCTGCTCGCTGAACATCGCCAGCCCCGTCAGCGGCTCTGGCCCCTTGTTCTCTATTGCCATTGTTCCCTCCTCCCCTCACCAACCTTGTTGTAAAGCCGCTCACCCGACGGTTCACCAACCGCTTTTACGACCCACCAGCCACCCTGCCTTGATCCGCGCATCCGCTCCTGCAGCCGCTCGCTGCACCGGCTGCAACCGCTGGCACGCCTTTTGCCCTAATATTCGGCATAACGAGCAAAGAGGTGAAGTTACGATGAGTGAGCCAACCCCGGATGCTATCCGCAACGAGTCCGGTGTCCACCAGGACAGCCCCGACGGTATGCCCGGCGCACAACGTACTGCCGCCGAGCGTGGCTACCCCCCCGAACCCGACCGCGTTGCCGCCAGCGGCTTTGGCGACAGTAAGCCAGAGACGGTTGGCCGCACCGACCAGGAGCGCGAACGCTCCACCGGCCTGGTCGGTATGAGTGGTCAGCTACGTGACGAGATGGGCATGGCTCGCATCGTAGACGAAGCCGAAGACCAGGCCCAGCCCTTTAGCGAAGAAAAGTCCAGCTAACCAGGCCAACCAACCAGATAGCCGAAAGGAACAACCTTATGCCAGACCACGCCAGCAAGATTGGCCGCGACGAGCGTAGCCACGAGGAGAAGTTGCAGGATCGCGGCATCTCCCCCACCGAACACCCCGCCATGGACGAGAACCTCGGCAATCCCGACTATCGGGTAGCCCAGCACGGCACCCAGGGCCAGACTGAGGACGACAGCGACGACAACAGCGAGGGACAGCACACCTACAGTGAGGGGAGCAGCCACTAGCTGCCCCAACACTGCCAGGGCCAACCGTGACCGCAGCCAGGTAGAGGCCGAAACCATCAACCAGCAGCAGCGGTTAGCCCCAACCAGCATCGCCCACAAAGAGGGGACGCGCCCAGGCACGTCCCCTTCGCCATGCTAGCTCCGTTCAGCGCACCCCCTTCAGGCGGGCCAGGGCCGCATCGCGGAAGTTCGCCAACCCAACGTACCACTTCAGGCGCGTGCGGCTGGCATCCTTCGCCTCCAGCGGGCCAAGCCGCTCCACCTGTATCCCCCCATTATCCAGCCCCATTACGCCGCGCTCATAGCCGAACTGAAGGGCGTAGATGCTGGAACAATCGTTGCTGCTGCCCACCACCTCCGCGTCGCCGATGTTGTCGTCCACCTCAATCGGGATGCCGTTATAGTAGCTCTGGCTAATGCCAAACTCGTCAGGGCTGCTAGCCACCGTGCCAGTAGTACGCGCCAGCCGGGTCAGGCTGCGGCGGCTGCGGCGGCTCATCAGCAGCAGGTCGGGCTTGCCAGGGCGCACCTGGTCGAGCAGCGCGTCCAGCAAGTCCAGGGTCAACGCCCCCCCGTTCGGCCCCACCGTCGCCGTCTGACCCACCGCTGCCAGCTTCGCCAGCCCGTCGAACGCGTTGCTGTCCACGTCCACATCGCCGTTGATGAAGTTGGTCGCGAACTTGTAGCCGACCGCCCGCGCCTTCGCCTCAATCACCGTCGCCTCCAGGTCGTTGATGTTGGCGTAGGTCTGCTGCAAGAAGTTATCCACATCCGCATCGCCACCGAGGATCGCCAGGCTGGCCTGCTTGCGGGCGAAGGTCGGCGTACTCTCCACCCAAACGTCGCCCACCGCGTGAAACTCCACCGTGCCGTGGGTCAACACCTGGTTATATTGCAGGCTGCTGCCGTTGATCGTCATGAAGGGCAGGTACTTGAGGACTGGGCTGGTGGTGGTCATCGTCTCCACCACTCCCTGCAACATCATGCTCTGGCTCAAGTTCGCCGCCTCGATAATTGTCAGTGCCATAGTCAGTTCTCCATTCTTGAAACTAGCTGTTGCTTGCCAGCCCTGCTCAGCGGCTCCGCCGTAGGGCCAGCCCGATCTTAGCTGCCGCGCCAAGCGGCCAGGGCGCGCTCTGCTCCTGCCGCACCACGTTGACGGCTGGCACGCTCGGCGCGGGCGGGGTCAGGCTAGCCCGCACCTCGCCGTAGATCGCCACCGTGCGCGCCAACGCCGCGTCCAGTGCCACCTTGCTCTCGCCCGCCACCAGCCCGTGCAGCGCAGGCACGCCCGCCACCGCCGACCCCGCGATCACCTGCCCACGATAGCCCGCCAGCAACTCGGCCATCACCGCCTGCGTGTCTGTCGTTTCGTCCATCTCATACCTCCTTGTGCAAAAAGCCCCACGCCGCAGGCAAACAAAAAGCGCGACCGGCCCTGCCACCCAATGGTGAAAGAGTCAGCCGCGCAGTGCTTGCTACGGAATACGAGCATTGTAGCACAGATGCACCCTTTTGTCAAGTAGCAACCTGCCCGCTACTTTGGTACAATAGCAGCATGAAGACGACTATCTCCGCCGAGCGGCTGACCCTGATCGAAGATCGCCGCAGCAACAACCTGCAACTGGCAGCCATCGCTCTGTTCACCCTGCTGGTCGTCCCCCTGGCCTTCATCGCTGGGGCCGCCGAGGAGAACAGCACCCTGCCCGCGATCATCCTCAGCCCCCTGATCCTGATCGTGATCGTCGTCCTCAGCCTCAGCCGCAGCCTGTTCAAGCCGAAGGCGCAGTTTACCTTCGACCGCCAGAGCGACCGCTTCTTGCGCGGCAGCACCGTCGTCGCCCCGCTCAGCGCAATCCAGTGCGTGGTAGTCGAGGCTGACCCCGCAAAGGCAGGCTACGGCCACCGCCTCACCGTCCTCACCCGCGAGCTAGAGACAGAGCTAGACACCGCCCTCGGCGGCCTGGTGGAGATCGCCGCCCTGGAGAAGCTAGCCAGCCAGGTAGCAGCCTACCTCAACGTCCGCGTCGTCCACCGCGAAGCCCAGGGCTAGGCGGCAAGCTAGCCACCCACTCTCTGCCAGCCGCTGGCTAGCCCCAGCCAGCCGCTCGTAGACCGCCTCATCCCCCGCTCAGCTGCTAGCCTCCGCTAGTGGCCTCAGCAACCAATCCGCTGCCCCACCCCGCCAAAACCAATCTGTAAGCCCTTCCACAGGCAAGCTGCGCCAAACTGGAAATAGGGCCGCTTGACATTGGCGTTTTGACAAAGATGG
>JBBROH010000017.1:0-34247 GCA_038229595.1 Chloroflexia bacterium | reverse complement strand
AGGTTGTTGACTGCCTGCACCGCCTGGATGCCCGCGAAGGAGACTACCAGCAGGGCGACCAGCAGCAGACGCAGGCTGAGGGTGAGCCAGCGACGGAGCGGACGCATATAGCGTAGGCCATCGCGGGCGATCCACCAGAACAGTGGCAGGGCGGCGAGCAGGAGCAGCCCCCAGGGATTGCTGAAGGATATATTCATCTTTGCCCTGTACTTCCTCTCCTCGTGCGGGGTGCGCGCCAGCTTACAGCCCATTGTAGGCCAAGTGGCCTGCTTTTGTCAAACCGCGCAAGCGTGTGCTATAATCGCGGTGAAGTATGAGATTTTGCGGTCGCAGCAGCCAAGTGCAGCGTCAGCCAGGTGAAGAACGCTGTTTTGTAGCTGCGGAGTTTCTCTAATTTCGAGCTAAACTAACATCCTGCCAAGAGGTGCAAGCGTGAGTGTAGAGCAGAAGAAGCCCGGCCCGCCCATCGTGCGGATCATCGTCACCAGCCTGGTCGTCGCTGCGCTTTGGACGCTGCTGTTCGACCGCGACAACCTCGGCCTGAACAACCTCTACCGTTTCGGCTGGCGTGCGCTGGCGGCGGTGGTCGGGGCGGCAGTGGGCTGGGTGCTGAACGGCATCCTCGCCCCCTACTTCAATATTGGCCTCGGCACCGTGCGCTCTACTGGCTACCAGTTTACCGACGGCCTGGAAAGCAAGGTGCTAAACTCCTTCATCTTTGTGTTTGCCATCGCAGGGATCATCGTTGGCGGCTTCTTGATCAAGTAAGGGACGGGGAGCAAGCTGCTCCCAGAGGAACGGTTGCTATAGATACTCCTACTACCCTCTATCTGGTTCGCCATGCCGACGTGCATAACCCAGAGAAGGTTATCTACGAGCGGCTGCCCCGCTACCGCCTGAGCGGGGTTGGCCTGCAAGAGGCGCAGAACAGCGCGCTCTACCTAGCGCAGGTGGCCCGCCTGCACACGATCTACGTCAGCCCACTGCTGCGCGCCCGCATGACGGCGGACATCATCGGCTGGGCGCAGCATCCGCCGACCCCGGTAGTGGTGGACGAGCGGCTGCACGAGGTGAAGACCGGCTGGCGCGGGGGTTCACTGGCCGACCTCGAAGCGGGCAAAATCAACTTCTACGAGCCGAAGGCGGCGGATGAGGACGAGAGCATCGCCGACATCTACGCCCGAATGCTGGCGGCTACCCGCGACCTGGTGGCCCGCCACGCTGGGCAGGAGATTGCCTTCGTCAGCCACGGCGACCCGACTATGATCTTGCGGCGCGGCCTGGAAGGGGTGGAGTTGACGCGGGCCAGCATCCGCGAACCCACCTATCCAATGAAGGGCAGCGTCAGCCGCCTAGTCTTCCACACCCCGCAGGCTGCGCCAGAGGTGAGTTACTACGACCCTAGCCTTGAATACCGGCAGCAGCTTGAGGCAGCAGCAAAGGCGCAGGCACCGCTAGCGGATGGGGGGCAGCCAGCAGAGGGCTGAAGGTGGGCAAGCGAGCAGCAACCACCGCCCCAGCCAGTTCAGCGATTGGGCCAGGCCAACGCCCTGCATTCCCGCTACCGGCAGCCCGCGCTTGACCTTTGCCGCCCGCAATTGTAGAATAGTGGGTGGGATTGCTCTGTCTGTAGTTCACGCACGCGAGTGCTGGGAAGGCGAGATCGTGGTTAAGCTAATCATCCAGATTCCTTGCTATAACGAAGAAGAAACGTTGCCGATGGTGATGCGCGATATCCCAAAGACGATCCCTGGCGTGGACGTGATCGAGACGCTGGTGATCGACGACGGTAGCCGCGACCGCACGGTAGCCGTGGCCCACGAACTGGGCGTGACCTATGTAATACGGCACGTGGGCAATAAAGGCTTGGCGGCGGCCTTCCAGACGGGGCTGAACGCCTGCCTGCGACGCGGGGCGGATGTGATCGTCAACACCGACGGCGACAACCAGTACCCCCAGCAGGAGATCGGCAACCTGATCGCCCCGATCCTGCGCCACGAGGCGGACATGGTGATTGGCAACCGCCAGGTGCAGCAGATCGAGCATTTCAGCCCACTGAAGAAGCAGTTGCAGAAGTTTGGTAGCTGGGTCGTGCGCCGCGTCTCCAACACCAACGTGCCAGACGCGGTGAGCGGCTTCCGCGCCTTCAGCCGCGAGGCCGCCCTGCAACTGAACGTGATCACCAACTACACCTATACTACCGAGACGATCATCCAGGCGGGCAAGAAGAACCTGGCGATTGCCGACATCCCGATCATCACCAACGAGGTGACGCGCCCCAGCCGCCTGATGCGTAGCACCAGTGACTTCCTCAAGAAGCAGATCAGCACGATAGTGCGTATCTACACTCTCTACGAGCCGTTCAAGATATTCTCCTACTTCTCCTTCGCCTTCCTGCTGATCGGCGGCTTCTACATCGGGCGTTTCGCCTACTGGTACTTCTTCAATCACCCAGAGAGCGACCGCCACCTGCAATCCACCATCTTCGGCACCACCGCGTTCATGCTGGGCATTATCATCTTCCTGTTTGGGCTGCTGGCCGATGTGACCGCCGCCAATCGGCGGATCACCGAGGAGGTACTCTACCGCAGCAAGCGCGCCGAGCTTGAGGTGCAGAAGCTGCGTGAGGATTTGGCCGCCAGCCGGGGCGAGTTGTTGGCCGCCATCCAGCAGCAGCGTACCCCCCCGGCTACGCCGCCAGCCGCCAACGGCAGCACGGCAGAGAGCAGCCGCCAGCCCTTTGAACGCATTACTACTGGCGAGTGGCAGCGACCGGATGATTAGCGGTAAGCTCTGCGGCTGGCACACACAATGCTAGGTATAGGCTCAGGTTATGGCTATCGCAGCCGCACCCCCCTATAGACAGCCCGCCTGGTTTGTGGTATAATCACCAGGAAAGATTGTGCTTCCTGTCACAAACAAATGAGCCGATAACCGAGAGGAGCTAGCCATGCAGAACCCGTCAGATTATGTGAGCATCGGCATCTTTGCCCTGATCGTGGGCGGGCTGGGCATCGTGATCGTCACCCTCGGCGCACTGTTCCGCCCCAAGAACCCCTATGCGGAGAAGCTGACCCCCTACGAGAGCGGTATGCCACAGATCGGCTCGGCTCAGCAACGCTACACCGTGCGCTACTACCTGGTGGCGATGCTGTTCGTAGTCTTCGACATTGAGGCGATCTTCCTCTACCCCTGGGCGGTAGCCTTCAATGCACTGGGCTGGTTCGGGCTGGTGGAGATGTTCCTCTTTATTGCGCTGCTGCTCGTCGGCTATGCCTACGCCTGGCGCAAGGGCGCGCTCGACTGGATTTCGTAAGCAAATGCTGTACTTGCCTCACGCAGGGGTAGGGGCCAACTTGACAGGGCTGGGGCAGCACCGCCCCACTATAGTATGGATTGAAGGAGCAAGCAGATGGCTTTGATCAATGATCGCTTCAAGCCGGGTTTGATCACCACGACGGTGGACTTCCTCTTTAACTGGGCGCGCACCAGCAGCCTCTGGCCGCTGATCCTCGGCACCGCCTGCTGCGCGATTGAGACGATGGCGGTTGGCATTAGCCGCTACGACTTCCTCGAACGCTATGGTATGCTCTACCGCTTCAGCCCGCGCCAATCGGACGTGATGCTGGTCTCTGGCACAGTGACGTACAAGATGGCGAACGTCCTCCGCACCATCTACGACCAGATGGCCGAGCCACGCTGGGTGATCGCAATGGGCAACTGCGCGACTAGCGGCGGCCCCTTCCCCACCTACGCCACCGTGCAGGGCATCGATGAGATCGTGCCAGTGGACATTTACGTACCCGGCTGCCCACCCACCCCGGAGGCGCAGAGCTTCGGCATCCTCAAGCTGATGGAAAAGATCAAGCGCGATACTATCGCCAAGACCACCGTGGATGTGGAGGGGCGCAAGGTCGCTGCCTGACACCGCTGATACACTGGAGGGGGTAAGATGGACGACAAGCAGCAAGAGAAGCCGGGTAGCGCGACCGCTGACAGCATTAGCCAGGAGATTGAGGCTCTGGCGGTGCGTAAGCTGGCCGAGAAGTTCCCCGGCCTGGTGGAGGAAGTGATCTACTTTCGGGGCGAGATCACCGTGCTGATCCCGAAGGACAAGGTGATCGAAGTCTGCACCTTCCTGCGCGACGACCCCGATCTGCGCTATAACATGATGAAGGATATGACTGGCTGTGACTACCCTGAGCGCGAACAACGTTTTGAGGTGATCTACCAGCTATATTCCTTGCCATACAACCAGCACATCCGAGTGAAGGCACGGGTGGGCGAGGATGAACCAATGCCTTCGGTGACCCTGCTCTGGCACGCGGCCTACTTCCAGGAGAAGGAAGCCTATGATATGCTGGGCATCAAGTTCGTCGGCCATCAAGGCTTGCGGCGCATCTTGTTGCCAGAGGACTGGGAGGGCTACCCCCTACGCAAGGATTACCCGCTGGAGGGCTACCACTAACCGTGCAAGGCTGGGGCGGCGCAGAGCTTGCGGCTGGCTAACTAAGGAGAGCGATAATGTCCAGGAGCATTGAGGATAGCACGAACGAACTGGCGGGCTACGGGCTAATGCCCAGCCCCAACGACCAGCGGCAGATCGTGGACGCGCAGCACGACATCTTCAAGCAGGAAGTGACCCTCAATATGGGGCCGCAACACCCCAGCACGCATGGGGTGCTGCGCCTGCTGATCGACCTTGAGGGCGAGATCGTTACCAAGATCACCCCCGACCCCGGCTACCTGCATCGTGGCATGGAGAAGCTGGGCGAGAGTATGTTCTACAACCAGTTCATCCCCTACACCGACCGTATGGACTACATTGCAGCCTTCACCAGCGAGCAGGCTTTCGTGATCGCGGTAGAGAAGCTGCTGGGGGTGACGGTGCCAGAGCGGGCCAAGTACATCCGCGTGGTGCTGGCCGAGTTGCAGCGCATTGCCAGCCACCTGCTCTGGCTCGGCACCCACGTGATGGATATTGGGGCGATCACCGTCTTCCTCTACTCCATGCGTGAGCGCGAGGCGATCCTCGACATCTTTGAGAGCTACTGCGGCGCACGCCTGACCCTCAACGCCCTGCGCGTTGGCGGCCTGCCCCAGGATGTGCCGCCGATCTTCAAGGAGAAGGTACGCGAGTTCATTGATGGGATGCCCGCACACCTTGCCGAGTACAACGGCTTGCTGGCCGAGAACCCGATCTTCCTGCGCCGCATCAAGGGCATTGGCGTGATCAGTGCTGAGGACGCAATCAGCTTCGGCCTAACGGGGGCCAGCCTACGCGGCAGCGGCGTGAACTACGACGTGCGGAAGGCAGCACCTTATGATGCTTACGACCGCATGGAGTTCGACGTGCCGCTGGGTACCACCGGTGACGTATATGACCGCTTCCTTTGCCGCATGGAGGAGATGAACCAGAGCCTCCGCATCATCCGCCAGGCACTAGACCAGATGCCAGACGGCCCGGTGATGACCGATGACGTACACATTGCCATCCCCTCCCGTGATGCAACGATGAGCAGCATTGAGGCGATGCAACGCCACTTCATCATTACCCTCAAGGGCTTCACCGCCCCCGCTGGCGAGATTTACGCGGGGATCGAGTCGCCAAAGGGTGAGCTTGGCTACTACATCGTCAGTCGCGGTGGCAGCATCCCTTACCGCGTTCACGTGCGCGCCCCCAGCTTCATCAACCTGGGCGCAATCCCACACATGGCTGAGGGCGAGATGATCGCCGACCTGGTGGCGGTGATCGGCAGCATTGACATCGTGCTGGGTGAAGTAGACCGCTAAACCCCCAGCTGACCTCCCGCGCAAGGGAGGAGGAGTTCACCATGAGCGAAGTTGAGCAGATGCACCACTCGGTGGCCCGCGACATTGACCCGGTGTTCGTCACCGAAACCTGCAACAAGCACCGCGACGTTAGCCCGGAGGAGGCGTTGATGCCCGTCTTCCAGGAGTTGCTGGAGGAGTTTGGCTACATCAACGAGTCGGCCTGCTACCAGGTGGCCCACGAACTGGGGCTGACCCCCATGCAGATTTATAGCTCGTTGACCTTCTATAGCATCTACAAGTTCCGCAAGCCTGGCACGCACAAGATTTTCCTCTGCGAAGGCTCTGGCTGCTACACGGTCGGCACCACAAAGCTGCGGCGGATCATCTCCGAGCGTCTGGGCATTGGCGCGGGCGAGACCACCTACGACAAGCAGATTACCTTCCAGCCGTTTAGCACCTGCATGGGGGCGTGCGAGTGGTCGCCGCTAGTCGAGATCGACGGCGAGAGCTACGGCCACGTGACCCCAGAGAAGCTGAACCAACTGCTTGATGACCTCAACACCCGTACCTACGCCCAGAACCAGACTGGCGGCGATGCGATCCCAGCCAACAGCGTAGGCGGCCCCGACGACGGCCATACCCACGTCGGTGAGGGTGGCCGCTAGCGAGAGTACTGGCAATACAGGATGGTAGAACAGCCTCTACCAACGCCGAGTGAGGAGTGATGCATGGAGCTTGATAGCATAGCAGTTGTACTGGCCTGGCAGGATGCAGTTAGCGGCCAGAATGTAGAGCGCGTGCTTGAGTTGTCCGCGCCGGACATTCAGGTTGTAGGGCCACGCGGTAGCGGCTATGGTCATCAGCTAGTGCGTGACTGGATGGCGCGTGCCGGGCTGGTTTTTGAAACGCAGCGCATCTTTGCACGCGGCGACATGGTTGTAGTCGCTCAACACGGCACCTGGCACGCGCCAGAGACGAGAGCGGTTACTGCTGAAGCCGACACTGCCTCGCTATTCAAGGTTGAGCAAGGCAAAATCACGAAGTTCGCCCGCTACGATGCGCTTGACACGACTTTGAACGAAGCTGGCCTTAGCTATGCAGATGAAGTAACTAAGCAGCAAACTTTGCCGTAGTTACGATGTGTGTAGGGGCGGATTGCATCCGCCCTTTTGGAAGCAGCAAACTTCAGATTAACTACGTTTTTGGCGACCACGAACAAGTAAACAGGAGAACGACCATGAGCCTGAACAGCATTGACATGAAGACCGGGGCCGAGCGCAAGGTGCTGCCGATCAGCAACCGCGCCGACTTCGAGCAGCTAGCCCAGGGCGAGACCGCTCGTTGGGATCGAGACTACGCCCACGTGCTGCGGCCTACCTTCCTGGTTGGCATCAGCAGCAGCAGCACAGCCCACGGCGCGTGGCGGGTCTACGCTACGCTGCTGGACGAGTGCAAGAAGCAGGGGCTGAACGCCGACGTGCGCGTAATTAGCAGCCTCGGCACCCACTGGGTCGAGCCAGTGGTGGATGTTGTGTACCCCAGCGGGACGCGGATTAGCTACGCCGAAATCTACCCCGACAAGGTGGAGCATCTGGTTGCGGCCACCAAGCAGGGCAAGATAGCCACCGACATGGCCCTCTGCGCTTATGGCCTGGAGGAGTTTGACGGGGCGCAGGGCTATAACGTGCCGGGGGTCAAGCCTGCAAAGGAGTTGGACTTCTACGGCCTGCAACAGCGTATCCTGATGCGGAACTTCGGCTACATCAACCCGCGCGACATCTACGACTATGTGGGGCGGGGCGGCTATGCAGCCTTGATCAAGGTGCTATTCGATTGGCAGCCAGATCAGTTGATTGAGGAGATCAAGAAGGCGAACATCCGCGGGCGGGGCGGAGCGGGCTTCAACGCGGGCATCAAGTGGGAGGGGGCGCGCAAGGCGAAGGGCAGCCCAAAGTACGTGATCTGCAACGCCCACGAGGGTGAGCCGAACGTCTTCAAGGATCGCCGCTTGATGGAGAGCGACCCCCACTTGCTGATCGAGGGGCTGATCATCGAGTCGTGGGCGGTCGGTAGCCACATTGCCTACATCTACATCGGCGACGAGTACCCAATGGCGATCCGCACCATGGAACACGCGGTCGAGCAGGCGAAGCAACTCGGCCTGATCGGCGAGAACATCCTCGGTAGCGGCTACGACCTCAACGTCCAGGTCTACATGGGCGGCGGTGCCTATATCAGCGGGCTGGCCGACGCTTTGCAGACGGGTATCGAGGGACAGCGCGCCTTCCCGCGCACCAAGCCGCCGCGCTCGGTCGAGTCGGGGCTGTGGGGCAAGCCGACTTGCGTCAACAATGTGGAGACGATGACCAACGTCCCCTGGATCGTCAACAAGGGAGCCGACTGGTTCCTCGGCCTCGGTACCCAGAAGTCACCTGGCACCAAGCTGGTCAGCCTGATGGGTCACACGCGCACTATCGGCGTGTCTGAGGTGCCACTCGGCACCACAATGCACGACCTGGTCTACAAGATCGGCGGCGGCGTGGTCGGCGACGAGAATGGCGAGCGCAAGTTCCGCTTCATCCAGACTGGTGGCACCTCTGGCGGCATGATGCTGGACGAGCATCTGCACCTGAAGATGACCTTCGATAACGGCCCAGAGGATATGGGCGCGGTTGGTGGCGTGCTGGGCAGCGGTGGCTTCGTGGTGTTGGACAACACGGCCTGCCCTGTGGACTTCGCCCGCTACTTCATGCGCTTCAACCGCTACGAATCGTGCGGCAAGTGCGTACCCTGTCGCATCGGCACCAAGAGTCTGCTCGATATGTTCGACCGCATCTGCACCGGCCTGGGCCGCGAGGATGACGTACCCGCCCTGAAGGAGTGGAGCGACCACGTGGTTAGTATGTCGCTCTGCGGCCTGGGGCAGGCAGCCCCGCTGCCCACCCTGAGCCTGTTGCAGAACTTCATGCCCGACCTGCTAGAACACATCCGCGAGAAGCAGTGCCGCTACGGTCGCTGCGAGGCACTGGTGGCGTTGGAGCAGGAGCGCAAGGAGCTTGGTCTGCCAGAGCGCGGCCAGCAGAACAACCTGTTGAAGGAAGCCCCAATGCCGCAACTGGCGGCGGCAAAGTAAGAAGCACCCACGCCCCTCTCCCCTCCTGGGCGAGGGGCGTAAGCTGGAGCGGCTGGCACGCTGGGTTGTGCGGCCAGCGGGAAGGTGAGCGATGATCAATCTGGCTGCTGCACAACGGATGGTTGCTGCTGCCGAAGTGAAAGCCGAGCAGCTTGGCGTGGAGGTTGCTATTGCTGTCTATGATGCAGCAGGCCACCCCGTCGCTGCCGTCCGCATGGATGGGCTGGGGCCGAACGAGATGGTTTACGCGGCGGCGAAGGCACTCAGTGCCGCCCCTGAAGGCGATATGCGCCTCACGCTCTATGGCGGCAGCGCACCAACGCGGGCGCAGACGATGATGATGCTAGAGCGGGTGATCACTGACGCGATGGGACCACCGCCCAACCCCGGCGGCACCTTCCAGATCATCTTGAGCGGCAAGCCCGATGGGGCAATTGGGGTTAGCGGGGCCAGCGCAGAGCAGAACGACGAGATCGCCCAGGCGGCCCTGGCTGCTCTCTAAGGCTGACGGGCAGCGGCAGAAGATGATACAATAGACATTAGGATAAACAAAACAATTTGGCGCAGCACCCACCTTGCTACCCTGCGAGGGAGACAAGAAACTGAACCCCCAGCGTGGGGAAACACAACAGGCAAGCGGAGGAAGATCAAACAATGGCTGACGTGACACTGACGATTGACGGCGCGAAGGTGACGGTGCCGCAGGGTACTTACCTGATTGACGCTGCACGCAAGGCGGGCATCATGATCGCCAACTTCTGCTACCTGCCTGGCCTGCGCGCCTACGGTGCCTGTCGCCTCTGCGTGGTTGAGTTGCAGGGCAAGCGCGGCTTCGACATCGTGATCTCCTGCGGCACCCCCGCCGCTGAGGGCGCAATCGTGCTGACTAACTCCGAGCGCATCCGGGCCGAGCGGCGGCGGGTGCTGCAAGCCCTGGATATTGACCACCCGGTGGACTGCCCGATCTGCGAGGCCTCTGGCCGCTGCGACTTGCAGGATTACTGCTACGAGTTTGAAGTAACTAAGATTGGCGCGCTAGACAGGCCCAAGATCATCCACCCGCTGGAACGCCTCTCCCCGTTTGTGGACATTGACCGCGACCGTTGCGTACTCTGTGGCCGCTGCGTGCGGGTGTGCGACGAGGTGATCGGGGCTGACGCACTGGCCTTCAGCGAACGCGGCATTGATAGCAGTATTGACACCCCCTTTGGCAAGAGCCTGCTGGACACCGCCTGCACCTCCTGCGGCTCCTGCGTAGAGGTCTGCCCGGTTGGCGCGCTATCCAGCCACACCTACCAGGTGGCCTCGCACCACTGGGAGCTTACCCCACAGCGCACCACCTGCGGTATGTGCAGCGTCGGTTGCACCGAGTATATTGAGAGCAACCGCAACCGCATCGTGCAGGTTAGTAGCGCGGACGCGATGGGCGTGAACGACGGCGTGTTGTGCGTCAGTGGCCGCTATGGTCTCGACTTCATCAACAACAAGGGGCGGATCACCAACCCAATGATCAAGCGGGACGGGCGGCTGCAAGAAGTCGGCTGGGATGTTGCCCTCGACTTTATCGCCAGCAATCTGCGGCGGTACAGTGGCGACCAGGTGGCTGGCATCGCCAGCACGCACACCACGAATGAGGAGAACTACCTCTTTCAGAAGATCATGCGGGTCGGCTTGAAAAGCAACAATGTTGACCATGACGCGCGGCTTGGCGCAACCAGCAGTATGCAAGCCCTGGCCGACCTGTTTGGCTACCCGGCGATGACCAACTCAATGCTCGACATCTACGACCACTCTGGCTGCATCCTCGACTTCAACTCTAACCTCTACGAGACGCACCCCGTCTTCGCCTACAACTTGCAGAAGATGGTGCGCCTGACAGGGCAGAAGCTGATCGTGATCAACCCGCTGCGGACGCGCCTGGTGGAGTGGGCGGCGATCTGGCTTGCGCCAAAGCCTGGTACCGAACTGGCCCTGCTCAACGCAATGGCTGGCGTGATCGTCGCCGAACGCTTGCAGGACACGGCCAAGATTGAGGGCAAGGTAGACGGATACGAGGCCCTGCTGGCGGGTCTGAGCGCGACCAGCGTAGAGCAGGCCGCCGCGATCACCGGCGTGCCAGCGGCAGACATCCGTCGTGCTGCCCGCCTCTACGCTAGTGGCGGCAAGACCGAGCAGCAACAGGAGGTCAACCCCGCACCAGGGGTGGGCAACCTAGCCAGCAGCAACAGCCAGAGCGTGGGGGTAAACACCCCGGCGATGAACCAGCACGATAGCAGCAACACCAGCGCGACCCCGCCGGAGAACGCTGGCCCAGCCAACATGAGTGCAGCCGCAGTGCAGGCCCAGGCCACCACCCCGCACCCCGACTACAAAGCCAGCAGCATCGTCTATATGCCAGGGGTGATTGCCCCCGGTGGGGACGAGGTGGCGATGGTACAGGCGTTGGCGAACCTTGCCCTGCTAACTGGCAATATCGGCAAGGCAGGCGGCGGCCTCAACCCCTTCGTGGGCCAGAACAACAAGCAGGGGGCGAGCGATGTCGGCTGCCTGCCCAACTACCTCCCCGGCTACCAGAGCGTAGACGACCCTGCTGCTCGCCAGCGGGTGGCGAAAGCCTGGGGGGACGTGGCATTGCCCAGCGAGCGGGGCCGCACGATCAGCGAGATGTACAAGGGGGCAGCAGAGGGCGTGGTCAAGGCCATGTATGTGATGGGCGAGAACCCGGTGCTGTCCGACCCGGAGCCAGAGCGGGTGCGCCGCGCCCTCGACAACCTGGAGTTCCTGGTTGTGCAAGACCTGTTCATGACTGAGACGGCTGAGATGGCCGATGCGGTGTTGCCCGCCGCCAGCTTCGCCGAGAAGGATGGCACGACCACCAGTGCCGAGCGGCGCGTCAACCGTGTCTACCTGGCGGTAGAGCCACGCGGCATGGCCCGCCCCGACTGGGCAATCCTGGTCGAACTAGCAGCCCGCCTGGGGGTTGAGGGCGAGTACAAGAACCCTGGCTACATCTTCAGCGAACTAGCCAGCGTGATGCCGATCTACGCGGGGATCAGCTACCAGCGGTTGGAGAGCGCACGCTATATCGACCAGGTGATCCCCATGCCTGGCGCAGTCAGCTACAAGCAACTGAAGGTGCAGGGCTACCAATGGCCGGTGGCAGACAGGGCCAGCAAGGGAACCGAAATCCTCTACAGTGAGGGCTTCAAGGCCAACCCACGCTTCACCTACACTGCCTACCAGCCGACAGCGCAACAGCCCACCGCCGACTTCCCCTTGACCCTGACCGGCGCACGGGCTGGCTACTACTACAACATGGGGACGTTGGCCCGCTACAGCCGAATGCTTGGTATCGTCGCCCCAGAGGACGGCGTGCGGGTCAACCCGCAGGATGCGCGGGCGATGGAGATGAAAAGTGGCACGCCGATCAAGCTGTTCACCTCGGTCGGGGAGGCGCGCAGCAAGCTGATCGTCACCGAGGACGTGCCGGTGGGTCAGGCGTTCCTGGCAACCCGCCGCGCTGACCAGACCCTAGCCGGGGTGATGGTTTCACCCGACGGCTACAGCCACCCCGACAACGAGATCATCCCTGACCTGCAAGTGCTGGTTGCCCGCATCCAGCGTGATACCGAAGGCGAAGCGGCGGCGAAGGGTACCAGCACCCAGGTTGTGGGCAAGGCTGGCACAGGAGTGGGTAGCAGCAGCGCAGCCCGCGCCCGCTAGATGTGTGGGTGAGAGGGTTGCTAGCCCACCCCTAAGCGCAGATAACTCAAGTTACCACCACTCGGCAAGAGGTAGCGGACAAATGGGCGGCCTAAAGTGGCGCAGCACAGGCAGCAAACGTGGTATAATGTGAGAGAAATAACAAGCAACTTTAGCAAGGAGTAACAACGATGCTCCCGATTCACGTATTGGCCCAGGCCACCGCAAACCAGCCGACCGCGCTGGAACCATTCGATCTCCTCTGGTGGATCGTTAAAGTTGTCGTCCTCGCCATCGTCCTGCTTGGCGTGCTGACCACTATGGCCTACGAAACCTACTTTGAGCGCAAGGTGATGGGCCGAATGCAGAACCGCTTTGGCCCAACCCGCACTGGCCCCGCTGGGCTGCTGCAACCGGCAGCCGACGCGCTGAAGCTGCTGATCAAGGAGACAGTGATCCCAGCCCGCGCTGACAAGTATGTGTTCTGGATCGCCCCAGTGATCAGCTTCTTCACCGCAGTGACCGCCTTCGCAGTCGCCCCCTTTGGCCGCCCCAATACGCCGCTACCCTTCAGCGACCGCACCTTCAACCCCTTCATCGCCGACGTGAACATCGCAGTGCTGTTGCTGCTGGCCCTCAGTTCGTTCGGCGTGTATGGCATCATCATGGGCGGTTGGTCTAGCAACAACAAGTACGCACTGCTCGGTGGCCTGCGCTCCTCGGCCCAGGTGATCAGCTACGAAATCACGATGGGCATCTCGCTGATTGGCTGCCTGCTGATGGCTGGCACGATGAGCCTGCAAGGGATCATCCTCTGGCAGGATAGCCACCTGTGGTTCATCCTGCTCCAGCCGGTCGCCTTCATCACCTACCTGACCTCTGGCATCGCCGAAACCAACCGCAACCCCTTCGACCTGGCTGAGGGTGAGAGCGAACTGGTGGCTGGCTACCACGTGGAGTATAGTTCGATGCACTTCGGCCTGTTCTTCCTCGCCGAGTACATCAATATGCTGACTATCGGCGTGATCACCGCCTCGATGTTCTTCGGCGGTTGGGCTGGGCCGCTGGGCTTCCTTGATGGCCCGATCTGGATGGTTGGCAAGATATTCGCGGTCATTTTCTTCTACTTCTGGATACGCTCGACCCTGCCCCGCTTCCGCTACGACCAACTGATGGGCCTCTGCTGGAAGGTGTTCCTACCAGTGATCTTGCTCAACATCCTGATTACTAGCTTCACCAAGCAACTGCTGACCAGCCTGCTCGGTGGTGACGGCCTGACCGCCGCCGACGGTAGCCGCAACTGGATTGGCTTGGCGGTGATGGTCGGTGTCCAGGCAGTCTGGTTCGGCATCTTCGTCACTTACCTGTCGCGCAGTGCCAGCATCAGCTTCTTTGGTCGCTCGAAGAAGGTCAGCCTGGCCCAGGATACACCGCGCCTTGTCCCAGCGGGCGTGGCGGCAATGGCAGGCGACCGCACCATCCGCCTGGGCAGCGGAGTGGGCGACGGACGGTAGCCAGCGAGTTAGAGGGTAGCCAAAGTAGCAGAGGTAGCCAGCGGCTTGACACAGCGCATCAACCAGGTGCCAAGCCACTGGCTACTAGCCAGTATCAGCTTAAAGCAGCACAGTAGTCTGAGGAGACCCAAATGGCAAACATCCTTCAACAAGGGCAGGGATTGTTCACTACCCTGCGGACGTTCTTCAAGAAGCCGATTACGGTGCAATATCCCTTTACTATCCGCGACTATGCGCCGCGCTTCCGGGGGGCAGTCGGCTTCCTTCCGCATCCCAAGACGGGCGACGAGAAGTGCGTAGGCTGCGGCCTCTGCGCCCAAATCTGCCCAATCAAGTGTATCACGATGGGCGTGGTCGAAGACGACAGCGAGGGTGAGGCGACCGACCACAGCGACGAGTGGCACCCCTTCGAGCATTATTATCTGCCCTTCCAGGACCCAGAGAAGGCCGAGGCGAATGGTAAGAAGTTCCGCTTCTTCTACGATATCAACGAGAGCCGCTGCCTATTCTGCGGCCTCTGCGTCGAAGCCTGCCCGGTGGAGGCTCTGACCATGAGCCACGTCTATGAGATGAGTACCGAAAGTCGGGCCGACCTGGTCTGGGGCAAGGACAAGCTACTGCGGGCGGGCCAGATGTACCAGGAGCAGCTGCGCGAGTTGCAGCCGAGTGGTATGATGCGCCACATCCCCCTACTGCCAATCCCTGGTACCAAGCAGTACAACAAGGCTTTGAAGAATGGCGACATCACCGAGCCTGCACAGGTGACCTATGAGTACCCGACGCTGCGGGCCACCAGCCAGCTACCCGCCCCGGCTGCCCCCGACCCGGTGGCGGACGAAGGTTATGAGTTCGACGAAAACGGCAACCGCGTACCCCGCCGCAAAGGGCGCGTGGCCGAACGCTGGTAGGCACACACACCCCTCCCCAACCTGCTCCGCAAGAGGCAGGGCCGGGCAGGGGCAATCGTTAGCTTCCCACTTCAGGGGAGGGGTGAGGGTAAGTATGAACGTATTCGGTCTAGAAATCTTCGGCGTAGTGATTGGCTTTCAGGAAGTAGTCTTCCTGCTGCTGGGGGGGATCGCGGTGGGTTCGTCGCTGATGATGATCATCCAGCGCAACGCAATCTACAGCGCACTGTTCCTAGTGGTTGCCTTCTTCCAGTTCGGGGCGATCTACATCATGCTCGGCGCAGAGTTCCTGGCCGCCCTGCAAGTGCTGGTCTACACCGGGGCGATCATGGTGCTGTTCCTGTTCGTGATCATGCTGCTGCAACTGAGCGAGGGGCCGCAACTGCGCGACCTGCGTGGCTTCCAGGCGGTGGCGGCCTGGCCGCTCGGCCTGCTGCTGACCGCAGAATTGGTGGCGATCATCCTAACCAGCAAGGTCAATGAGCAGGTGGCGAACGTCGCGGTCAAGGGCAGCTATCCGCCCAGCGAAGTGGCGAAGTATCGCGGCGGCAACGTCGAAGTGATTGGTCGCGTGCTGTACGGCGACTTCCTCTACCCCTTCGAGGTCGCCAGCCTGATCCTGCTGGTGGCGGTGGTGGGGGCGGTGATCCTCTCGCGCAAGTTCGGCACCGACGACCTGATGGCGAAGGGCGGGATCGGCATCAACGTTGGTGGCACCAGCCGCCTGCTCGACCCCACCCCACAGGAGCGCACCGAACGCGCCCGCCAGGACGGATACTAAGCCAAAGGAGGGCATAGCCACAGATGAGTGGAGAGATTGCAAACACTTCTATCCCGTTGGCCTGGTTCCTCACCCTCAGCGCGATCCTCTTTGGCATCGGGCTGATTGGAGTGTTGACTCGCCGTAACGTGCTGGTCATCTTTATGTCGGTAGAGTTGATGATGAACGCGATCAGCCTCAGCCTGCTGGCCTTCGCCCGCTACCTCAACTCGATGACTGGGCAGATGTTCGTCATCTTCGTGGTTACGATTGCGGCGGCAGAGGCGGCGATTGGCCTGGGTCTGATCATCGCGCTGGCCCGCAATAAACCGACAGTGGATACGCGGGATGTGGAGGAGTTGAGGGACTAGCGACCGATGGCAGGTCACTCCTGCTAGCCAACCTTAGTTACCCCAACGGGTAGAGGAGAGCAAGATGAGTACCGGCCACAACCCCTACATCTTTGGCGATGACGAGACTGACCGCTATCGGTTGCAGACCCAGGCCCGCATCTCTGCCAGCCGCCTGAAGACGAATGCCCGTGCCTACATCGGCGACATGGTGGCTAGCATTCTCGATCTCGGCTGTGGCGAGGGGCAGCTTGGCTTCGTGCTGCGTGAGGTCTACCCAGAGGCAAGCCTGGTGGGGATCGACAGGGATGCACGAGCCATCGAGCGGGCGCAGGCGCAAGCGGCCCAACTGGCTTTGAGCAACACCGCCTTCTTCACTGGCGATGTGGAACAGGAAATACCAGCCGGGCCGTTCGACCTGGTGTTTGCCGAACTGATCTTCCTCCATATGCGCCAGACTAAGCGGGTGCTAGAACTGATCTACGAGCAGCTTGCGCCGGGCGGCCAGTTGTGGGTCAAGGACCTGAACCCGCGCCTGCGTGAGCGCGTGAACCACCCGGCCTACCAGCGGTTGTGCGATATGCTGTTTGTTGCGCTGGAGGCTATTGGCGCGCATCCACTAGTGATCGATGAACTGCCGCCGCTGCTGGCGAGTGTTGGCTACGAAGATGTTCACCTTGAGCTAGAGGAGTATACGCTTGGTGGCCCAACCCTAGAGGGGCAGGGGATGCTAGCGGTCACCCTGGGGGCTTTCTACAACGCCCGCCAGTTGATGAGCAAAGTGAATGGCGTGCCGGTTTCGGAGATCGAGCGGCTCTATGTAGAGGTTGCTAACTACGCTATCGGGCAACAGACCGCAATCGGCAGCCACATTGGGCCGAACCTGCTCGCGCGCAAGCCAATGGCACAGCCGAACAGGGAGACTGCATAGTGGACACGGCCTTGAACGACCACAACCCCTACATCTTCGGCGACCCAGAGGTTGACCGCCAGCGGTTGGAGACGCAAACAGGTCTCTACCGGGCCTATCTTCAAAGCCATGCCCGTGCCTACATCGGCGACATGGTGGCTAGCATTCTCGATCTCGGCTGCGGCGAAGGGCAACTGGGTTTCGCTCTGCGCGAAATCTACCCTGCCGCCCGCCTGGTGGGGATTGACCGCGACCCGAAGGCGATTGAGCGGGCAAGAGAGCGAGCGGCAGAGCTTGGCCTCACCAACGTTGAGTTTGTGGTCGGCGATGTCCAACAGAACCTGCCCGACGAGCAGTTTGACTTGATCTACGCTGCTTTCGTCTTCCTGCACACGCGCCAGCCAGAAAAGGTGGTGCAGTTGTGTTACGCGGCTTTGCAACCCGGCGGCTACCTGTGGGTTAAGGATGGCGACCCGCTGGCCGAGGTTGCCTCTGCGGATCAGGACTACACCAGCCTGCTGAAAGTGGTTTCAGCAACCATGCTCAAAATCGGCGCACACCCCTATGTTGCCGCCGAGCTACCAGCGATGCTGACCGACAGTGGCTTCATCAACCTGCAAACCCAGCGCGAGAGTTATCCGCTTGGTGGCAACACCCCGGCAGGGCGCGCGACGCTGGCCTCGATCCTGGGGGCGGTCTACAATGGGCGGGCGGTTATGAGCAAGTTCAGTGGCGTGCCAGAAGCAGAGTTGGTGCAACGCTATGTCAACGTTATCAACCGGGCGGTTGCTAATGAGCGGGAGATCGGGGTCGTACCTAGCCTGAACATTATCGCCCGCAAGCCAACCGCACAAGCCGATAAAGAGGGAGCATAATGAACCAGTTGAACGACAACCCCTACATCTTCGGCGACGACGAGACCGACCGCTATCGGTTGGAGACGCAGACGCGCCTGTTCAGCGAATACATCCGCAGCAACGCCCAGCACTTCGTCGGCGACAGCGTACGCAGCATTCTAGACCTGGGTTGTGGCGAGGGGCAACTGGGCTTCGCTCTACGTGAGGTCTACCCCCATGCCCGGCTGGTCGGTATCGACCGCGACCCGAAGGCGATTGAGAAGGCACAGGCAAAGGCTGCCGAGCGCAAGCTGGATAACTACCAGTTCATCGTTGGCGACGTGGAGCAGCCACTAGTAGCGGGGCCGTTCGATCTGGTCTACGCCTCCCTCATCTTGCTGCACACCCGCCAGCCAGAGAAGGTGGTCGGCAACGTCTTTGCCGCCCTTAATCCCGGTGGCTACTTCTGGGCGAAGGAAGGTAGCACCCAGGCTATTGAACTTACGGACGAGCCTAATCTGAAGGAGTTGTACCAGTTGATGGCTAAGGCAATGACGACAATCGGGGTGCGCCCCAACATCGGGGGGGAGCTACCTGGCTTGCTTGCCGAGGCTGGCTACGAGCAGGTCAGGCAAGAGACCGAGGTCTATGCTCTTGGGGGGCAGAGTCAGGCTGGGCAAGTTATGTTTGCCGTCACGGTGGGCGCAATGTACAACGCCCGCACGATGGTCAGCAAGATAAGTGGGGTGCCGGTCAGCGAGTTGGAGCAGATGTACGTGGGTATCCTCAACGAGGCGATGCAGCGCGAGCAGCCAATTGGCAACTCGCCATTCATCAACGTGATCGCCCGCAAAGCAGCGCAGTAGAGGGGAGCAAAGTGCCAGAGCCAGTCGACAACCCCTACATCTTCGGTGACGACGCGACCGACCGTTATCGGTTGGAGGCGCAGACGAGCCTGTTCAGCGGCTACCTGCAAGCCAGTGCCAGCCGATTGGTTGGCAGCAAGGTGAGCAGCATCCTCGAACTGGGTTGCGGCGAGGGGCAACTGGGCCGCACTCTGCTGGCGGTCTACCCTGAGGCGCGGCTGGTGGGCATTGACAAGGACCAGCAGGCGGTGGCGAAGGCGCGAGCGATGGCCGAGCAGGAGGGCTTGCAGGCTGAGTACGTGGCGGGCAATATTGAGCAGGGGCTACCAACCGGGCCGTTCAATCTGGTGTACGCCTCGCTGGTGGCCGTCTATCTGCAAGACCTACCTGCGCTGGTACGCAGCGTCTACGAGCGGCTGGAGCCTGGCGGCCACTTCTGGGTTAAGGACTTCGACGTAGCAGGGGTGCGTACTGCCGCCGAGTACCCCCAGTACCGCGAGTTGGCTGGGCTGTTCTTCGACACGGTAACGGCCCTGAGGGCGCACCCCGACGCAGGCACACAGATGCCCGACCTGATGCAGGCGGGGGGCTTCGAGGCGATAGTAGTGGATATTGAGCGGTATCCCCTGGGTGGGCAGACGGAGCAGGGGCGCACGATGTTGTCCGTTACCCTCGGTGCCGCCTACAACTCGCGTAAGATGAGCAGCAAACTGCTTAAGGTTGACGAGGCGCATATTGAGCAACTCTACGTAGACACGATCAACAAGGCATTGCTAACCCCAGAGGCGTTGGGGGTGGAGCCGTTCGCCAACGTGGTCGGGCGCAAGCCAATAGGGGCATAAACATTGCAGTAGAACGCTGGATGATGGATGATGGATGATGAGCGAAAGGCGGAGGAGAGAGCATGGATCGCGGAACAATGGAATGGGTAGTCAGGCTAATTCCCATCTTGCCGCTGCTGGCCTTCCTGGTCAATGGCATCTTTGGCAAGCTGTTCGAGAAGGCCGACAAGGACGCACACGCGCACCAGCCGAGGGCGCGGCTGCTGGGGGCGTACATCGCGGGCGGCCTCGTACTGGGGTCGTTCATCCTCAGCCTGCTGGTCTTCCTCAACGTCAGCCTCTTTGACAGCAATCACAACGTAGAGGGCTACCAGTTCATCGACTCAGGTAGCTTCAAGGTCGCTATGGGCTTCTATGTTGACCAGCTAACCGCGCTGATGCTGCTGGTAGTCACCTCGGTTGGCACCCTGGTGCATCTCTACTCCAGCGGCTATATGGCCCACGACGACGAACACAACCCGGTAGATAGCGGCTTCGTGCGCTTCTTCACCTACCTGCCACTATTCGTCTTTAGTATGTTGATGCTGGTGCTGGCAAACAACTTCCTGCAACTCTACATCTTCTGGGAGGCGGTGGGCCTCTGCTCGTTCTTGCTGATCGGCTTCTGGTACACGCGCAAGAGCGCAGGCGACGCGGCCAAGAAGGCCTTCATCGTCAACCGCGTGGGCGACTTCGGCTTCAGCCTGGGCATCATGCTGCTGTTCTGGACGCTGGGCAACCTCGACTACACCAACGTGTTCGCCAAAGCGGATAGCATCGGCGCAACTACGCTAACCGTGATCTGCGGTCTGCTGTTCCTCGGCGCAATGGGCAAGTCGGCGCAGTTCCCCCTGCACGTCTGGCTGCCTGACGCGATGGAAGGCCCAACCCCCGTTTCGGCCCTGATCCATGCGGCGACGATGGTCACGGCGGGCGTGTACCTGGTCGCCCGCGCCCACCCACTGTTCGAACTAGCCCCCGGTGTCCTGCCAGCGGTGACGATCATCGGCGTGACCACGGCACTGCTGGGCGCAACCATCGCCCTAGTACAAACCGACATCAAGAAGATCGTGGCCTACTCGACCATCAGCCAGCTAGGTTATATGTTCGCGGGCCTGGGCGTAGGGGCGATCATCGCGGCTCTGTTCCACCTGGCGACCCACGCTATGTTCAAGGGACTACTGTTCCTCGGCAGCGGCTCGGTAATCCACGGCATGGAGAACACCGGAGTCAAAGACCCGCAGGACATCCGCACGATGGGTGGCATCCGCAAGTTCATGCCGATCACCAGCATCACCTTCCTGCTGGCGGCGTTGGCAAACGCGGGCGTGGTGCCGCTGGCGGGCTTCTTCAGCAAGGACGAGATCACGGGCGCAGCCTTCCATGGCGGCGGCATCATCGGCTACGCCACCTGGGGACTGCTGACGCTGGGCAGCTTCATGACCGCCTTCTATATGTTCCGCCTCTACTTCATCGTCTTTGAGGGTCAACCGCGCTGGCGCACCACAGCGGCGGTGGCGAACCAGGCTGCCGACCAGAGTACGACGGCGGAGCGGTCGAGCGGCCAGAGCGTGGGCCATGCTGCCGACGCGCACGGCACGCCACCTGCGACCAGCGGCCACAGCGGAGACCTGGCGAAGGCGAACGTGGCGGCTGACGCACACGGCGGCGACGCACATGGCGCGCACGGCGACCCCCACGAGTCGCCCTGGAATATGACGCTGCCGCTGCTCGTGCTGGCGGTGCCAACCGTGGTGATGGGCTTCCTGCTCACCTTCACCACTAGCTTCGAGTTCCGACCCGATGGTGGCATGATCCACCAGTTCCTCGCGGGTGCAATGAACGAGCCAGTGGCGAAAGAGGGACTCACTAGTGAGGTGGTGATCCTCCTGGGCGTGGCGACCGTTGTCGCGCTAGCTGGTATCGCTCTTGCCTACGCGATGTACGGGCGGCGCAGCACCCTGGCGGAGACGCTGGGCGCGCGCTTCAAGCCGGTCTACAACCTGCTGCTCAACAAGTGGTACTTCGACGACCTCTACCAGTGGGCTATCGTCAACAACGTGAAGCGGATCGCCAACGCTAGCTGGTGGGGCGACGCAAACATCATTGACGGTGCAGTAAACGGCATCTCGCGCATCGTCGCGGGCATGGGCGCAGGGCTACGCAAGGTGCAAACCGGGTTCGTTGGCACCTACTCGCTGGCAATCGCCTTCGGCCTGCTGGTACTGGTCACCTACGTCGGGCTGCTGGCCCTCGGCTTCGTGCGCTAACCCGCACCCCTCCCCCAGGGAGCAAGAACAAGTTAGCCCCCACCCCCCACCCCTCCCCTGCGAGGGAGGAGGGGAGCAGGTAGGAGAGAAAACGTGAACTTCAACAACCTGATTTTGACCATCCTGATCGCCATCCCGGCCCTGGGTGCGATCATCGTGTCAATCCCCGGCATCGTCAAGGGCAAGGCGATCCGCGTGTTTACTTTGGGGGTGGCGATACTAGATTTCGTGGTCGGCCTGCCCCTGATCTTCCTGTTTGACAGCCGGGCGCAGACGGCGGGGGTGAACCAAAGCTGGCAGTTTGAGGCGAACACGCCCTGGATTAAGGCGTTTGGCATCAACTACCACGTGGGCATCGACGGCGTGGGCCTGCTCCTGGTGCAGCTAACCACCCTGCTATCGATCATCGCGGTGCTGGCGGGCTGGAGCAGCATCCAAACCCGGCTGCGCGAGTACCACGTGGTGCTGCTGCTGCTACAAGTCGGCACCCTGGGCGTGTTCACCTCGCTCGACCTGTTCCTGTTCTACATCTACTTTGAACTGGTGCTGATCCCGATGGCTCTACTGATCGGCATCTGGGGCAGCCAGAACCGCGTCTATGCGGCGGTCAAGTTCTTCCTCTACACCCTGGTTGGCAGTGTGCTAATGCTGGTGGCGATCATCGCTCTCTATATCGCCAGCGCGGGGGCCAACGGCGGGGTCGCGACCACCGACCTGCCGACCCTCACCCGCATCATGCAGGGGGTGGTCAGCGGTCAGAACGGGGGGCTGGGCGGGGCGTTGGGGACAACATTCCAGAACCTGATCTTCCTCGGCTTTGCGGGGGCGTTCGCGATCAAGGTACCGCTCTGGCCGCTGCACACCTGGTTGCCAGACGCGCACGTGCAGGCACCGACAGCTGGCAGCGTGATCCTGGCTGGGACGCTGCTCAAGCTGGGCGGCTATGGATTCCTGCGCTTCGCTATCCCGCTAGCCCCGATTGGTGCAGCGACCTTCCAGGGCTTGATGATCGCCCTCAGCCTGATCGCCATCATCTACGGCGCACTAGTCAGCCTGGTACAGCCCGACCTCAAGAAGCTGGTGGCCTACTCGTCGGTCAGCCACATGGGATTTGTGGTGCTGGGCCTGTTCACCTTCACCCAGCAAGGCATTGACGGCGCGGTGTTGCAGATGGTCAGCCACGGTCTGTTGACGGGCGGCCTGTTCTTCTGCGTCGGCGTGGTCTACGAGCGGCTGCACACCCGCGACATTGCGGCGATGGGCGGCATGGCCTACCGAATGCCGATCTACGCGGCTATGTTCGGGGTGCTGATGCTCGGCAGCCTCGGCTTGCCGGGGATCAGCGGCTTCCTCGGCGAGTTCCTCGTCTTCCTCGGCGCATTCAAGTACGCGCCCTTTGTGGCCGCCATCGCCAGCATCGTGATCATCATCGCCCCCTTCTATCTGATGTGGATGTTCCAGCGGGCAGTCTTCGGCAAGCCGAAGGCAAGCTCGGAGGGCTTCCCCGACCTGCGCCTGCATGAGGCGATGGGCATCATCACCCTGGTGGTGCTGGCAATCGGCATGGGGGTCTACCCGCTCCCCCTGTTCCAGACCATCGCCCAGCCCGACGCGAACCTGACGCTAGCCAGCCAGCAAGCGGCAACGGCCCTGGTCAACTCGCACGAGCAGATACCAGTGCTGGCCTGGCTGATGCAGGTGGTAGGCCGCTAAGCCCACGATGGGCAGCAGACTGGCAGAGGGCGCACCCACAATGCTGCCAACGTGATATTACGATTGAGTTTGTTTGCGTGGGGATAAACCAGTTGGGGCAGCAAACTGCAAAGAGGAGAGGGAAAGAAAGCGCATGAACGTACCTGCACAAATAGCCACACCTTCAGCCGACCTGATGGTGGTGCTGCCAGAGTTGATCGTGATGGTGATGGGCATTGTGATTCTGATCACCGAGTTGTTCCTCAAGAAGGAGCAACGCAGGCCGGTGCTGACTGGCCTGGCCCTGGTTGGGCTGGGGGCGGCGTTGGTCTCCGTCTTCTTCTACTTCGGCCAGAACCACTTTACCTTCATCAGCCCATCCAACTGCGACCCGGCGCACCAGGCCACCTGCGGGCTGGTGGTGGTGGATGACCTGGCTAACTTCTTCAAGATCATCTTCCTCAGTAGTGCGATCTTGGCCGTGTTGCTCTCGGCTACCTTTATTGAGGAGTTTGGGATGCCGCTCGGTGAATACTACTGCGTGATGCTGATGGCGACCGCGGGCATGATGGTGGTCGCCAGTGGCACCGACCTGATCACCATCTTCGTGGGGATCGAACTCTCCTCGCTCTCCACCTATATCTTGACTGGCTGGGCGCGCAACGACAAGCGGGGCAACGAAGCGGGCCTCAAATACTTCCTGCTCGGTATCTTCGCCACCTCGATCCTGGTTTATGGCATGACCTGGACCTATGGGCTGACTGGCTCGACCAATATCTTCCAGATTGCGGCCAAGATGGGCGACCTGATCGGCGTGGGTGGGGCGACCGCCAACACGCTGCTCACCCTGGCGGTGCTGCTGTTGGTCGCGGGCCTGGCCTTCAAGATCGCAGCCGTCCCCTTCCATATGTGGACACCAGACGCTTACCAGGGCGCGCCCACGCCGATGACTGCCTTCATGTCGGTGGCTCCAAAGGCAGCAGCCTTCGCCGCGATGATCCGCATCCTGGTGCAGGGGATGGGCGCGGCCTGGCAGGTGTGGGTGCCGGTGATTGCCGTCCTCAGTGTGCTGACCATGACTCTCGGCAACATAGTGGGCGTGGCCCAACGCAATGTCAAGCGGATGCTAGCCTATTCCAGCATCGCGCACACGGGCTACATTCTGATCGGCCTGGCTGCCTTCAAGCCGGGAACGGACACTGGGGCGGTCAGCAGCGTGATGTTCTACAGCTTCGCCTACGCCTTCATGAACATGGGCGCGTTCGGCCTGATCGTCTGGTTGCAGCACCAGGGTTTGGGCGAGGAGTTGGACGACTTCAGCGGCCTCTCGCAGTGGTCGCCGGGGATGGCGGTGGTGATGACCTTCTGCCTGATCTCGCTGATGGGCATCCCACCGACGGTCGGCTTCTTCGCCAAATACTACGTGTTCATCGCTGCGATCCGGGCCGACCTGACCTGGTTGGCGGTGGTTGGCGCACTGAACAGCGCAGTAGCTGCCTTCTTCTATGTGCGGATAATCTGGTATATGTACTTCCGTGACCCCAGCCACCCACGGGCGATTGCAGCAACCGAGGCGCGGGCCAATAATACCGCCAGCCTGCTCCGCCCCGGCGCGGGCCTGATCGTCGGCAGCCTGGTGCTATCGGCGGTGCTGACTGTCGTGTTCTTCTTCCTCATCGGCCCAGTAACTAACTTTACTAGCAACGTGTTCAAGGCGGCAGCGGACGGTGTATCGCAGGTGGTTAAGTAGGGCGCGGGTACCGAAGCTGGCTATCCAGAGCTTGCCTACTAATCCACTGATCCGCCCTGCTAATTCACTGGCAGAGTGTTCACCGCCCCGGAGTAGGGTAGAAGGAAGTAGATGAGCGGCAACCACTACCCAGAGGGGGAGCAGTCGGATACGCCAACAACCCCACCCACCGCAACGGACGAGGCGGCGTTCGCTAGCCAGCCGCCAGCCTACCTGCAACCAACATACCAGCCGCCCTTCTACCCGCCACCTCCGCGCAAGCGAGGGCCGAGGCTTGGCTTGCTGCTGAGCCTGGCGGTGGTGAGTCTGCTGCTTGCTGGGCTGGCCTACCTGCTGTTGCAGCCGAAGGGGGGTAGCGTAACATTGGGGCTGGCAACCGCCGACGCAAGGAGCATCCTGGCGGCAGCCGATGCCGCGCAGGACAAGCTGACCAGCCTGCGCTATGTGATGCGGGCCAGCTTCGACAAGCTACCAGGCAGTACGGGGCCGACTAACCTCGACTTGCGCGGGGAGATTGTGCGGCCCGACCGCTACACGCTGGCGGGCGCGGCGGTGGGCGACTACATTGTGATCGCCAGTGACACTTACTTCAAGCAGGTGGGCGGCAGTAGCTGGGTCAAGACCGACCAGCCGCAGCCCGGCAGCGTGCTGATCAACCCCAACAAGCCGCTGGGTGATTACGCTAGCTACTACAAGGATGCGGTGGTCTTGGCTGATGAGCAGGTCGCGGGGGTGGCTTGCTATCACCTGAAGCTCAACCTGAGCGGCAGCGACCTCGGTGGCCTGGCGGGCAGTGGCAGCATCGCGGTGGAGGCGTGGATCGGCAAGGCGGACAGCCTGGAGCGCAAGGTGCTGCTCGACCTGAGCCTACCTGGTTCGGCCCAGGCGATCCGCACCCGCGTGGAGACGACCTTCAGCGACTTTAATGCCGCAATCAAGATCGACCCGCCACCTACAGTCAATCCGCAGTAGTCTAACTGGAAGGGGAAAGAGCTTGCGAACCAAACTGGCGGCCCTGCTAACTATCTGCTTGCTGCTGACTGGCATGGGCTGCGACAGCCCGACCCCAGCTAGCCCTAGCCCTGCGCCAGCAACGACCGTCGCGCTGACCGCGACCAGCAGCCAACCGACAGCAACCAGCAGCCGACCGACGGTGACTGCGCTAGCCAACCAACCACTGACCGTGACGGCCAAACAGCCAGCGACTACGGTAAGCCAACCCACGGCGGCGAGCTTCCAATGCGTGGTCAAGCCGTTGCAGGCAACCCCCGTACCCGTCGCTGGCTCGACCGCCACGCCAGCCCTGGTTGCGCCACAAAGCGGACTGAAGCTAGCAACCGTGCGCTTCCTGCGCGATTCGCAGCGCGAGCGCAGCCTGACGATGACGGTGGAACTCGCCCTCAGCGAGCAGGAGCAGCAGATTGGGCTGATGGGTCGCACCGCCATGGCCGACGATCATGGGATGCTGTTCGACTTCGGCCAGCCGACTAGCGGTACCTTCTGGATGGAGAACACGGCCTTGCCGCTGGCAATCGCGTTTGTTGACCAAAACGGCACGATCATTGACATTCAGGAGATGGCCCCCTTTGATAGAGAGACGCAGCATGGCCCCAAGCGCGATTACCACTATGCGCTAGAGGCGAACACTGGCTACTTCGCCCGCCACTGTGTGCAGGTGGCAGACATGATCGTGGTAGAGCCGTAAGCGGGTGCGTAGCTGGGGCGTGAGAAGGGGAGTGCAAACCAGCACTCCCCTGGCTGTTTGTTGCTGCGCTGGCTCAGGTTAGCTGGGCGCGCTCCTGGCGGATCACCTGGTAGGCCATTTCGCGTCGTAGCTCTGGCTCTTGCATAGCAGCATCCAGTTGGAGCAGCAGATCGTGCTGGGCGGCCCCGACAGGCAGGCCAAACTCAGTGTCCTCGTTGGCGGCCAGCGGCTCCAGCAGGCCGAGGCGGGCGAGGTCGAACATGGCAGCCTGCGCTTCGTCGAAGTCGTAGCCGAGCAGCGCGAGTTCGCTGGGGCGCAGCAGCATGGTTGGCTGCATGGCATAGAGAGCGGCCACCTCCAGGGCGCAGAAGGAGGTTAGTTGCTCGATCAGGCTGGTCAGGGCGGCCTGCTCCAACCAACCGCCACTAAGTAGTTGGCGCAGGTCTGCGTCGTTGGGCAGCAGTACATCTAGGTTGGGCGTGGGGCGGTTGGCCTGCACCGGCGGCAGCGATTGGTTGATGCGCTCTACCAGTTCGCTGATGTGCTGCTTCAGTTCAGCCGCCAGGCTATAGCGTTCGGCGGCCCAGTCGAACAGGCCGTGTTGCTCGTCCGCAATGATGTCTTCGCCCAACAGGGCGGCTAGCTGGCTGCGTAGCTGCTCGGCGGTCACGGCCCAGACCAGCACGGTCGTGTCACAGGTCAGCTTGTCGCTACGGACTTGCTCGACGAACTGCGAACCGCCAGCCCGCCACACGGTCAGGTCAAGTACAGCGATGTCGGGCCGTTCGCGCTGCACCTGGCTGAAGGCGTGCGCCTCGTCGCTGGTGACCACCTGGTGGCCCTGACTGGTCAATACTTCGCTCAGGAACCTGGCAACGTCGCGGTTATCTTCAACAATAACAATCTTTGCCATTACTTTATACCATCCTTCTTACCAACCCATTATAGCACTTGTACAGCGTTTATGCAAGGTTTGCACCACGCTTTTGCGGGCTTGAGGACCACGGTATAAACCCAGCCGCTAGATTGAAGCAACAGACAAGCCCTTGCGGGTTGCAGAGGGGCGGTCAGCAAAGTAGTGGTGGCACACAGAGTGCGGTGAGAGGTAGGATGATGGGCGGCGGAGAGGATGGGCTATGGAGCAGATTAGCTATCGGCAGGTGACGGAGGCCGACCTGGGCGGGGTACACGCGACTTTCATGGCGGCGGTGGCTGACCTCGACCAGCGACGTGGGCGGCAGATACTGGATCGCCCGCAGCAGCATTATGACTGGCAACGGTACTATCTCTTGCGCGAGGACGGGCCGGGCTG
This sequence comes from Chloroflexia bacterium, assembly GCA_038229595.1. Classification (GTDB taxonomy): domain Bacteria; phylum Chloroflexota; class Chloroflexia; order QHBQ01; family QHBQ01; genus JBBROH01. The sequence continues at coordinate 5,943 of JBBROH010000017.1, read as the reverse complement.
GTGGCTGGCAAGTGATCGGGGAGGGCGGGTGCTGGGTTGGGCGGCGGCAGTGCTGCGCGGTGGCACCTGGTTCCTCTCTGGCTTCTGGGTTCACCCGCAGGCGCAGGGCCAGGGCATTGGCGGCAACCTGCTGGCGCGGGCTTTGCAGTATGGCCGCGACCGCTACCAGAGCTACTTCGTTTATGCTTCGGACGATGCCCGCGCCCTCACCCTCTACCAACGCAGTGGGATGTACGCCCAGTTCCCGATCTGGAGGATGAACGGCGACCCGCAGCGACTGCGCGACTACCAGTTGCCCGACCGCTATGGCCTCAGTGTGCAGCCGCTGACTGCGGGCATGACCCAGGATGGCCGCATCCGGGCAGGGCTAGAGCGGCTGGATCGTCAGGTGCGGGGGGCAGCCCGCTGGCAGGATCACTCATTCTGGCTGGGCTATGTCAGCAGCAACAACTTTGGCGGCCAACTCTACTGGCGCGAGGGCCAGCTTGTGGCGTATAGTTACGTCAGCAACTGGGGGGTGATCGGCCCGCTGGTGGCCGAGCGGACGGAGGATGTCGGGCCAGTGCTGGGCTACGCCCTGGGCTGGGCGGCGCGGCGAGGCTACAACCGCGTCTTCCTCGACGTGCCAGCGGTCAACATCCCAGCGGTGCGCCTGCTGCTGGGCGAACGCTTCGTGATCAGCGATGTCCACAGCTTCTTCCTCACCAGCCAACCCTTCGGCCAGATGGATCGCTATCTACCGAGTGGGGCGACCTTGTTCTAGCTGCGGGCTAGCTGATCACTGGTGCAAAATAGTTGTTGGCGGTAAGGATAGGAGATTAGATGAAGCTACGAGATGGCTTGTTGCTGGCGGCGGGTGCGCTGGCGGCTGGCACGCTGGGGGTGGCGGACTATGTGGCCCGCAGCCTGACGATCAAGCCTAAGCCCGCCCTGGATGGCAACTACAGCCTCAACCCCTGGGATATGAACGTCCCGTTTGAGGAGGTAGCCTTTGCTAGCGCGGACGGTCTACGGCTGGCGGGCTGGCTGTTCAGCCACCCAGACGAGCGGCGGGTAATCGTCGCCTGTAGCGGCTTTAACGGCAGCAAGGATCAGTTGGTGGGCATTGGCACCTGGCTGTGGCGGCGAGGCTTCAATGTGCTGCTATTCGACTACCGGGGGCAGGGCCAGAGCGACCCGGCGATGACTACGCTCGGCCACGCGGAGGTTGGCGACTGGCGGGCGGCGGTGGACTTCGTGTGCGACCGCTTCCCTGGCGCGAAGGTGGGTGCGTTGGGCTTCAGCATGGGTGGGGCGACCACCATCCTCGGCGCGGTGGCAGACGAGCGGGTGCGGGCAGTGGCGGTGGACGGCCCCTTCGCCGAACTGAAGACGACGGTGGGCAATATCTTTCGGGCCAAAACCCACCTGCCAACCTTCCCCTTCATGGATGTAGCCGAGTGGCTGGTCCAGTTGCGGGCGGGTTATCGGCTGGGGGCGGTGGTGCCGCTGCAAGTGGTGAGCCAGATCAGCCCGCGCCCGCTGCTGATCGTTGGTGGCACTGCCGACACCACCTGCTACTTTAGTGAGCAGGAGAAGCTATACGCAGCGGCGGGCCAGCCAAAGGCACTCTGGCGACTAGAGGGGGTGGGGCATTGTGGCGGCTACTTTGCCGACCGCGAGCAGTATGTGGAGCGGATGAGCCGCTTCTTCAGCGAGGGGCTGCGCTAGGCTGCGCATCCTTGTGCGTAGGGTGGGTGGCTGACCACCACTCGCTCGGCCTAAGAGTTCATACTGGCGGCGGGTATCTGCCAGCGGGTTGCTACAAAGGATGGGACGAATTGCGAGCGGTAGGTAGCACACGACCAGCCTTGCTAGCCAGCCCGCCAATGCTTGACGCGGCTGGGGGCATGGGGTATGATTGCAATTGCTACCAAATATTGCGCGGCCTTAGCCTGGCGAAGGCGCGAAAAACAAAAGGAGATTACTGTGTACGAGCAGGATGAGCAGGACGAGCAGCAACTTAGCGCGGCAGATCAGGAGAATATCGTGGCGCAGGCGGCTACCGCTTTTGATGCGGGGCAGGCAGCGGAGGGCGCGGGCGACAAGGCAGCGGCGATCAGCAACTACACCGAGGCGGCCTACCTCTACCTGGCCTTGCGCGATGAGCGGGCGACCGAGGCCTTGACCACCCTGGTGCAGTTTGTGCAAACCCTGGATGAGGATGAGTTTGAGGGGGTGCGCGGCCAGCTTGACGAGCAGCACCGCGAGATGCTGGATATGATCGTCAGCTTGGTGCGGCAGATGGATGGCGACGACGCGGGCGATGATGCTGATGAGGACGACGGCCAACTGATGAACGCCGCCAATATGCCGCCAGAGCAGCGGGCTGCTATGCTGGGGCAGGCGAGCAGCCAGCTTGAGGCGGCAAAGCTGGCCGAGGCTAGTGGCGAGACGGTGAATGCCCTGGCTGGCTACGTCGAGGCGGCGGTGATCTACATCGTGCTGGATCAGGATGAGGAGCGCGAGGCGGCGTTGGCGAACTTCGTTGGCCTGCTGCAAACCCTGGATCAGGCGCAGGTGGCTGAGGCCGCCAACCAGCTTGACGACCAGCACCGCCAGTGGTTGATCGCGGTGATGCAGATGTTGCAGCAGCGCACGATTGAGGAGCATGAGCCGGAGATTCGCGCCCATATTGCCGAGAACCAGGCTACTGCCGAGGCTGCGCTGCAAAGTGGCGACCACGCTGCGGCCCTGGGCGCGTTGACGGCGGCCTTCAGCAATGCGGCTAGCTTGCAGGATGTGGAGCTTGCTGGCACAGTGCTGACCCGCTTCGGCGACATGGTGGACGAGGTTGGCCCCGGCCAGATTGCTGGGGCGGTGGCCGAGATGGGCGAGGTCGAGCAGGCTAGCTTCCAGATGATGCTGTCTGCGCTGGCCGAGATGCGTGACCCCAGCAGCAGCGAGGCGTAGTGACTTGCCCACGTTGTCGCACGCCGATGGTCGAGGAGAAGCGCAGCTTCCACAAGCACCGCAAGTGGCTCTGCCCGGCGTGCGGCAAGGTGCGGATGCAAGAGTTGCGGCCAAAGAAGGCGATCCCGGCGAAGGCTAGGCCGAGCCGCGAGGAGTGAAACATCTGGCCCACGATCTTGCACAAGCTAGATTGGTGGCAAGGAGGGCATTGTGGACATCTACATTGGAGGCGGCATCCGCCTGGACGGTAGCTGGCTGGGCTGGCTGATCGTCGGCGCACTGGCGGGCTGGATTGCGGGCAATCTCTATCGCGGGCGCGGCTACGGCTGCCTGGGCAACACGGTGCTGGGCATCGTGGGGGCGATAGTGGGCGGCTGGCTTTTTCGCCAACTGGGCATTGGCGGCAACCTGTTCAACGGCATCGGTAGCATCATCGTGGCGACCGTGGGGGCGTTTGTGGTCATCTTCATCGCTGATCTGTTTGGGGGTGGCTCGAAGGGGCGTGGCCGGGGCCGACCTTATCGCTAGCCGAGCGACGAGGGAGAGCTAGCAGCAGGCTGCTGCTAGCGGCTGCGGGCAGCGAACTTGCGCTCGGCTAGCGGGCAGGGTAGTGGCAGCCAAGTTGAGCGCGGGGGTTGGGCGTTCCCTGGCAAAGAGGGATTGAGGAGGGCTGATGAATCGCTTGCAGCACTATGCAGTACCGCTTGAGGCGGAGGAGCAGGAGCGGCTGGCTCTACAACTGAGCGCGCTGGATGCTGCCCTGGCCGAGCAGCCGGGGGATGCGGAGAAGCTGTTTGAGCGTGGGGCTGTCTACTACGAGGTGGGCGACCTGGCGGCGGCGATTGCCGACTTCACTGCGGTGCTGAACGTCACCCCAGAAGCAACCGAGGCCTATCTCTACCGCGGCATCTGCTATGCGGAGCAGGAGAAGTTCAACCTGGCAATTGCGGACTACAACCAGGCTCTCTTGCTCGACCCCACCTTCGTCAAGGCGTATAACAACCGGGGGGTGGCTTATATGCAGGCGGGCCAGTTGCAGCAGGCGGTGGCCGACTTCGACACCTACATCTCGCTCTCGCCGAATGAGGGACAGCCTTACTATGGTCGCGCGCTATGTAACGCAGAGTTGGGTCACTTTGAGCAGGCGGCGGGCGACTTCACGCGGGCTATCGAACTGGGGATGAGCGACGCGGATTCGTTCAACAATCGGGGGTCGTGCTACCTGCTGGCAAACAAGCTAGCCGAGGCGTTGGCCGACTACAACCAGGCGGTCGCGCTCGACCCGCAGTACGCGGATGCTTATTACAACCGGGCGCGCACTTACGGGGCGCAGGGCGATTACGAGCGGGCATTGGCCGACTTCACACGAGCGACAGGGCTAGACCCGGAGAACGCGCAGGCGATGGCGGGCGAGGGCATGGCTCTGGCTCTGCTGGGCCGCTACGCCGAGGCGGAGCCGATACTAACGCGGGCGCAGCAGCTTGACCCAGGGGTGCAGGCGCAAATTGCGCCCTTCCTGGCGGCGATCAGTGGGGAGGGGGGCAGCGCGGGCAGCGAGTAGGCTTGGCTGTGCTAGTGGCTAGCCGCAGCAGCTTTGGCCTTGATGCTGGCAGCAGCGGTGCGCTTGAGCGGCTGGCCGAGCGCACCGCCCTGGGCCAAGTTGCTGCACGATTAGGAACGACTGACCGGCAAGCGGCTGCTATCAAGCGCAAGGGTCAATCTGCAACCAGAAGGAGCGATTAAGAAACTATGGACATTCTAACTATCATCCTGGCGGCGATCATCTTTGGCGGCGGTCTCTACCTGGGCCGCTATCTGTTGGAGATGGCAGCGTTGCGTGGGGCGTACGTGCGCCCGGCGGCGGTCGGCAGTGCGCTGATCGTGGCGGCGGTGCTGCTAGTGCTGATGCTTGCCAACGGCTTGAGCAGCGTCCTGTTCATCGCCTTCTGGCTGTTCGTTGGCATCGTGGTGGGGGCGTTCTTGCGCGGCGGCCAGCGACGGCGGTAAGCGCACCAGGCGTAGTGCCACTAGCTGCCTGCTCTCGCGGGCGGTTAGTTCGCGGTTGAGGGCTAGTAGGAGCAAGAGGATACCTTCTTCGGCTACGCTGTCTGGACGCAGCGGTAGCCTGCTCTTGTGGTAGCTAACCCGATCTAGTTGCCAGCCGTCGCGCATGGCGGCGACCCGCACGCGGTCTTCAAGTGTCATGCTCATAGCCTCTCCTGCTGCCCTTCCAGCGTCCTACTGCACCAGCCTGCGTGGTCATGGCCTACCGCGTGGGCTTTGTGTACATTGCTACTTGTCGGCTGCTGCCCAGGTCATGGCCCGACCGGGGTGGCAGATGTGCTATAATGCGGCGATGATACGCACCTTCCGTATTGCGCCGCTGCGCTTGTTGTTGACCGTGCTGCTTGCGCTGCTGGTCTGCCGCTTCGTGTTGCTGGCAGTGGGGTCAGACCCCACTAGCCCGCTGGTTGGCTTGCTGCTGGCCGCTGGAGGGCTGGTGGCCGCGCCATGCCAGCCGTTCTTTGCCGCTCCCTATGTTGGTACGCCGGGGCTGGATTTCGCCAGCCTGCTTGCTGCTGCGTTGCTGCTGCTGGGCGGCGGCTTGCTCTACCGCTTCTTCCCCAGGCTATTTTAGAATCTTAGTAGCACAGTGCTACCTTTAGCGGCTACGCTGTGGCCGTCGCACTGCTCACTCCTTGCAACTAGCCCCTTCGCAGGGCAGAAGGCCCCGTGCTGCCACTTCAGGTCAAGCGGGCGACGAAGCGGATCGGGAGCTTGCGACCCGCCATTTCGTGGGCGACGGTGAGTACTTCTTCGCCGTAGCGGTCAACCATCGCTCGTGCCATATTGCTACTGGGGCCGCCAATCAGCAAGGTGCCGTCTTCTCTACCGACGACGCGGGTCTGCGATAGCCAGCTTTGCCAAGCGGTATTGCTCAGGCGACCTTGCATCTCGTACTGTACGGCGCACCACAGTTGCCGTGCCGTT
>JBBROH010000016.1:0-34606 GCA_038229595.1 Chloroflexia bacterium | reverse complement strand
GGGTATTCGCTGCCCTGCGCCTTGTGGATCGAGATCGCGTAGGCGTGTACCAGTTCGTCCAGTTCGCCGAAAGCGTAGCTGGTCGAAAACTCCGCGTCGAACAGCACCCGCACCGTCTGTTCGATAGGATCGATCTGCACCACCCGGCCAATGTCGCCGTTGAACACCTTCTTGTCGTAATCGTTCGTCACCTGCATCACCTTGTCGCCCTCGCGGAAGGTACGGTCGCCGAAGCGGTGTTCGGCCTTGCCGGGGGCGGGCGGGTTGAGGACCTCCTGCAAGCGTCCGTTGAGGGCTTCCACCCCCACCGGCCCAGCGTGCATGGGCGATAGCACCTGAATGTCCTCCAGCGGTTGGAAACGGAACTTGCGCGGGATGCGCGTGCTGACCAGTTCGGCGATCAGGTCGGGCGAGTCTTGCAGCGGGGCGTTGACGAAGAAGAAGTCGCTGTCGGGGTTGGCGTTGGCGATTGCTGGCATCTCGCCCGCGTTAATCAGGTGGGCGTTGGCGATGATTGCGCTGGCTTCGGCCTGGCGGAAGACCTGCTCCAGGCGCACTATCGGCACCGCCCCGCTCTCAATCACGTCGCGCAGGACATCGCCCGGCCCTACTGGTGGCAACTGGTCAGCGTCGCCGACGAGGACGAGGTGGGAGCCAGGTGGCACTGCCTTGAGCAGAGCGTAGGTGAGCGGCAAGTCCATCATCGAAGCCTCGTCAATGATGATTACGTCGGCATCAAGTGGGCTGCTGCCGCTAAACTCCATGCCACCGCCTGGCTTCAACTCTAGCAGGCGGTGGATGGTGCTGGCGGGTGCGCCGGTCGCTTCGGTCAGGCGGCGGGCGGCGCGGCCAGTGGGGGCAGCCAGAATTACACTGTTGCCCTTCGTCTGCAACAACTCAATGATTGCGCGCAGCGTCGTCGTCTTACCCGTCCCCGGCCCGCCAGTCAGCACCATCAGCGGGCTGGTCAGGGCCAACTTCACAGCATCCTGCTGCTGTTCGCTGAGGTCGAGCGTTGTCCGCATCCGTAGGTAGTCGTGGGCCTTCTCCCAGTTGAACAAGCGGAAGCGGGCTAGCCGATCATCCTTCGCCTGCATCACGCGGTGCAGCAAGGCAGCCACCCCCACCTCGGCATGGTAGAGGTAGAGGGGGTAGACTACCTGTTGCTCGGCGACGCGGTCTAGCTTGACCGCCTCGCCCTCCATCTGCTGCTCAAGTACGCTAGCCAGACGGTTGGGGCCAATATTGAGCAGGCCCTCGCCAGCCTCAAGCAGGTCGCGCAGGGGCATGAAGGCGTGGCCGCCCTCGCTGTGAGCGGCCAGCAGGTGGATTAGCCCAGCGGCAATGCGCTCATCGCTGTTGCGGGTCAGGCCCAGGCCGGTCGCCATGCGGTCTACGGTGGCGAAGTCGGCCCCGTAGATGCTGGTGATTAGCCGATAGGGGTGGTTGCGGAGGACATCGAGCGACTGCTCTCCATAGTGGCGGTAGATGCGGAGGGCCAGCGAGACATTCATCTGCTGGGTTTGCAAGAACTGCATCAACTCCTTAATCGTGCGCTGCTCTTGCCAGGCGGCAACGATAGCGGCGGCGCGGCGGGGGCCGAGGTGTGGCACCTCACGCAAGCGGGCTGGTTCGTGGGCTAGAACCTCCAGGGTTTGTAGACCGAAGTGGTTGACGATTTGCTCAGCGATGCCCGGCCCTACCCCACGCAGGAGGCCGCCACCCAGGTACTTCTTGATTGTATTCAGGGTAGCGGGTGGGGCGACCTGGTAGCGTTCGACGGTGAATTGGCGGCCATACTGCGGGTGCAGCAGCCACTTGCCTTCAAGGCGCAGAGCTTCACCGGCGATGATGCCGGGCAGGTAGCCGACGATTACCTGGGGCTTGCGTTTGCCGACCACGTGCAGGCGGGCTATCGTGTAGCCGTTCTCCTCGTTGGCGTAGGTGACGCGCTCCAGGGTCCCCTCAAGGGTCACTATGCCGGTCAGTTCGATTTCACCGCTGGGCTTGCCTGCGGCATTGCGCGCATCGTAGCTGGGGGCAGTAGCGAGCGCAGCAGGCAGCGGCTCTAGCTCCTTGCGCTTGCGCGGTAGAGCAGGGCGGGGGGAAGGGTAGGCAGCCCGGTAATTGTCTTCTTCCAATCGGTTCATCTTTATCTTCTAACTCTGCGTAGGGTTGGCTGACCGCACTGCTGACAGGTTGAGCAGGGGGACGCAGGTACGCTGCGCCCCCCACCGGGCGGCGGCTAGAAGGGTAGCTCCTCAGCCTCCATCTCGTCGTCGGCCCCAGCCCCCACCCCTGCCAGCACCTGGCTGCCGTTGCTGCCGCCAGGCTTGCCGCCCAGCATGGTCATCTGGCCCGCGACTACCTCCGTCTTGTACCGCTTCTGGCCGCTCTGGTCTTCCCAGGAGCGCGTTTGCAGTCGCCCCTCTATGTAGACCAACTGGCCCTTGACCAGGTACTGGTTGCAGCGGTCGGCCAGCTTGTCCCAGGCAACGATATTGTGCCACTCGGTCTCCTCGCGACCCTGGCTGCCCTCGCCGCCTACGTAGCGGTCGGTTGCCAGACTGAAGCTGGCGACTGCCGTGCCTGCCTGGGTGTAGCGCAGTTCGACGCTGCCCCCGACCCGCCCAATCAACATGACCTTATTCATAGTCCCAGCCATCTTAACATACTTCCTTTCTAAACTCTAGTCGCTCTGTTTGTGGGTGACGGTTGAGCCGCTGCGCCTGGTGCTGTCCTTGCCCTGGGGCTGGCAGCAGCGGTAGGTGATGAGGGGGGACGAGGGTGTTACTGGTTTGCGGCGCGGCGGCTGTTGGCGGCTGGGTTATTGGTGAGTGGTGGGCCGGGGCGGGCGGCGCGGATGTTGGTTACCTTGCTGAGGGCGGCTGGCTCTGGGCTGGCGGCCTGCTCTGGGGCGGGCGCAGCTTCGGGCTGACGGGCAGGCCGCTGCTCGCTAGCTAGCTGGGGGGCGGTCAGGTTGGCTGGGCGCGGGGCTGGCTGCAGGGCTGGCTGGCGTTCTCCACGCTCCTGGTCGCGGGCCTCTAGCCGCTCACGCAACTCGCGGCTCTTCTCGGCGACGATGCGGTTGTGATTAATCAGGTCGTGCGCTGCCACATAGTCGCGGGCGACCAACATCGCCTTCATCAGGTCGCTCTCTGGGATACGCATCTGCACCCGGCTAGTCGGCTCACCAGCAGGCTGGATTGCGCCGTTTTGGGTTGCCTTGCCGGGGCCGTTGGCGATGGTTAGGCGGTAGGGATAGCGGGCGAACTTACCGCCCTGGTCGTCGTACTCGATGATCAGGGTACGGCTCTCTATCGTACCATCCTGCTTGCTGCTGCCGCCGAACCGCTCGAAGCGGCCTGCCGTCTGGGTGGGGGCGCAGATTACCTCGCGGAACAGGCGGTTGGTGACCAGGTGGACGAGCAGCTTGAGGTCGTCGCTATCCAACCAAGCCGAGGCAATACCGGTCTGCCGCCCCGACTCCTGGTCGTAGCTGGCTAGCTCGATTTTGACCTTGTTGATGCGGAGCGCATCGTAGATGTTGAGGAAGTTCTTGTTTGTCGCGTAGACGTAAATCTCGACCGGCGGCTTGGGGCGGTCAGCGGGCCGCTGTTCGGGGCGTTGCTCTTGGCTCATCTTTTTGCTCTTTCGTTCTCTCAGGTGGTGGGGCAGCCCCAGCACGCGGATTGGGCTGCGGCTGCCTTCAGCATAGCTTGGCTCAGGCGGCAATGAAGCCGCAGTCGCGCAGGGCGATGATGTGTTGGCACTCGGCTGGCTGCCCCGCCTGGCTGCCTGCACCACAGGTGCAGCTTGGCTGCGGGCTGCCAGTCAGCACCACGCGGTAGCTGCGCTGGCCGCCCTGCTGCACGGTATAGGTGCCACCCTGCCCATAAATGCGTGTCCAGGCTGGGCGATGCTTGGGCTGGTCTGCTGCTTGCTTGCTCATCACAATCTCCTCTCTGCGTAGAACTGCTGTTCTAACCTGCGCTAATTGTATCATAGAACGCTTGTTCTGTCAAGGGCAGCTGCCCACTTTGGTGGGAGATTGGGGCAAAGTGCGTGCTTTAGCGGGCAGCAGCTAGCCTGCAACCGGGCGCGGGCTTGCCGCTGCCCAAAGCGAACCCAGCCCTCCTGTGCTGGGGGCTGGGTCGTTGCTGCTCATGCTGGCTGTTGGCTAGCGGCGGCGGTTAGCCCGGCCTGACCCAGCTAACGAAGTCGTGGCGCATGCCCAAAGCCGCGTCAGTGCGGCTGATTGAGTCCTCGGCCAACTGCTCGCTGGCACAGAGGGCGCGGATTGCGTCAATGTTCTCGGCAATCGCCGCCGCTTCGCTGGCCTGATAGCTGAAGTAGATTTCGGCCCGCTGCACCGCCAGCGAGTCCTCCCACAGAGCTGTTTCCCACATATCTCCACGTGGGCGACCGAGGTCGAGCATCAGAGCCTGCAAGTCCTGGTAGCTGTTGATGCCGTCGGCCATCCGCACCAGGGCAATGCGCGGGCTGGCGCGGAAGGCAGTTAGCACCTCCTCAATCGTAACCGCGTGGTCGGCTTCAACAATCCAGTAGTGGTTGTTGTCCTGCTTGGGCGTGGCGCGAGCGATGAAGGTGACGATATCCAACCCCGATAGCACCAGGTTAAGCTCGTCGGTCTGGTTGCTGCGGACTTTGCTGGCGGGCAGGCTGCCAGGCGCGGGCCGGTCGCTGAGCGGCTGCCAGGAGTCGTCGTGCGGGTGGTGCATGACCACGCCTCGCGCCTTGTGCAAGAGGCCGCCATCGCGTAGAGCAACCAGCACGCGGGCTATGCTGATGGTATTGCTTGAAGCAACGCGGGTGTAATCGCGGCCCAGCGTAGCCGCGTAGTTGGCCTGGGCCACGAAGCTGTGGCCCGCCACGTCGTGCTGTTCGCGGCCTTGAAAGACCGCCTTGACCGCAGCCCGCTGGTAGTGTTCTAGATTGCGTACGCCCACCCCGCGCGGGGTGCAATCTAGCACCACGTCTACTAGACTAAGCAAGCGGTCGAGGGTGCCAAGCACTACGATGCCTGCGGCTGCCATCGCGCGCTCGTGTTCTGGGGCGGCGGCGTAGAGTGGCACCCCCAGGGCTGCCGCTACTTTGGTCTGGTAGTTGCTCAACACATCGCACACCCCCACCAACTCCATGTCTGGCTGAAGGCGCACTGCGTCAGCCACTCGCTTGCCAACAGTACCATACCCGTTGACGGCTACTCTAATCTTGTCCATCTTGACCTCCGTTGATAGCGACTGATAGCGATTGATAGCCACTGACCGCCCCCATTATAGCAGACCGCCAGAGCTTGTGCCGCTGGCGGCCTCGGTAGTGCAACTAAGCCTACTCCATTGTACGCTGCGCTGGTTGCGGTTGCGGTGTGCATAGGTGAACAAACGGTAAATACCCCTCACTGCTCGCCTTGCAGCAGCACTGCCGCCGAGGGTGCAGCACTCAGCCTAGCCCCCTGCCAGCGCAGGTAGAGGTCGCGCCCCCCAGCGGGATTGGGCTGCTCAATCGCCGCATCGAATAGCTTCTGCTCAAACAGTCGGTAGTAGACTGCCATGCTGCGGTAGGGGTCTACCCTATCTGGCGCGCCATACCACATCCGCGCCGCCCAGTGCAGCCCCTCGTTCCAGACGCTGGCCCGCTGGTAGGTGAATGGTGGGCCGACAAAGAACAGGCGGTCATTCGGCTGCACGTCCGGGTAGGTCTGCTTCAGTTGCACCAGCAAGCTGCGGGTTTGTTCGCCCGCCACCCGCCACTCGTCGTTGTGCGCCATCGTCCCCCAGCCGCCAAGCGCGACTAGCAGCAGGATGGGCAGCGCAACCAGGCTGGCCGCCAGCCACTGCTTCAGCCCCAGGGCAAAGACCGCGCCCGCGAGCCGCGCCACCCCTGCGCCCAGCATAATCGCCAGCCCCACACTGGGCAGGTAGACATAGCGGGTGGCCTGGTCGAAAATAGGAATGCTAACCACCGGCGCGAGGCTGACTAGCAGCCAGAGTAGCCCAAACCAGCCGATGCGCCCGCCGTACCAAGCCAGCCCAGCAAACACCGCCAGCCCGCCGACCAGAAACAGGTTGGCCGCCCCCCCACGCAACCCCACTACGCCAGGCAGCCCCACAATCATGCCAATATAGCCCGCGATGTTGTCGAGCAAGGGCTGGCCGAGCTTAGGGGTCGAGCCATAGCCCATCATCAGGATGCGCTGACTTTGCAGCCAGAGCCGCAGCAGCAGATAGCCGCCGCCGAGCAGCACGAACGGCCCATGCAGCCGCAGCTTCGCCAGCAGCCAGCCACCAAAGTCGCGGGCGCGCAACTCAGGCTGGTCGAAGCAGAGCAAGTCAGCCAGTATCAGCACCGCGAACGAGGTCAGCCCCATCTCCTTCGCCAGGATGCCAAGCACAAGGAATAGCGCGGTCAAGCCATACAGCCACCAGCGCGGCGCACGGCGGTAGCTGACGAAGGAGACCACGCAAGCCAGATAGAACAGGCCAGTCAGCGAGTCGAAGCGGCCATCCACCCAGGTTACTGCCCCCGGATGAGCGGGCAGCACGGCAAACGTCACCGCCGCCACCCCCGCCGCCAACACCCCCTGCTCCCGTGCGGGCGAATGTTGGGCGGGGGGGACGAGACCGAGCAGCAGTCGCCAGACCAGGGCGGCGCAGCCACAGTTGACCAGCACGTTCTCCAACCGCCAGGCTGCCGGGTTAAACCAGCCCCACAGCTTGTAGTCCAACACGAAACTAAGCCAGGTCAGGGGCCGATAGAAGCCGCCACCGCGCCGCAGGTTGAAGAAGTTAGCCACCTGCACCCAGCCCTTTGGCAGCGCAAAGTTGTAGTCGTCGGCCACCCACCAGTAGCCGAGCGTCGGCAGGTAGAGCGCGAGGGTAAGGCCCACCGCCAGCGCGAGAGCCAGCCACTTCAGGTTTCGCAGCCGCTGAGCGGGCGCAGCAGGGCGGTTGCTGGTCACGAGCCGAGCTGCGCTATTGTGCGGGCCAGCCAGCCCAATTCCGCCTGGTACATGGTCAGGATGTGGTCGTTGACGATAGCGTGGTGGGCTGTCGGCTGCTGGATAGCGGTCATCTGCTCCTCGGTCGCGGCTAGCTGCTGCTGCAAGCTCTGCTGGCGCGCCTGCAAGAGGGCAACCGCCTCCCTAACTGGCAGGTAGTTGAGAAAGAAGATAGCCACGTCTACCGCATTGTGGATTGGTTCGCTGCCGCTAAGGACAGCCCGCAAGGTCTGGTGAAAGAGGGCGCGGCCAGCCTCGGTCACGGCGTAGACCAGCCGCTCGCCACCCTCACCCTCCAGCGACTGACTGCTGCTAGCCAAGTAGCCATCAGCAGCCATGCGGTCGAGCAGATAGTAGAGGTTCGGCTTCTTCAGGTCAGAGTAGAAGTCCAGGTGGGTGTCAATCAGTTCCTTCAACTGGTAGCCGTACATCGGCTGGCGAAGCAGCATCCCCAGCAGCATCAGTTGCTTGTGGCTGCCCGCCTTCTTGTCCGCCGTGCCAGCCGTCATCGCGCTTCGTCAAGCTGCAATGCACTGCCTGCCTCAGCCAGCCCACCTCTTGCCGCCCACTCGCGGTTCCAGGCGACGGCCAGCGGTATCCCCTCGGCCAGCGACACCAGCGGCTCATAGCCAAGCAGACCGCGCGCCTTACCCAGGTCGGCTACGTAGCGGGTTACTTCGCCAACCAGCGAGGGTAGCACGGTCATCGCGGGCGGCACTCCTACCGCCGCGCCAATCATCTCCGCCATCTCCACCAGCCCGTGGCCCTGCCCGTAAGCCAGGTTAATCACCTCATTCGTCACCCGCCCGCTCACCAGCGCGTCAATGCCCAGGCGCACCCCCTGCACGCAGTCATCCACGTAGGTGAAGTCTAGCAACTTCTGTTCGCCATAGACTGTAATCGGCTCGCCAGCGGCTATCTTGCGGATAAACAGGGGCATCACCCGCTCCATCCGCTCAATATCGTTGTCGTAGCGACCATAGACGTTGCTGAAGCGGAAGACGATGTAGGGCATATCGTAGCAGCGGGCGTAGGCGTAAATCAGGCTCTCGCTAGACAGCTTGCTGGCCGCATAGGGGCTGGCCGCCAGGCGGTGGTCAGCCAGTTCCTCGCTCACCGGGTCGTTGTGGTGCAGCGGCAGGTTGCCGTAGGTCTCGCGGCTGCTGCCGAGGATGATCGGCAAGTTGTGCTGGCGGCAATACTCCAGCACGTTGAAGGTCATCACCATGTTCTCCAGGGCGCGGTGGGGGTAGCGGGTCAGTTCGTGAACCTTCGCGTAAGCAGCAAAGTGTACCACCACGTCAGCGACAGGGCCAGCCGCGCTCAGGTAGTCGCTCACTTCCGCTGGGGCCAGCACCCGCGCAAGGTCGCAGCCAACCGTGGCGATACGCTCCGTCCACTCGTTAGCCCGCTTGTCCACCCCCACTACCTCATGCCCCTGATCGAGCAGAGCCAGGCCGAGGTTAGTGCCAATCTGCCCGCTAGAGCCAGTAATCAATACGCGCATGAGCTTCCTCGTTAGCCAAGATACTGCTTGAACCAGGCTAGCAACTGCTGCCAGGCCGCAGCCGCCGCTTCCTTCTGGTGGGTCGGGTGCTGGTCGTTGATGAAGGCGTGGCCTGCGGCATAGGTGTGGGCCGCATAGGTCTTGCCCTCCTGCTTGAGCAAGTCAACGACGTGGGCGCGCTGCTCAGCGGGGATGCTGCCGTCATCTTCGCCCCAAATCACCAGCACTGGAGCCGTCACCTTACGGATTTCCGCGGCGGTCGGCTGGTAGCGGCCAGCATAGAAGGGGGCGATAGCAGCCAATTCGCCGTTCTCCTGCTCAGCAGCCTTCCAGGTAAGGAAGCCGCCCATGCAGAAGCCAGTCATGCCCAGCTTCTTCGGCTGCACCTCGGCCCTGCTCTGCAAGTAGTCGATAGCCGCCCCAATCTCGCCCACCGCCTTGTCCTTGTTCAGGGCCATCGCCGCCTTAGCTGCATCGTTCGGCTCGGCCACCACCTTGCCGTGGTAGAGGTCGGGGGCAAGCACTACATAGTTGCCGTCACGCGCCAACCGCGCACACAAGTCCTTGATGTGCGGCTCAATCCCCCACCACTCCTGCACCAGGATTACGCCGGGGTGCGCTGCGCCGTCCCCAGGCATCGCCAGGTAGCCGTCTATCTTCTCGCCATCCCCGTCGTAGCTGACAAAGCCAGTCAGCAGCCCATCCTTCTGCGTCAACTGATTACTCTCAGAAGCCATCTTGTCCCCTCCAATAGTGGTTTGCTTTGCCGCTATTATAGCACAAGAGGGGCAGACTGGCACCCCTGCCGCAGCAGCACAACAGAAAGTGGCCCCTCACCCACTGAAGAGTAAGGGGCCACAGCCTATCGCGGTTAGTTGGTGATGTAGAAGAACACGATAGCCTGGTTGCCGCTCTCCTTGCCCTGGAAGGTAATCGCCCACTGACCGGGGGTTAGAGTACTGGTGCTGCTCCCATCCAGCGAACTGGAGAAGCTGCTGCCGTGCGAGCCGAGGTCGAATGGTCGGGCAGAGCCAACCACATCGCCCCGTGGGTTGGTAATCCAGAAGCTCAAAGCCTCATTTATCTGGAAGCCGCTGACCGTGAAGTTGAAGGTGGTGCCAGCCTTGCCGCAACCCGGCTCGACGCTCGCATTGACCGACTTACCGTTGGGGCAGGTGTTAGCTACCGCAGTATTGGCCGGGGGTGGGTTGCCAGCCTGGGGGCCGCCATTGCCATGCACCTTGTCGTAGCGCATCCTACCAAGCAGGCTGAGGAGGATTTCGTTCGGCCCGCCCGCGTTGTCCTGGTGCCACTCGAACTGAGCGCGCTCGAAGTACTGCACGTAGTAAGTCTGGCCGTTAACGTCGCTCTTTTCCTGGAAGACAGGGCTAATCGGGAAGCCCTGCTGCGAAAGGCCACCATGCGCCTTCCAGTAGGCGAGGAAGGGGCCGCCGACGTTGAAGCCGGTCTCACTGAAGCGTTGGCTGTTGGGGAAGGTGTAGGTCTCGCCTGCACCACCAGCGTACTTGTCCTGGAAGCGGAAGCGACCGACCAGCGACAGCAGCACGTTGTTGGGGGTGGCATTCTCTGGGTGGTACTCGAAGACGGCGCGCTCGAAGTACTGGGTGAGATAGGTCTTGCCATCGGTGGCGTTCTGCTCATTGGCAGCGTCGGAGACGGGGAAGCCCTGCTGGGCCAGGCCGCCATGCGCTTGCCAGTAGGCATAGAAAATCGCCGGTACACACTTGCCAGTCTCATTAAAGCAGGTCTTGTCGCTCTGGCTGAGAGGGGCAGCCGAGCTAAAACCGGGGATGCTGAGCAGCAGGCCAGTGACGAATAGGGCCACCAAAGCAATATTGGACTTACGCTTCATCTTGCTTATGCTCCTTGCGGGTACGATCCGCGCTGTGGTTGGGCGGGCTAGCCAATGCCGTTGGTAGCCACGACCGGGTGATTGGTTGCCAGGCGGTTTGTTTAACCGCCCGCTTACTCTACGCTGGTAGTACGCGTTTGGTTACATGATTCGGGCCAACAACCGCTGCCAGTCACGATTGCTAAACTGTAACTCTACTTTTGTAGGAGAGCCAGGGTTGCAGACCGCTAGCTGGGCTGGTTGACGCTGGCGGCTGCTAGTGCTATACTTCGCACAGCCGTTCTTACCTCAACCGGGAGCAAACCCAGCCCATGCCCGACGGACGTACCCACGACATCCTCACCATTGCGGTCGGTGCCTGCGCCGCCCCACTGGTGGTCAGCCTGCCTGCGATGAACCCGCTGCACTATGGCATCCTGCTCGGCAGCTATCTCGCCAGCGGCCTGATCTTCAGCAACGACCTCGACCTGCACAGCAGCAACTATATGCGCTGGGGGCTGCTCCGCTTCATCTGGCTACCCTACCAGAAGGTCGTTCGCCACCGTAGCTGGGTCAGCCACAGCCTAGTGGTCGGCCCTTTGCTGCGCGTAGTCTACTTTGGGCTGGCAGTGCTGCTGCTACTCTGGCTGGCCCTCGCCATCCTCGCCTTCTTCGGCAACACCCTCAACCCACGTGGCACCTTCGATCAGCTAACCAGCAGGGCCTACCAGTTCATCATCAGCCACCCCACCGCCACCATCTACTTCCTGCTCGGCTTCGTCATGGGCGGGGCCGTCCACACTATCGCCGACGTGGTTAGCACCTGGCGCAAGCGGCACCGCATCCGCTGGTTAACGAAAAGTGGCCGCCCAGGAGCAGCCACTTACGCCTATCTCAGCTTGCGCTCTGCTACTGGCGTACGCCAAACACACTGAAGTTACGCATCTCCACCGGGTTGGGGCTGTTGTTGGCGTAGATGTAGACGCGGTAATCACCTACCAGCCAGTCGCCCTTCTTGGCCGCCTGGAAGCAGGCATAATAGGTGCCGGCACGAACCAGCTTTGCGGTCGGGCCGTCGAAGGAGAGGCCACCGTTGGCGGCAGGGTAAGTAGTATTGAAGCCGGGCGGCCCCTGCCAGACAGTGTGTAGTTCACTCACCGCATCGCGGCCAAACTTAGCCTCCACCAGCACGAAGAAGTCCTCGCTGTTAGAGTAACTGGTCACTTGCGAAGCAGTGTCGCCCGGCCTGCAACTCTTGACCAACTCCACCTTGTAGATCAGGCCGTTGGCACTGATCGCCAACGGTGCAACGGTCGCCACCGCGCCAAGATTGACCACAGTTGGCAGGCCACCACCCACAACGGTGGGTAGGCCACCACCAACTATCGGCGGCAGTCCCCCCGGTGTGGCGGTGCCGACCTGCCCAGCGGGGCCGGGAACAGTCAGGGTAGCAAGGGCTGTTGCGGTGGCGTTGGCGTTCTGCTGCGCCTCCCGCTCCCGCTCGGTCTGCGCCCCCTTGTACTGCTGGTTGAACAAGAAGTAGGCGAGCAAGACGAGAGCGGTGACGATCAGCAACAGCACGAGGGTGCCAACTTTGGAGCCGGGCTGGGCAACAATTTCTTCGGTGTAGGGGTCATCCTCACCCACGTACTCTGCGTCACCGTACTCGTCGGTGTAGGTGGCCGCATAGCCAGCCGGGACACGCTCCACTGCATCCTCGGCAGCGAGGCTAGGCGGCGTAGCATTGCTGCTAATCAAACGAGTGCCGCAGCGCGAACAAACGCGCTCGTTGTCCCAGAACTGCCACTGCTCCTGCTGAGCAATGCAGTCGGGGTTGGGACATTCCTTCATTGCTCCTTCGCTCTGAGCATCCGTCTCGTATTCAGCGGCGCGGCTGTCTCTCATCTGCTTGCCACCTCCCCCACTTGCTGGTACAATCTACAGTAGCCACCCCTACAGCCGCCAGCGATGGCGCAACCGCAAGGGGATCAACTTCACATAATGTTATATTACAGTAAAGGGAGAGGAAAGTCAATATGCCAGCCCCGCTGCGCCTCGGCCTGATCGAGGAGATCGCCACCCTGCCACTCGTCTACCCCATCCTGGCCGGTTGGTGCGACATTGAGGGTTTCAACCTCAGCCGCATCCCCGTTTCTGCCGAGCAGGCCGTCGAACTGCTGGACAACAACAAGCTAGACGTAGCCCTGATCCCGGTAGTGGACTACCCCCTACGCGCCCGTAATCTCACCCTCGTCCCCATCGGCCTGACCAGCGAGAAGCGCGGCCCAGCCACCCTGGTCGGCCTCAAGCGGATCGACGAACTGGACGGCGAAAGGATCGCGGTGGAGGATCGGGCCAACCCCGCCCTACCGCTGCTTAAGGTGCTGCTCAAACGCTACTATAGCATAGAGCTACACTTCCGCGCCGAGTACATCCCCTGGCAGGAGTTGCCCGCCCAGGAGCAGCGCGAGGACGACGACTGGGAGAAGATGCGCCTGACCCTCTTGCTGGGTGACGAGGCAGTGGCCGCCAGCCACAGCCCGATGCCCGACGAGAAGATGGCCGCCGAAGACCTGAGCAAGAACTGGTGGATCATGACTGGCACCTCGTTCACCTGGTACATCATGGCTGTGCGCCGCCAGTTCGCCGAAGCGCATCCTGACCTCGGCCCCGCCCTGATCCGCCTGGCCCTGGATGCAATCCGCAAGGGCAAAGAGCAACACCCTAGCCTCGTGCTGGAAGGGCAGAAGCGGGCGCAGGCTGTCGGCCTCACGCTCAATGCCGAGCAGCTAGAGGCGTTCTGGAGCGAGCAAACCTACGGCATCGTGCAGAAGCAGCAGGAAAGCCTGATGACCTTCTTCCAGTGGGCCTCACAACTGCGCCTGGTGCCGCTGCCCGCCAGCCTCAACCTGATCGGCTAAGCACACCCCTTGCTAGAAGGAACAAAATGCAGACCAGAACCCGCCTGTTCATCCTCACCCTTCTGCTCCTTACCCTCAGCCCCAGCCTCGGCAGCGCACAAGTGGCTGTGGGCGGGCGTGCTGCCCCACACTCCTACTTCGGCCTTAACCTCTACGCTAGCGCACTAGAGCGGCGCAGCGACAACAGCAGCAGTCGGGTGATTGCTGCTGCGGGCGAACTCGGCGTGCGGTGGACACGGGAGGAGCTTAGCTGGGCTAACATCGAGCCGGTGGAGGGAGCCTACAACTTCCAGCAGTACGACAGGGCGATCAACGAGCTTGCTGCCCAGCAGATTGGCATTGTTGGCATGCTGCTAACTACCCCCACCTGGGCTAGCGGGCAGCAGAAGGGCGCGGGCGGCTGGTATTGGTATCCGCCGAACGATGCGAAGGCCTATGGCCGCTTCGTCGAGGCGACCGTCAACCACTGGAAGGATAAAGTAGCCGTCTGGGAGTTGTGGAACGAGCCAGACAAGGAGGACACCTGGAAGCCCACCCCCAACCCTGCTGCCTACGCTGCTCTGCTGGCCGAGGGCTACGCTGCCGTTAAGCGGGCCGACCCGACCGCGCAGGTGATGCTTGGCTCAGTCTACATCCACGACCGGGGCAACGAAGGCCTGGCCTTCATGGATCAGGTGGTGGCCGCCAGCGGGGGCGCGCTCAACTTCGACATCATGGGCGTGCATACCTTCATGCTGGATCGCGCCCCAGAGGACATCTCGCCCGTCACCGTGGTGCAGAACCTGCCCTATCGGGTGGCAACCGCCCGCAAGTGGCTAGCTGACCACAAGGCGGGTGACAAGCCGCTCTGGATCACCGAGGACGGCGCGAGTACCTGTCAGGATTGCAGCGGCTTGGGTACTACGCCAGAGTTGCAGGCCGCCCGCCTACCCCGCCAGTACGCCCTTGCTATCGCCAACGGTGCCGCGCAGTTCGACTACTTCCAGGTCAAGGACAAGTTCTACGGTGGCGGCGCAGAGGTGTGGGGCAATATGGCTCTGATCGACAACAACTGGCAGCCAAAACCTGCCTACTACGCCTACAAGACGCTGGTCAACCTGGTTGGCGATGGGCAGTATGGGGGTCCCGGCCCCCTCTTGCACAAGGCGAACGACCGTTGGCAGGAGGCCTACGACCGCTACGAGTACATCTTCAAGCGGGCGGGGGCGACTATCCACATCCTCTGGACACGGGAGGACGTGCCGGGGCAGGCGGTTAGCGTAGCGGTCGGGCAGAACAATGTGCGGCTGGTGCAACTGAATGGCGCGTCCCAGGCGGTGACGGCGAAGAACAAGCAGGTGGCAGTGCAGATCAGCAGCAGCCCTGTCTACGTAGTAGAGGAACGCGACCCAAACACCCCCGCCCTCGACCCAGCCACCGACGCGGCCTCACCCAGCGGCTATCATGTCGCCAGCCGCTTCCAAAGCTACTGGCAGCAACATGGCGGCCTGCCCACTTTTGGGTACCCGATCAGCGGCGAACGCTATGAGGAGGCAGCAGCGGACGGCAAGAGCTATGTCGTGCAATGGTACGAGCGCGCCCGTATGGAGTATCACCCGGAGTTCGCTGGCACTGCCAACGAGGTGCAGCTTGGTCTGTTGGGTATCCAGGCCGCCGCTGGCCGCAACTTCCCGCCAGCCTCGCCCAGCACAAGCAAGGACAGCCGCTACTTCGCCGAGACCAGCCA
This sequence comes from Chloroflexia bacterium, assembly GCA_038229595.1. Lineage (GTDB taxonomy): Bacteria > Chloroflexota > Chloroflexia > QHBQ01 > QHBQ01 > JBBROH01. Next base: position 19,579 of record JBBROH010000016.1, on the reverse strand, counting down.
CAACCTGGGGGGACGCTTCCTGGCCTACTGGCAGCAGACAGGGGGGCTGACCCTCTACGGCTACCCAATCAGCGAGGCGCAGACCGAGAGCGGCAGCGACAGCAAGCCCTATACCATGCAATACTTTGAGCGCGCCCGTTTTGAGTACCACCCAGAGAACCAGCAGCCCTACGACGTGCTACTTAGCTTGCTGGGGCGGCAGTTCGAGGCGGCTTCGCGCTAGCAACCAACCGATCATGGTTGTGCTAGCAACGGGATTTCGGCACAAGCAAGCCGCCTGCTCATCATCGAACAGGCGGCTTGTTGGTTGAGGCGGGTTGCAGGCGGGTTGGTAGGCTCCGCTTACTTGAGGATCATGTCGAGGGTATGGCCGTCGCTGCCGCTAGGAACCTGAATGCCCAGGATGGTGCTGAGGGTTGGAGCCAGGTCGTTGACGTTGATCTTGCCGTTATAGAAGCCGCTCTTGATCATCTTGCCGCTCAGCATCATTGGCACGTGGGTGTCATAGGCATAGGCCGAACCGTGGGTGGTGCCAGTCGGCCCGCTCCAGGGATACCAGTTCTGCTTGTTGATCACTACCACGTCGCCGCTAACTTCGCGGTTGAAGGCGTACATCAACCGCTGGGTGGTATCGTTCAAAGGCATATCACCGTTGCTGATTTGGTCGCTGGTGTAGGAGTTGGCGACACCAGGCAGGCGGTTCAACACCTGGACAGCGAACTTGCGGGCATCCTCAACCTTGACGTTCTTGCTGGCGAGGGTGCTGTAGTCCAGGTAGAGATAAGGCTCGATGTAGCCATCACCAGCGAGGTAGTTACCTGCGCCGTAGGTCTGGCTGAAGGTGTCCTGCACGATCTTCGCCATCTGCGAGCTGCTCTGGAAGCCAGCGTCCAACTTCATCACGTTGAGGGCGTAGCTGCTGACTGGGGCCACACCGTGGTCAGCAGTGATAGCAATCACTACGTTGTCCAGGCCACCAGGGACGTTGGTGTTGAGGAAGTTGAGCAAGTCGGCTACCTGGCGGTCGCTGCGAACGGTAATGTCTTCCACTTCCTGGCTCTGGGGGCCGTAGGCGTGGCCGAGGTAGTCGTTGCTGCTAAAGCTAACGGTCAGCAGGTCGGCTACGCCATTGGCGTTCTGGCCCAGCTTCTCGCTGATCACTGCCTGCTTGGCGAAAGCCAGCAAGTAGTCATTCCCAAAGGGGCTGATGGTCACGTCGTTGTAGAAGCCGCGATCCGGCTTGCCACTGGCACTGCTCAGCTTGTGCGGGAAGGTCTTGCCGAGGGTACCAGCCGTCTCATAGGCGGTGTCATCGGCACCCTGGCGGGCGTACTGGTCAGCGGGGAGCAGGCGATCCCAGGTGGTGTTGTAATACTTGTCGAGCGGCTTGCTGGTGTTGAAGGCCGTAACCCAGGCAGGCAGGGTGCTGCTGAACCAGTAGGTGCTGCTGACCATATTGCCGCTGGCAACGTCGAACCAGTAGGTGCCATCGGTCGAGTGGCCGCCCATCAGGATCGCGGCGCGGTCCTTGAGCGCGACAGCCACGGTCTTGGACTGGCGACCGTTGCTGGCCTTCAGTTCGTCGCCGACGGTGGTGGCCTTCAGGCTGGTGGGGGCGGTGCCAGTGTGCTTGTTGCTGCTGGGCGCGCCAACCTGGGTGAACCGCTGGTCTTCGACCACGTAGAAGAAGTCGTTGAGCTGGCGGCTGAACCAGTCGTTGCCGATGATGCCGCTCTTGTAGGGGTCAGCACCCGTCAACTGAGTGCTGTGGCCGGTGCCGGTGTACTGCGGGAAGGCCCGATACTCGTTGTTGGTGAAGAAGGCACCGTTCTGCATGAAGTAGCGGAAGCCGCCAACCGTGCCATCGCTCTGGGTAGCGGGCAAGAACAGGTCGGCAAAGCGGGTCATGTAATCCTCGCGCAGTTGGTCGAAGGAGAGGACAACGACCAGCTTGGGCTGCTGGCGGTTCATCAACATCGAGCTAAGGGTGCTGCTGGCAGACGTACTGTTGTCTGTGCGATCTTCGCGGGTGCGCTGGGCGGCAGCAGGCTGGCTGCTGGTCAGTCCGACAATGCCGACTAGCATCATGGCGATCACCACGAGGCTGACTACGGCGAACATATAACGACGAGCAAAACTCATCTGGAACTCCTCCCTTTCTGAACAAACCACTAGTAGATGATATATGGCACATCCGGCTCGGTCGCGGGCTGGATGCTGGTCGCTTTGATCACTGGCACCTCTTTGCCGTCAATGGTGATCCGGTCAACCGTCCCTGTCACCCAGAGCCACTGGTCGTCGGCGTAGCTATCGGCTTTGCTGTTTTGCAGCAAGACACCGAGGGCGTGCGCTTCGGCGGAACAGTGGGGAGTAACGTAGCGAGTGAGGATGAAGCTGCTCCCTGGCAGCCCATACTTGCGGTAGACGAAGCCGAGGACACGGAACTGCCTGCCGCCGACATCGCCATTATCAATGGCATAGGATAGCTCGTTGAGGTCTGGTGTCCAGATGTTGGCACTGCTAGTGTCCGGCAGCAGTGCTACTGGCTGAGTGGGGGTAGGTGGTATGGCAGTGGCCGTCGGGGGCCGGGGGGTAGCGGTGGCAGGCAGGGGGGTAGCAGTCGGCGGTTGCGGAGTGGCAGGTGAGGGGGTGCTGCTGGCGGTGGCTGCTTGCTTGCTCGTCGTTGCGCTGGCTAGAGCAGGGCTGGTAGCAGTCAGGCTGACCGTCCCGCTAGCTTTGCTAGTTGCGCTTCCTTTGCTGCCAGGGCCAGGCGTGCCAGTCGTCGTAGCAGTGGCCGGGGCAACAGTGGCCGCAGTAGTAGTGCGCCTTGCTGGCGCAGTAGTGCTGGGCAGCGGCGTGCTGGTGGTAGTGCTAGCCGCCAGCGGCGTGTCCGTGGCGGCAGCTAGCGTGTCCGTAGTAGGCAGGATGGTGGCAGTGTCAGGCGGTAGTGTAGCGGTAGCGGGCAGGGTGGTAGCTGTAACAGGCGGTGGCGTAGCGGTAGCGGGTGGGGTGGTGGGGGAGAGGATCGCCAGAGCGACGCGGGTGGGCGGACGCGACTGGCTAGCACTGCGGGCAGGCTTGCCATCCATGCCAGCGATGCTGATACCACCAGTGCTACGCACAGTGTCTGCCCCGAAGGCGCGAGGCGCAATCGCCACGCTCATCACCAGTGGCAGGGCAAAGACTAGCAGGGCAAGAACCCGGCTGCGATTGAGGCGGGGACCGAGGCCAGCGAAGATCGCCCGTGCCACGCTGTAGAGCAGCGTCGCCCCGATCAGCAGGCAGAGTACGCCCGCGAGCGTGACCATCCAGGCCACATTGCTGCCGTAGTAGAGGCTGGCATTGTTGCTTGCTCGCCAAACCAGGGCGGCCAGACCCAGCCACACCAGGGCGTAGCTAAGCTCTCTACCAATCTTCTGCTGTGACTGGGTACTATCCAATGGTTAATCTGGCCCCCTGAACCCCCATGCTTGACGAGCAGGCGGTGTTGCATCTGGCGAATATTACAGTAGCCGCTTTAACAGGAGGTTAGCCGATCTTTAACGCGAAGTTAAGAAGGTGTTAACGTTTGTGCAGAAGGCTGGCCTGCACCAGTTTGGGCGAACAAATGTCTTTTTGGTATAATTAGGTGCTGGCCTTAGCAATCTGCAAGCAGCAACCGCTAAACGTAAGGAAAAGAGGAAAAAAGATGCAAGCTGCCCCAGAGCCAATCAATCGGCTGATCGAGGAGTTCACCAAGCTACCGAGCATTGGCCCACGTAGTGCCGCCCGCCTGACCTTCTTCCTGCTGCGGGGTGACGGCCAGCAGGCCCAAAGCCTGGCCGAGGCGATCCTGGAGATGCGAGAGAAGATTCGCTTCTGTTCGATCTGCTTCAACATCACCGAACACGACCCCTGCGCTATCTGTGCCAACCCCAGCCGCGACCGCAACCTAATCTGCGTGTTGGAGGAGCCGCTGGATGTGCTGAAGATAGAAGGGACTGGCATCTACAAGGGTCTCTACCATGTCCTCGGCGGCGCACTCAACCCGCTGGAGGGGGTCATGGCCGACGATCTGAAGATCAAGGAGTTGCTCAACCGGGTGCGCGCTGGTGAGGTGGAGGAGGTGATCCTCGCCACCAACCCGAACATGGAAGGTGATGCAACCGCGATGTACCTGCAACGCCAGCTTGAGCCGCTTGGTGTCAAAGCCACCCGCCTCGCTCGCGGCCTGTCGGTAGGTAGCGACATCGAGTACGTAGACGAGGTGACGCTAACTCGCGCCTTCGAGGGTCGTAGGGCTATGTAGCTAGATGCTGCGAAGCCGAGTGCAGGGGGCTACGACTGTCGCTGGCTAAGCCCGTCGCCAAAGGCCAGGGTAGCCAGGTGCGGTAATCTACTTGCGTCCCGATCTAGCTCTGGGGCAGGCAGAGTCAGCGTTTGTGGCCCAGGTAGTAAATGCCAGAGGCAAGCACAAAGCTATGCTCTTACGCATCAGCCACCTGTCCAGGTACTTGAGCGGGCCAGCCAACAAGCGACCTGCTTCCTTTGCCCTCATGTAGCGGCGAACTTGCCGAGCAGGGTGAAGCAGCCGCTATTACCTCCTGCTTTAACCAAGCAAACCTCCATTGGCAATGCCACCTACCAGCGCATCACCATTCGCAGCTTGTCCGCCAGGCTGACCAGCCAGCGTAGTGGGCTACTCCTCTTTGTAGATGCGGACGCGACGAAAGGGTTCGCGCCCTTTGCTGACGCTCTGCAAGTTGTAGCGTTCGGCCATCTGGTGTTGCAGGCGGCGGATATAGTTGTTCTGCGGGCTGAGTTCGACCGACTCGGTGTGGTTGTCCAGCAGGTTGCCAATCGCCTCCTCAGTCTCGTAGAGGGCAGAGGCCACCGGGTCTTGCTTCAAGTCAACCTCAAAGATGCTACCCAGGCTGCTCTGCATCTGAGCGACCGTATTGCTCTTTAGCACGTAGACCGGCAGCCCCTCCGCCTCTGCTGACTTGATCGCGGCGGGCTTGCTGCGGTAGTAGCTCTTGAGGGTCATCACCAGGTCTGCGTCGTCCTGCCCGTCCACGATGGTCGCTGGCACTCCGATGTTGACTATCGCCTCCTCCAGGCGGTTGCGGCTGATGCCGAAGGGCAGCAGGCGCAGCGGGCGGGTAGTAGTCCCCGGCACGTGGGGCAGCAGGTCGCCCGCCTCTGGCTCTGGGGCAGCCTCCCTGATCTCCTCCCGCTGATTGCGCGTGATCGGGGCGGGCGCAGCCGTAACGTTGAGCGCGACTGCATTGCTCAGCCGTGGGGCGGAAGGCGGCGGGTTGAGGCTGAAGGCGGGAGTAGGCGGGAGGCTACGCTGCTCGCCGACAACCGCCGCCCCGTGACTCTGGCGCGGGCTAGACGAGCGCATTCCTGGCTGACCCTGGGCCTGCTGGCGGCCTTGCTGGCTCTTGCGACCGCTGACAGGGCCAGGAGTACGGCGCACCGCCAACTCGTCGCTCTCCATCATGCTGAGAACGTCCACCTCGCGGGTTTCGATGCTGCCGTCCTTCAGGCGGGTGCGAATCTCGGCGGGCATCTGCTGGCCGCGCAAGATCGCATCTACTGTCTCGGCCACGTTGACGTGCAAGGCCACCTGGTCACGGTCGAGAATCTCAACCATCACGTCGAAGGTGGGCGGAGCCTTGCGCTCCAATACCGACTTCTGCGTACCGCGGCGGCGAGCCTCCTCGTCGCTGAGGGTGACGCTGCTGATCCCGCCAATCAGGTCGCTGAGGGTAGGGTTCATCATCAGGTTTTCCAGCGTCGAGCCGTGGGCGGTGCCGACTAGCTGCACGCCGCGCTCGGCGATGGTGCGGGCGGCCATTGCTTCCAGTTCGGTGCCGATCTCGTCAATGATGATCACCTCTGGCATATGGTTCTCCACCGCCTCAATCATCACTGCGTGTTGGCTGAGTGGGGTCTTGACCTGCATCCGCCGGGCGCGGCCAATAGCCGGGTGGGGGATGTCACCGTCGCCCGCGATCTCGTTGCTGGTGTCCACAATGATCACCCGCTTCCGCATTTCGTCGGCTAGCACGCGGGCGGTTTCGCGCAGCATGGTCGTCTTACCCACCCCCGGCGGGCCGAGCAAGAGGAGGCTGCGCCCCGACTCTACCAGGTCGCGCAGGATAGCGATGGTGCCGAACACAGCCCGCCCGACCCGGCAGGTGAGGCCGACCACCAGACCCGCCCGGTTGCGGATGCAGGATATGCGGTGGAGAGTACGTTCGATGCCAGCCCTGTTGTCGTCGCCAAACTCGCCAATGCGCGAGACGACTGCCTGGAGGTCTTCGTCGGTGATCTCCTGGTCGGTCAGTTCAATTTCGCGGCCCCGGTAGCGGGCTTCTGGCCTGCGCCCAAGATCCATCACGATCTCCAACAAGTCCTGACGGTTGTTGAGGCGGGCGAGGGCTTCCTGGATCGGGATGGGGAGGGTGGCAAGTAGGAGATCGAGGTCATCGGTCATCTCCATTTCGCCTTTGGAGCGTTCAGCCGGGTGCGTGCTATCGGTAGCGAGGTAGCCTGGGTTAGTGCTGCTACCGTAGGGGTTGTAGTTGTATTGTTCGCGGGACTCTCGGTACGTTGAGTCTGTCATCAGCACCTCACGCTTTGGATTTACCGAACGGCACATCCCCGCCGTTCAACTCAAATGTTCCTGTGATCATTATAACCGACGAGGCAAGGAGCGGCTATTTGAACGCCGTTGGATTCGTACACCTCGCGCCCGATCTTGCGGGTCAGCGGTTGGCAGCTAGTGGGGTTGGGGGTCGCGCTGGCTGTTGATCACCAGGCCACCTTGCACGGGGACTGCTTCGCGGTTGGCGACCGGGCGGCGGGCAAAGAGCGGCTGGCGGTCCTGGGCGGGGCTGCGTACCCAGGTCGTGGTGTACTTGACCATCGCCACCTGGCGCAGGAGCGGGCGAAAACCATGACTTTCGAGGGCGGACTGCAAACCGGGCTGGTAGTCGCGCAGGGGGACGTAGAGTGGCTTGTTCGCCCCCTGCCGTCGCAGAAGGTAGATCGCATGGTTCAGGGCAGCCTCCAACACCGTTGGTTCGCAGTCGGCGGCGGCCAACAGTTCGGCGACGTGGCCGCCCGGCCCGCTGGCAGTGTGCAGGTAGGCACGGATCGCGCGGCCATCATCCCACAGGTAGTTCTGGCTAGCGTGCAATGGTGGAGGTAGGGGGCGCGTGGTCTGCCAGTGGCGGCTGCTGTAACCCTCGGCGTGATGGACGGCGGTGGGGGTAAGGGAGAGATAGAGTTGGAACAAGGCCCATGCGTCGCGGCGGGCTTGTGGGCGGGGCAGGTAGACGGGGACTGGCCCTTCCTTGCTGCGCTCGGCCAGCGACGGCTTGACCCAAATCGTCTCCTCGGCGTAGGGCTGGAAACCAGCCTGGCTGAGGGTAGCGATCAAGGCTACATCGTCTGGCACGCGGGCAAAGAGGCGGGTAATCTCCTGCTGCCCAGCGGCTGCACTGACCGCTTCGAGCATCATTTCGGCAATCTCGTCGTTGTCGGGCAAGCCCTCGCGGATACCCAGGCTGGTCAGCGTCCAACTTGTGCCAGAGGCCGTCGCTCGCACATCTTGACACACGCTGGCGTAGGCGAGTACACGGCTGCGGTGCAGCAGCACGTAGATGGGGTTGAGCGGTTGGCGATTGAACCCGCTACTGTCTAGCAGGCGGCGGACAAAGCCCAGCGGCGAAGTTTGCCCTGCGATCAACGACTGGGGCGCATCAAGTTGCAGCACTGGCTGCGGGCCAGCGAAGCGCAGGCGGAGCAGGTCGAGCGGGCTGGCGGGGCGGATCACCGCTACTTGCCTTGCGAAGCTGCGGCTACCATGTCGAGGAACAGTTGGTGGAAGCGACTGTCGTTGGTCAACTCTGGGTGGAAAGCAGAGACGAGCAGATTATCCTGGCGAGCCGCCACCACCGGGCCGCCCTGAGCGAGGGTCGCCAGCACCTCTACGGCGGGGCCGACCGCTTCGATGTAGGGGGCGCGGATGAAGACCATCGGGAAGGGTGCCTCACCCAGCCCTGCTATCGGTGCCTCGGTCTCAAAGCTGTCTAGCTGGCGACCAAAGGCATTGCGCTTCACCCGGATGTCCATTACGCCAAAGAGGCTTTGCGGCTTACCATCGATCAGGGCTGCGCTGTCACCGAGGTCGTTGCTGAGCATGATCATGCCCGCACAGGTACCGTAGACTGGGAAGCCGCCACGGGCCAGCTTGTGGATCGGCTCGGTCAGGCCGTAGATGCCCGCCAGCCGCCCAATGGCTGTACTCTCGCCCCCAGGGATGATCAGGCCGTCGAGGTCAACCAACTGCTCTGGGAGGCGCACCTCCACCGCTTCAGCCCCCAGGCGACGCAGGATGGCGATATGCTCTGCGAAATCGCCTTGCAAGGCCAGCACGCCGATCTTCAGGCTGGCGGCGGCACCAGGTTGGGCTAGCTGAGTCTGCTTTGCGCCAGACCCAGCCCGCCCCAGCCCGCCCTGTCCATTTGTTGGCTGCTCGTTGCTCATGCCGCTCACTCCAAGCCCCGCCCCTAAAGTGCAGATCAGGTCTACCAGCCGCGCACTGCCATGCGCTCCTCTTGAGGGAGGATTTGCAGGTTGATGCCAACCATCGCCTCGCCCAGGTCCTTACTTACCTCGGCCAGCACGTTGTAGTCGTTGTAGTGGGTGACGGCTTCGACGATAGCCTTGCCCCGCCGGAAGGGGTCGCCCGACTTGAAGATGCCGCTACCGACGAACACGCCGTCTGCACCGAGGTGCATCATCAAGGCTGCGTCGGCGGGAGTAGCTACCCCCCCAGCAGCGAAGTTGACAACCGGCAGCCGCCCGCTGGTGGCGATCTCCTTGATCAATTCGTAAGGCGCACCAAGCTCCTTCGCGTAAGCCATCCACTCCTCGCTCGGCATATTCTGCAAGCGGCGCACGCTGTCCATGACCGTCCGCATATGGCGCACAGCCTCGACCACGTTGCCAGTACCAGCCTCGCCCTTTGTGCGGATCATCGCTGCGCCTTCACCGATGCGGCGTAGGGCTTCGCCCAGGTCGCGGCAGCCACAGACGAACGGCACCTTGAAGTCGTGCTTATTGATGTGGTGGCTCTCGTCGGCAGGGGTGAGGACTTCGCTCTCATCAATATAGTCCACGCCCAGGGCTTCCAGGATGCGCGCCTCGACGAAGTGGCCGATGCGGGCCTTTGCCATGACCGGGATGCTGACGGTATCAATGATCTCTTGGATCATCGCGGGGTCGCTCATGCGGGCTACTCCCCCCTGCGCCCTGATGTCGGCAGGCACCCGCTCCAGAGCCATAACCGCGACCGCGCCAGCCTGTTCAGCAATGCGCGCCTGCTCGGCATTGACCACATCCATGATCACCCCGCCCTTGAGCATCTGGGCCAGCCCCTTCTTCGTTGTCCAGGTAGACTTCTCCATCACATAACTCCTTCTTGTTTTTAGCGGCGACGCTGCCGCTGCGCCCTGTTATTAGCAACACGCGAAAGCAAACTGCGGTTGCAGGTAATTGCGAAGCAGGCCACAAGCGGCCCCGCTAGCACACTATATTGTACCAGTTTTAGGGGGTTAGCGGCAAGTTTGGCGAGTGTGGAAGCAGATAAGCCCGCTCACGAGCCAAAGCTAGCCTGCGCCGAAGCAAAGTGTGTTGGTCATATTCTGCTAGCCCCTCTGCCATGATTGGATTATAACACAGTCCTGCACGCTACCTTTGGCTGTGCAAGCGAGCGGCCTTGACTTTATATGCTATAATCCCCTATCACAAGCCGCAAACAGGAGCAGATGACAAATGGATAATAACCAGGCAGTTGACGCAAAGATCATGGCAAAGAACGTAGCCGGTAGCGGCCTCAACGCAGAGATGTTGCAGAGCCTACACGAGCGGATGCTGCGCGAACAGAAGCGTTACCGCGACGAGGTGGATTACCTGGATCGCGAAGTGGCTGAGAGCGACGACCTGGTACTAGAGCGCGGCGGGGTCAGCAACCACATCGCCGACGACGCTGACGAAGTGACCGAGCAGGAGAAGGACATGGCCCTGCGCCGCAACAGCGAGACGCTGATCGAACTGGTTGAACTGGCCCTGGGCAAGATGCAGGCTGGCAGCTATGGCAGGTGCGAGGTCTGCGGCAAGCAGATCGGCGAACGGCTGGAAGCGCGCCCCTACGCCCGCTACTGCATCGTTGACCAGGCAAAGGAGGAGGCACGAGAGCGGCAACAGGCCGCTGCCAATGCCCAGTCAGAGTACCTGCCACGCATGGCGGGCAGCAGCGAGGAGTGAGCGTGACAGCCCAACCCGATCAGCCGCAGCCAATAGCCCCCGCCACGCCAACCGAGGACGCTGCCGCTGCCGCAGTCCCAGCCAGGAGCGCAGAGCAGTTGCGGGCCGAACTTGAAGGCCTGCCAGACGACGAGTTGACCCGTCGCTATGAATACCTGCCCCAACGCGCCCGCAACCAGAGTGCTGTCTCGTTCAACCTGCTGCCACTAGGGGTGGCCCTGCTCGTCTTCTTCATCGATCAGATCGTCAAGCTCTACACCACCGCCACCTTCCTCTACGACCCGGCGGTAAAAGAACCTGCTAGCAAGCGGGTGGAGTTGCTCGGCGAGTACCTGACGGTGGTCTATCGCCAGAATACAGGCGGCGCGTTCAGCTTCTTTCGCGATGCACCCTGGCTGTTCACCACCTTCGCCAGCCTGATTATCGTGGCGATCCTCGTCTTTATCTTCTTCTTTCCACAGCGAGCCGCCGCCAGCACCTGGCTGGGCGTGATCCTGGGGCTGATCCTCGGTGGGGCAGGCGGCAACCTGCTGGATCGCCTGCGCCTCGGCTATGTGATCGACATGATCGATTTCCGCATCCCGCAATGGGGCTTTCACTGGCCTACCTTCAACGTGGCCGACAGCATGATCGTGGTTGGCTTCATCATGCTATTTGTCTACGTCTGGCGCGATAGTAGCAAGAAGCAGGCGGTGGAGCAGCAAGAGGGAGGGGTGGCACGCCCCTTGCACACGGTTAGCGAGCATTCAACAGTGAGGGGGAGACCGATGGCGCAGCAAAATAGTGGGCCTGCCGAAATCCAGGTGCGTGATGCCGAGCGCGACTTGCGGCCACAAGCCAGCCAGTTGCCCGCTGCCACTCGTGAGCGGCAGGAGCGTAGTATGTACAACTACGTCAAGTATCTGAGCGAACAGCGCAGCCTGGATCGCAGCGTCACTGAACACCCGCTGGATGAGCAAGCGAACAAGGTCAAGCCCTGGGGAGTTCTCGCTATGGTCGGCTTCCTGATCGGTACCTTTGCGCTTGGCCTAGTGCAAGCCTTCCGCGATGTGCGTGTCCCCTGGCAGAAGCAAGTGGATAACGTGCGGCTGGCGAAGGACTACGCGAAGGAGAGCAAACGGCTGGCAAAGGAGAGCCAGAAGCTAGCTAAACAGGCTAAGAGCTACGCGAAGCTAGCGAAGGACGAGGTGAAGGCCCGTGCGGCGGCGGCTAAAGAGCAGGCCGCCCAGCAGAGCTAAACCACTAGTGGCAGTAGCTCCGTCAGGCTGTGGATCACCCGGCAGTCGCTAGGCCGCCCGCTCATCTGACGGTGGCGGTCGATCAGCACCCCTTCGATACCCGCCGAGCGCGCCCCCAGCACGTCCAGCACGTAGTTGTCACCCACGTAGGCAACCTGATCGGCCCGCAACCGCGCCCGCCAGAGCGCAAGGTGAAAGAGGTCTGCACTCGGCTTGCTCAGGCCAACGACCGCCGAGGAGATCACGAAGTCGCAGTGGTCGGCCACGCCCAGCGGCACAAGGATATGTTCGAGCAGGTCAACCCCCCAATCGCTGACCACGCCCACGCCGACCCCCTGTTGGCGCAAGGCGATCAGGGTAGGCAGCACTTCTGGGTAGAGGTGCCAGCCCGCTGAACTGTTGTTGTGGACGTAAAGGCGATCCAGCAGGGCGGGCAGATGCTGTTCGGCCACGCCACCATGCCGCAGCACGAGGCCGTAGAAGCCGTCCCAGAAGCGGCGCACCTTCGCTTCGTTGGCGAAGATGTCGTTGGGCAAGCGGCTATTGTCCAGTAGATAGCTACGGGTGAGGGGCAATGCTGCTTGCATCGCGGCTTGGTCAGGGCTGAGGCCGAACTCGGCGGCGATCTCGGCGCAGCGTTCGGGGAGACCTGCGCTCAAGTTCAACAGGGTGAAGCCCGCGTCGAAGAAAATCGCCTTGAACTTGCTCAATGTTCACTCTCTGGCGTGGCCCGCTTGTCAAGCGGCACCTGCTCCAACCGCCACAAGCCCGCACCCGCACAGACCACCGCCACCACCGCCAGGATGCGGCCAACCAGTGGCCCCATCCAGAAGACCGCCAGCCCCACAGCACCAAGAGCGGTGGCGACCAGATAGATGAGCATCACTGCCTGCTGGTGGCTGAGGCCGAGGCGAACCAGCCGATGGCTGAAGTGATCCTTGCCCGCGGTGAAGATCGAGATACCCCGCCGCCTGCGCGAGATCGTAACCAGCGTGGTGTCGAAGATTGGCACGCCGAGGACAAGGATGGGGACAAGCCAGGTGAAGTCGGTGCCGTTCGGCTTGAGCGGGAAGCGCACGATGATGCCGATCACCGCCAGGGTGAAGCCGAGGAACATACTGCCCGCGTCGCCCATGAAGATACTAGCTGGGCCTTGCGGCTTGAAGTTGTAAAAGAGAAAGCCGAGGCAGGCTCCCGCCAGCGCAGCCGCCAGTGGCGCGACGTAGGTCTGGTCGTTGAAGACGGCGAGGGCAAAGAAGAAGCTACTGGCAATAGCCGCCACCCCGCCTGCCAAACCATCCATGTTGTCCATCAGGTTGAGCGCGTTGGTAATGCCCACTACCCAGATGACCGTCACCACGTTGTTCGCTAGCCCGTTCACCCAGGTGAGATCGCCGCTAAAGAGGTGGAGGAAGTCTACCCGAATGCCAGTGGCGATCAGGCCGATAGCTGCCACCCCCTGAGCCAGCAGCTTTGCCTTTGGGGTCAGGCCCCACTTGTCGTCGAACGCCCCCACTACCGCTAGCACTGTCGCGCCGAGCAAGATGCTAACCGTCTGCCAGAACACGTAGCCAGAGCCAGAGGCCGCCTTCGCCAGCCCGCCGAAGCCGACCAGCGCGATGATGAAGGCGACGTAGATCGCTATGCCGCCGAGCAGCGGGATCGGGTTGAGGTGAATCTTGCGGGCATTGGGCGCATCCACCACGCCGAAGCGGTAGGCAAGGCGGCGAACAAGCGGCGTGGCCCCCAGCACTAGCACCAGCGATGCGGCAAAGACTAGCAGATACTGCGGCACAAGACCTCCTCTTGGGCGGGTAGATTGCTGCTTGGCAGCAGCCGCCTCTGCGATCTACCCGTCTGCCTTACGGTTGCTGCGAACCAGGCAGGCCCGGTAGCGGCTGGGCAGGTTGGGCCGGGGTAGCAGGGCTACCACCAAGCTGGGTTACACGCGCCTGGATTTGTGCCTTCTCTTGTTGGTAGGCGTTCGAGTCGCCCTGGAACACACTGTTGACTGCGTTAGGGTCGTTCAGGATCGCCACCATCTTCTGCAAGAGGCGCAATTCGTCCTGCGGCTTGCCGAGGCTGCTGTAGTGGCCGACCGCCAGGCGCATCACGTTGTACTGACCGCCGTCGATAGCAACAGACTGCTCCAACGCCGCCGCCGAAGCTGCCAGGTCGTTCTTCACCCAGTAGATGTAGCCGAGGAAGTTGTAGGCGTTGGCATTCTTAGCCTGCCCCCCCTTCCAGTAGGCAGCGGTGTCGCGTACCTTCACGAAGTCGCGGGTTGTCAGCAGGTCGTTCTGCATTACCAACCACTGCTTCTCCTCCTCTGCATTGCGCGGAGTAGTAACCAGTTTCAGGGCCTCAATCACCAGGCCGTCGGTCTTGTTGTCCACCAGATACTGGGCGCGAGCCTTCAACTCCTGCGAGTTGTCGTTGAAGACGGAGGGGTTGATCAGGGTGCCGCTGATCGTCGCCATGACGTTCAGTTGCGGGTTGCCCAGCCCACGTTCGATGTCGGCCCAAACTGGATAGCTGTTGTCGTAAACCGGGTCTACGCTGTCAATCGTGTGGCGGATCGACTTCTCTGCCTCAAGCAGCCAGGTTTTAGCCTCCGGGTTGATCGCTGGGACTACTGGGGCCGTGGTAGGGCTGATCGTGCCAGTACCACTAACGCTACCGCTGGGCGTAACAACCCCAGTGCTGGTGATCGGGCTAGCGGCAGCAATGTTCTGGGCGGCAATGGCATTGAGCAGCAGCGCATAGCCACGCTCGGCCTGCGCCCGCTCGTTCCAGAGTTGCGCGTTCTGCGGGCTAAGTTCGGTCGCCTTGCGGAAGCTGTCCACCCCCTGCTTGAGCTTGGCCGGGTCGCTCGTCACCTGCCCACCCCAGTAGAGGTAGAGGCGGGCGAGGTTGGCATAGTGGTCGGTGTTCATCGGACTGATCGTCAGTGCCTTCTTCAGCGTCTCCTCAGCCTTGAGGATCAGTTGGTTCTGCGCCTGGGTGCTGCTGGTTTGATCCCACTGCACACCGTCTGCGCGTGGGAAGCGTTGCGGAGCCTTTGACCACTCCATGTAGGCACGACCCATGAACAGGTAGTAGTAGTCCTGGTCAGGTTGCTCCTTGATCGCCTGGTCGTAGATTTGCACACTCTGAGGCCAGTAGGATTGTGCGTCTGCACTGAGACCCTGCTTGTAGAGCATATCAGCGTGAACCAGGTTGACATTGACGCTGATCGTCAGGTAGAGAACGACGGCGGCAATCGCGGCGTAGATGGCAAGGTTGACTGGGTTGGCGATCCACTGGCTGCCTACTTGCGTGCGGTTGGCCTTCGCGCTAGGGGCAACCTGGCGGCGGGCGGTACTCTGGCTGGGACGCACAATGCGCGGGTCAGCCTTCTGGGTTTCGGGGCGCGGGGGTACTGTGCTGCTACGAGGCTGCGCCGCCTTCACCGCATCGCCATTGCCAGCCAGATTACCGTTGCTAGTAGGCAGGCTCTCTGCCTCCACTGGGGTGACGCTGCTGCTGCCACTGGCGGGCTGGCCGCTGCGGGCCGTGCGGCTGCTGCGTGGAGCGCGGCTGTTGCCACCTGTCTGCCGCCCAGTGTTGCTGGCGAACATCATAGTGGCGGGCGCAGACGCTCCTGCCATTGCTGGCACCAGGCCGGGGCCGGGCTTGAGTGCGTCCAACATACGGCTGAACACATTGCCCTCAACCTCCTTCTCTGCCTGCACGCGGGGCTGCTCGTTCTCTACCAATACGCGGTCAACAAAGACGGCGAAGGCGATAAACAGACCCATGTAGGTGTAGAAGTAGGTGTAGGTAGCCGCAATCTGAATGCCGACCGAGACCTCGATCAGGTGGGCGGCTACACCAGAGGCGAGAGCCAGCAGCAGCGTCTTGTTGATCAGCGACTGGCTGCGACGGATGCCCCGCCAGACAAGGAAGAAGAAGGTGCCAATCATCACCAGGTAGAGAACCAGCATCACAAACCCGCCGTTGATCAACTGATCAAGGTAGGCGTTGTGCGAACGGTCTGGCGTAGCGTTGCGGAGTTCGACGTGGGCGAGGTCGGCAGGGTAATACTTGTTGTAGGCAACATACATACTCTCTGGGCCATAGCCAACCAGGGCGCGGCCAGGGCCAGAACTGATCAGCCCAACCGCTCCCTCCCAGATCAGCTTACGCACCTGGGCGGTAGTGGACTCGCGACCCTGAGCGAGGAAGGGTATCTTTTCAGTATCGAGCTTGTTCAAGCCTGGCACTGCCTTGATCAGGTCGGCAGCAAAGGGGGCAATCAGGGTGAGGGCCAGTACGCCAGCAACCGCCAGCCCACCGAGGTTGAGCAACCAGCGGCGGCGCAGGAGGAAGGCCAACCCCCCCAGGCCAAAGAGGGCGAGCGAGGCGGCAAGACCAGCCAGCGGGCCGCGCGAGTGCGTCCAGTAGATGGTGAGGCAGACGAGCAGAAAGAGGGCCGCCATCGCCCCAAGCTGAGCGTAGGCGAAGATGCGGCTGCTGCTGCGTGCGGTGCCATAGACGTAGTTGAGCAGGTAGTAGACGGTGATAGCGGTGGGCAGGATGAACCAGAGGGCGAAGTCGGGCCGCTGGTTGGCAGCGATCATCAGTAGGGCGAACCAGAGGATCACGTTCTGCACGATAGCCGTGACCCCATAACCCAGCACCATCAGCCAGTCGTCTCCGCTGGTGGTCGTTTCTAGGTCGCTGTCGTTGCTCTGGCGCAGGCGGTAGAACACGCTGACGATGCGGTAGAGGATCAGAGGTACAACCATGATCTGCCAGGCACCAACGAAGATCGAGTTGCCCATACTACTGGCTACCCGGTCGCTCACGTCACCCGCCCAGGGTAGGGGGTCGAGCTTATAGTGCTGGATTACGCCATAGAGTGAGACAGGGACGGCGGTCAAGATCATAAAGGTAATTAGCCGCTCTACCTGCGCCCGCGTCCGCACGTTGAAGGCGATCACCAGGGCCAGCATGATATAGGCGTACTGGCTGAACAAGCCCTGCAACCGCTGGTAGCTGCCGTAAATGCTCGCGCTGGGCGTGACGGAGAACAGGCTGGTGACGAGATACCAGAGGGCATAGAGGAGGATGGGCAACAACAGTGGCACGCGCCACCAGGGGGTTTGCTCGGCCTTCGTCCCGCTACGCCCCGCGCTAAGCTGCTCGATCAGCTTGATCGCCCAGGCCAGCACCGCGAACAGCACAATCGTGCGGAGCAAGGAGAGCTTATCCGGCTCGAACACTCTACTGCTGTAGACGTTGAAAAAGAGCGGGGTGAAGACGATAGCCGCCAGCCACAGCCACTCCATAACCTTGTCGGCGATAAAAGCAAGTCTCGTCACCAGAAACCTCCAGACTACTATGCAAAGATGGGCAGAGTACGCACAGTGCGCCCTACCGTTGATACGCCCCAGCCGGGCGGCGCGGTTTTGCCCACGCAAGGCTGCTCTCTCATAACAACGAGAGCGGCCAAAAAGTCACATTGCTCAACCTACCTGGGCCAGTTCCGCCGACTTGTAGGCTTCGGCCTGGCGGATGATCTGGCGGGCGTTCTCCAGGCTAACGGCAGTCGGGTTGGGGCCACCGATCATGGCGGCTACCTCGTGGACGCGCTCCTCACCGTTGAGGGCATCAATATGGGTGCTGGTGCGGCCAGCATTCACCTGCTTGCTGATCTTGAAGTGCTGGTCGCCGAAGGCAGCGATCTGCGGCAGGTGGCTGATGCAGATCACCTGGTGGTGGTCGGTCAGGCTCCACAGCTTCTCGCCAACAACCTGACCGCTGCGCCCGCCGACACCCACATCTACCTCGTCGAAGATCAGGGTAGGGGTGGCATCCGCCGCGCTAAGGATCGCCTTGATCGCCAGCATCAGGCGGCTGGTTTCGCCACCAGAGGCGATCTTCGCCAGCGGCTTGAGTGGTTCGCCGGGGTTGGAGGCGAGCAGAAACTCTACCTTGTCTACCCCTCGCTCATTAAAAGCATAGCGACCGGCTACATCGTCGCTGCGGCCATCCAGGTTCAGCACGTCGGGGGGCAGAGCTACGCCGTCGCGGTCGGGCGTGTGGTTGATCGCCACGTGGATTTGCATGCGGGCCATGTTGAGGTCGGCCATTGACCGCTCGATAGCGCGGGCCAGTTCGTCGCCTGCTTGCCTGCGCGCCCGCGTCAGTTCGGCAGCCATCGCCCCGATCTCGGCCAGCAAACCATCCTCCCGTGCCTGCAACTCGATCACCCGCTCCTCGCTGTGGCTAATGCCGTCCAACTCGCTAGCGGCGCGCTGGCCGAACTCAATAATCTCCGCCAGGCTCGGCCCATACTTGCGCTTGAGCAGGCTAAAGAGGCTGATGCGCTCCTCAACATACTCCAGGCGGGCGGGGTCATGCTCGATCCCGTCGCGGTAGTGGCGCAGAGCCTTCGCCAGATCGTTCACCTGGTCAACCAGGGTGGTGATCGTCGCCTCCTGTTCGGCCAGACGACTATCGTAGCGGGCTAGTTCGGCCATTGCCCCAGCCACCTCGTTGAGCGCGTCGATCACCGCCTTCGCGCCAGGGGTCGGTACCCCCTTTGCCCCCTTGCGGCTGGTCGGTGCATCGAACTCGGCTGCCGCTTCGTCGCTGCTCTCATAGAGGATGGTGTAGGCAGCAGAAGCAAGGCTGTCCAGCCGCTCGGCGTTGCTCAACAACTGACGCTCGTTCACCAACTCCTCATCTTCACCAACGCGCAAGCCAGCCTTCTCGATCTCCTCCACCTGGTAGGTGAGCAGGTCAGCCCGGCGGGCTAGTTCGCGCTCATCCTTCTGCAAGCCATGCAACTCGCGGCGCACTGCCCGCAGGCTGGCAACCTTTGCGGCATAGTGTCCGCGCTGGCTGGTCAGGCCCGCGTACTGGTCTAGCAGTTCGATGTGTTCGCTGCTGCGAAGCAGGCTGGCGTGTTCGTTCTGCCCATGAATGTCGATCAGGTGTTCGCCCACCTTCTGCATGATAGCCAGGCTGACGGCCCGGCCATTGATGCGGGCCACGCTGCGGCCACTGGCGTTGATGTCGCGGCTGACAATCACCTGCGCGATCTCTGCTTCATCCGCCAGCCCATTCTCACGCAGCAGAGGAAAGAGCGGGTGGTCGGCGGTGAGGTCGCTGAGATCGAACAGCCCCTCTACGTGGGCTTGCGGCTGGCCGCTGCGGATGAACTCGGCCCCGATCTTCTGGCCTAGCAAGGCACCCACTGCGTCAATGATGATCGACTTGCCCGCGCCAGTCTCCCCCGTCAGGGCATTGAAGCCCGGCCCCAACCCCAGGCGCAGGTGGTCGATGATCGCAAAGTTGGCGATGTCAAGTTCTATCAGCAAGCTGATCACCCATCCTCTAGTTCCCTGTAAGCCGCTGCGCCCGCCGCTTTCGTGGCACACAGAAGCTCGCGCCAATGCAGACAGGCTGTAGCTATATTAACATATTGGGCGCATTTTGGCAATTTTGTACTACTTGAGCGGCAAAATGGCGAGGGTGCATAGGAGTCGAACCCACCTGCGCCCGTCCAGGACGCACAACGGTTTTGAAGACCGCAGACCCCACCGGGGATCAACCACCCCCATAAACTGACTACAAGCTAAGGCAGGGCGGGAGCCAGCCCGCTCTGCCGCAGCCCGGCTCATTGCGGGTTGAACAGCCGCCCAATATCGCTGATCGAAACGACCAGGATGAAGACCATCAGGATGGCGAAGCCGACAAAGTGGATCGTCCCCTCCAAACGCGGGGGGATGCGGCGCACCCCGAATGGGCGCAGCAGCAGTTCGATCAGCACAAAGAAGAAGCGGCCACCGTCGAGGGCAGGGAAGGGTAGCATATTGACGACGAACAGGTTGACCCCCAGGAAGCCCATTAGACTAAGTAGGCCGATGAAACCGCCGTTCTGCGCTACCTGGTTGGTCAGTGCGCCGATGCCGACTGGCCCGCTGAGGTTGGTGACGGGTTGGCTGCCCTGGAACAGTGCCTTGAAG
>JBBROH010000015.1:0-34977 GCA_038229595.1 Chloroflexia bacterium | reverse complement strand
CAGCACGATGGCGGGGAACTCTTGCAGACCGGGCGGGGTTGTGCTGCGCGGGCCAGCCCTGGCGATCCGCACCTGATTGCTACCTGGGTCAATAGCGAGGCGGTCGGCGAAGCGGCCCACCACCGGCACGTCGGCGATCCCTGGGCGGTGCATAGTCACTCCTTTACCTTAGCGAAGGTGCTGGGCGGCAGCGAGGCGAGGTAGGCGGCCAACGCCTCCTGCCAGGGACGCATGGTGATACCGAGGTCGGCAGCGGCGAAATTAGTGATCGCCGAGAACTGGGGCGGGGTGGCGGCGCGCTGGTAGTTCGCCAGCACCGTCTCTGCCAATGGCACATCACCCCGCCCGCTCAGGCGCAAGATTTCTGCCGTGTACTCGAAGCGCGAACAGTAGCCGTCGTTGGGTAGATGGTAGGTGCCGTAGGCCGGGAGTGGGAGGCTGACCAACTTGAGCAGGGCCGCACTGATGTCTTCAACCCAGGAGGGGGTGCTGATTTCGTCGGTGACAACGCTGAGGCTGCCACGCTCATCGGCGGCGCGAATGATCTTGGCGATGAAGTTGTTGCCGCCCGCCCCGAACAGCCAGCTACCGCGCACGATGTAGAACTGGCGCAGCAACTGCTGCACATACCACTCGCCTGCCGCCTTCGACTTCGCATAGGTGCAGAGGGGGTTGAGGGCTTCCCACTCGCGGAACGGCTCGCTGCGGGTGGGCGGCGCGCTGAACACCCAGTCGGTGCTGAAGTACATCAGGGGGATGCCCGCCGCCTGACAGTAGTAGGCGAAGTTGCGCGGGCCAAGCGCGTTGACCCGGTAGGCGAGGTCGGGGTTGCGCTCGGCCCCATCCACGTCGGTGTACGCCCCACAGTGCATGATGATGTCGGGCGCAAACTCGTGCAGGGTCGCGTGCATAGCACCCAGTTTGGTGAAGTCATGCTCTGGCAAGTCCAGACCCAAGACCACATGGCCCTGGGCCTCGGCCTGCCGCTGCAAGGTGCCACCCAACTGCCCCTTGCTGCCCGTCACTACCATCTTCATCCTACCACCTCCAGAGGAATGCTGATACCACCAGCTAACGGCTAACCAATGTTGCTACAAATAGAAGCGCAGCCAGCGATAGGTTGTAGCGCAGATAGAAGGCTGTAGCCGTCGCTGGGCGGGCCTGCACGCTGCTGCGCCTGCTGACGAAGCCGACCGCCACCGTCAGCAGCCCCGCCAGGCCGACGACTGCCGCCACCTGCACTGGCGCGCCGCCCAGCAAGGGAGGCAGCAGCAGCGTCGCAGTAAAGAGGGGCAAGGCAGCCTCCCAACTGAGCAGGGCTAGCACCGCCGGGGTCGCCTCGGCCTTGCGCCCAGCCAGCCGCTCTGCGTCCTCGCCAACAGCGAAGGGGTGAGCGGCCAGCCTGCCGGGTAGAGCGAGCAGCAGCAACGCCGCCGCCAGCCCCCGCACCAGGGTCGCCAGCGGGCGGCTATCCCAGCCCACTGCTTGCTCCCAGCGCAGGCCGCCTTGCAGCAGAGCCGCCAGGGCAGCGAAGTAGCCGAGGCTGGCGATGGCGTACAGTTGCAGCCGCCGCGCCCCACCCACCTGCGCCCAGGGGTCGCCCGCCAGCAGTGCCACCAGCACAATGCCCAGCGGAGCCGCCTCCAACGCCAGAGCCGCCGTCAACAGGTCGCCCTGCAACAGAGTGGCGCAGGCGTAGGCCGCCCCGAACCAGCCGAGCAAGCCGCCCAGCACCTCTGCCGCCGAGAAGCTAGCGCGTAGCCAGGCGAACGCCGACCGCCACTCGCCGCACAAGCTGACCGGCTGCTCCGCCAGCCGCAGGCGCAGCCAGCGCAACAGCCCACCCGCCAACGGCAGCAAAACCAGTAGCAGCAGCAAATAAATGTTGATCACGCCCAGAGTTTAACACAGCCCCGCTCAGGAGGCAAGTGGGTGATTTGAGCAGCAAGCAAGGCTCTTGCAGGGACGTTCTTGTAGGTAGAGGTAGACAGCCGCCGCCCCGCTGCACCCAGCGTCCGCAACCGCTCTAACCTTTCTAATCCGCAGCTAACTTTGCGATTCGCATCCTGGGGCGGTCTGGCTCGTTCTAAGAGAGCTACGTTGTTTTGTTTCGCCCCCGCTGCTGATGTGGTATCATGGAGCTAGCGGACGTTGTTCCCCACCCAGGAGGTAGTACCCTTGAAGCGCACTAATCCCCTCGTCGCCCTCATCTTTGCCGCCCTGCTGCTGATTAGCTGCGGCGAAGGCGCGACCATCCCACCGACTGCTAGCCTGCCAGCCGCCACCGCCACCCGCGCCGCCAGCCCGCCCACTGCTACGCTGGTCGCCAGCTTGCCTAGTGCTACCCCCGCCCAGGTGAGTCAGCTTGCCACCGTCACCAGCCCGCCAGCCGCTACCTTCGCAGCGGAGCAGCCAACTGCCACTGCCCCCACCGCGCCAACCGCCACCAACCCGCCCGCTGTCAACCCCGACGTGCTGACTGCCGAGGCGCAGCCCACCCTTGCGCCGACCAGTGTGGAGACGGCACCGACCGTCGCTGCGCCTTCGCCGACCGCCGCGCCCCTTGCTACCCAGCCGCAGCCGACTGCCGCCGAGATCGTCACCCCCGCCAACCAGCGCATCGCTCTGATCTACGATGGCAGGCTGGCGACAGTCAACCCCGACGGCAGCGGCCTCAAGCTGCTGACTGGCGCAGGGGCAAGCAACCCACGCTGGTCGCCCGACCATGCACGCATTGCCTACGCCTTCGCCGAGGGCAAAGATGCGCGCCTGCACATTGTCAAGGCGGACGGTAGCGGCGATCTGGGCATTGCCGACTCCGGGGGTAGCGACGCTAACCCGGCTTGGTCGCCAGACAGCAACACGGTGGCCTTCGAGGTACGCAATGCCGACCGCAGCCAAATCGCGCTGGTAGGCAGGGCTGGCGGCCAGCCGCGCCTCATCGCCGACGGCCAGCAACCAACCTGGCGCAGCGACGGGCAGGTGATCGGCTTCGTCACCTATGGGCTGGCTGGCGACAGCAGCAACAGCCTGCGCCTGACCAGCACGCAGGGCAAGAACGAGTGGCAGCCACTAGCCTACAGCAGCGTGCCGCAAGACCTCTCTGCCTACAACTACCCCTTCAGCCCTGGCACTACCAGCCTCGGCAACCCCCAGTACAGCGCGAGTGGCCGCATTGCCCTTGCTGCCCAGGGCCACAGCGGGCTGGTGTTGAGCGTGAATGGGCAGGGTCAGGACTTGCAGGTGCTGGGCTTCAGCTACGAAGGTGGCATCGGCGCGCTGGACTGGTCGCCAAACAGCAGCTACCTGGCCTATGAGAATCAGGGCGCAAGCGGCATCACCACTGTCAACATTGTAGACAGTAGCAAGGCGGTGGACGCGAACAGTGCGCCGCTAGCCAGCTTCGGTTCACCGCAAAACAGCAGCGGCTACCGTGACCCGGCCTGGTCGCCGAGCGGCAAGCAGCTTGCCCTCGTTGCGCTGGACGGTGAACGCAGCAGCGGCCTCGCGATCAGCGACCTTAGCAGCCCCCGCCTGGTCCTCAAAGGCAACGTGACAGAGATAGATTGGTGAGCGGGGATACGAAGGAGGGCGCACCTTGTGGGTGCGCCCCTGTCTGTTGCTCAAGTTGCTAAGCTGACCACCGCCTCATCCTCCGTGGCTGCGTCCGTCGGCGGGGCCGCCTCCGCACTGAAGCCGCGCACGAAGTCGGCCATCACGTTCGGGGTAGCGGTGTCGAAGCCAGCCACGTCAAGCATCCCCCCGTCGTCAGGGTCAGCGATGCTGAAGCTGTTGGAGGTCATGCCCACCACGATCAGCCTGGCCGGGATAGCCATCTTCTGGCGGTACTGCTGCAAGGCCTGGACAGGATGCACATCCCCCACCCAGGTTTCCGAGTCGGTGTAGATGGTGAACACGTCCACCTTCAGCTTCTTCTCCATAGCGTAGAGCATCGGTTGGGCGCAGTCGGTCGAGCCGAATGGCAGGCCACTGACCGCCTTGATCGCGTCGTCGAGACGCTGGCGCGGCGAGATCGTTAGTGGGAGCAGCTTGTCCTGGAAGCCAACCACGTGGTACTGAGCTTCGGTGGCCGCTGTAACCAGGCACATTGCCGCTGAGGCATCGCGGGGCGAAAGGTTCGGCACGCCGCCAACGTTGCCAGCACCCATCGAGCCGGAGACATCGAGGGCCAATAGCCACCGCTTGCCAGTGCTTGCCACGTTGCCAAAGCTACGGTAGAAGGCACTGTCGAGTGCATCCACGATCTGGGTGACTGGCTGCCAGGTGTTGCCACCGCGCACCCCCTGTCCGCTGCCGTAAGTCCGCAGAGCAGCCAGCACCGCAATCGGGTGGATGCGTGCCTTCCTCAGCCGCTCACCATCTTGCAGCGCGGCAACCACCTTGCCTACTGCTGCTGCGCCAGGCACAAGCAGACCAACCCGCGTCATCGTTGCCAGGTTGCGGATCAGGGCGGTCGTCGGCATCGTTCCTTCACCGAGCAGCGCGTCCCACACTGCAACCTGGTTGAGGTAGTGGGTGGGGATCGCCTCACGCGGGAGGTTGTAGTCGTTGATCAGGCGCACGACTTCGCCAACCGAGCCAGCCCGCTTCGCCTTCTCAAAGGCCCAGAGCAGTTGCAAGGCCGCCTCTGGGTGTGGCTCATCACCGACCCACTCCCAGCCGCCCTTGACCACCCAGTTGTAGATGTCATTGTGCTGCGGGGTAGTTGCCTTTGGGTGGGTCAGGCGCAGGAGGTCGCGGTGGCTCCAACCGTCGCGCTGCTGGTACTTGACCACCTGCAAGGCCAACTTGCGCGCGGGCTGCTGGTACCAGCGGGCGACCGCGCTTCGCAGCCCACGCCCCCAGCCCCGCATATTGCCCGCATACTGGGCGAAGTGGAACAGATGGGTGCCAGTGCGACAGACCTGCGACACAGCATTGAGGGCCAGCTTGCGCGTAGCCTCGTCGCCGACGGTAGCGGCCACAGCCAGCGCAAAGATAGCGGGGTCGTTCTTGGGCGCACGGCCACCCTCGGAGACGGCCACGATGGTCTCTACTGTGCGCTTGCCGTCGGCAGCGATGCAACCTATTACCGACAGCGCGTTCTCTTGCGTAAGCTGCTTCTCGCTGATGTAGTAGGTGCCGCCCTCACTGCCGAGGATCAGGAAGCGCAGTAGCCGCTGCCAGTCGTCCACCGCGAACGAGTAGCCGCCCGCGCTGTTAGCCGCCATCTCCTTGCCGGGGATCGGTTCGCTCTGCGGGGTCTGCCTGGGGTTGAAGTACTTGGTGAAGTTCATAGACCACCTCCCATCAGTGTGTGAAAAAGTCGGCGGGACGGACAAGTAGTGGGCTGGCAGTGCCTCCGCAGGCTACCCAAAAGGGCCAGGAGTCGAACCTGAACTTCGAGTGAAGTGGTAAGCCAACCGTAGCGGCCCATCCAATTGAGCGGGGCAGTAGCCCCCTTACGCGGCAGATTTTGGTGCTGGTTGCAGGGTAGCCAGCCTGGTCAGGCGGACAAGGGGCGGATCAGGGCATTGCTCGCCACGAGCATCTCAACCCTTGCGGGTCGGGCGGGCCTCAACCCCCGCTGCTACAGCCGCTTTACCGTTGAGCTACGCTACCTTGCGGCAACGGTGACGAGTCGAACGCCACAACCCTCTGTAAAGTTAGATAACCTGGTCACATCGGCCCGTCTGACACGCTGGCTGCGTGCGCTAGAGAAATCGGTTGGGGTAGTCGCTGTCGTCAGGTAGACTAGCTGTGTTCATGGCGGCGGGATTCGAACCCGCGAGGCTGTTTTGTGACCAGCCTACCAAAGTTAACTTTGCTGGCTAGCCAGATCAACTGCGGCACTGGCGAGGTGAAGCGGACAAGTTGGCGCAAATGGGATAGCTTCCACCAGGATCGCTCCTGGCTTCTGCAAGCTGCTCTACCACTGAGCTACCTCCCCCATGTTGGTGGAGGAGAGAGGGAATCGAACCCCCGACCATCCGATGATAGTCGATAACCCACGTACTAGCGGCCCACTTCACCTCGTCAGTACCCGATCATTTTAACCTGCTCTAGCCTAGACAGCCGGACAAGAATCGCGCTCGACTCTGCTCCCCTATTGGAGTTACACCCCATGATGAGTGCGGGTGCGTGGACTCGAACTGGTAACCGAACGACAGCGGCCCGCCTGTCTGCGCCAAAGTTGGTTGAGATGCTGTGCGGACAAGTTGTCGCTGCTGGGGACTTGACGATAACCCAACAACTTCGGCCCTCACACCACCATTTTAGCTTGAAGTTGGTGAATGGTCAATAGGGATAAAGGTGTATTTATGCCACGCCCACAGCAGTAGACTACCGCTTGCTCACTCACTTGCACAATCATTACGTCCGAAGTGGCGAAAAGGTTGCACGATCTGCGCCATTTGTTGCAAGCTGCGACCAAAGTGGCGGGGCCAGCCGCTGGTGCAACTGACCCTTTATCTACACTGTGGCCGGGCCGCAAGTTGCAGCCTTACGCCCCAATTTTCCTGAACTTGTCGTAGCGGGCATCAAGCAGGCGGCGCAGGCCCGCAGGGGTGCGCCACTCGTGCTGGTCAAGGGCAGCCAGGTGGCGGCTGATCGCGGCGGCGACTGTCTCTACGGTGGCAAGTGGGTCTTTGTGCGCGCCGCCTGCTGGCTCGGCCAGCACCTCGTCAACTATGCCAAATTGGAGCAGGTCGGGGGCGGTGATCCGCATCCGCTCGGCGGCAATGGGGGCTTGCTTCGCGTCGTTCCAGAGGATCGCGGCGGCGGCTTCGGGTGAGGCGACGCTGTAGATCGCGTTCTCTAGCATCAACACGCGGTCGGCCACCCCAATCGCCAGTGCGCCGCCGCTGCCCCCCTCACCAATAACCACCGCGACCAGGGGGATTGGCAGGCCCAGCATGGTCTGAATCGCCGCCGCAATGGCAAGAGCCATGCCGCGCTCCTCCGATTGGAGGCTGGGGCTGGCTCCTGCCGTGTCGATCAGGGTGACGAGCGGGAAGCCAAACTTGGCGGCGTGCAGCATCAATCGCTGGGCCTTGCGGTAGCCCTCTGGTAGCGGCATCCCAAAGTTGCGGGCGATGCTCTCCTTGGTGTCGCGCCCCTTCTGCTGACCAATGAACATCACCGCACTGCCCGCAAAGGTACCGAGGCCGCCGATGATCGCCGGGTCGTCACCGTACATACGGTCGCCGTGCAGTTCGATGAAATCGGGGGCCATCACCTTGATGTAGTCGAGGGTATGCGGTCGTTCGGGGTGGCGGGCCGTCTGCACCCGCGCCCACTGCGGGCTATCGTGGCTCAAGACTGCTCTCCGTTCGGGCTGGTGTGCGATAGGAGGCTGCTGGTTGCCAGGCCGCCACTGCTACGGTTGTAGAAGCGGAGCAGGCGGGCGACCTGCCCGCGCAATTCGCGGCGCGAGAGGACGAGATCGATCATGCCATGCTCAAGCAAGAACTCGGCGGTCTGGAAGCCAGTGGGCAGCTTCTGGCGGATCGTCTGCTCGATCACGCGGGGGCCAGCGAAGCCGACCAGTGCGCCAGGCTCGGCCATGATCACATCGGCTATCGTCGCATAGCTGGCAGTCACGCCGCCAAAGCAGGGGTCGGTGAGCAGGGAGATGTAGGGCAGCACCGCACTGGCAAGGCGGTTGAGGGTGGCGGTCGTCGTCGCCATCTGCATCAGCGAGTAGATACCCTCGTGCATCCGCGCCCCACCGCTAGCCGAGCAGATCATCACTGGCAGACCGGCAGCACACGCCTGCTCGACCGCCCGCGCCAACCGCTCGCCGTAAGCCGTCCCCATGCTCGCGCCCATGAAGCTGAAGTCGCTGACGATCAGCAGGAGCGGCTGACCCTCGACCGTGCCGATGCCGCTGACTACCGCCTCGACCAGGCCGGTCTTGCGCTGGGTGTCGCGCAGCTTCTTCGGGTAGGGTTGCTCCATGATGATGAAGCCCAACGGGTCGGCGGGCTGGACAATGTTATCGTCCTCGACGAAACTCTGCTCGTCCAACAGCATCTCGATCCGCTCACGGGCATTGAGCCGAAAGTGGTAGTTGCACTTGTGGCAAACCTTCAGATTGCGGCCCAGTTCCTTGTTGTAGAGCAGTTCGCCACACTTTGGGCATTTAGTCCACAAATCCTCTGGGATTGCCCGCTGGCGTTCTTCGGTGTCATCGGGGCTGGAGAACTGCTTTGGGTGTCGCTTGAAGAAATCTAGCATCGGCCTTCTTCATCCTTTAGAGCTTCAACAGTGGGGCAGGGTGAACAGCATTGTTCGGGCGATAGGCAAGCCGGGGTATTATAGCACATCTGCGGCCCGCCGACATGGTACGGGCTGCTGTTTGGGCTTTAGGGCGCAGCCTCACCACTCAGCCGCAGCGACAAGTCGCCAGCGACCACCCGCTGGCTGCTGCCGTCTGGCAGGCCGAGGATCAGTGCGCCGTCTGCGTCCACTCCCTCGAAGATGCCACGT
Source organism: Chloroflexia bacterium (assembly GCA_038229595.1). Classification (GTDB taxonomy): domain Bacteria; phylum Chloroflexota; class Chloroflexia; order QHBQ01; family QHBQ01; genus JBBROH01. The sequence goes on along the minus strand of JBBROH010000015.1, from coordinate 26,487 downwards.
AGCACTGGCTGGCCGCCGTCGCTGACTGTCACTGCCTGCCCGCGCCAACCCAGCCTGCTCGACCATTCGGCCAGCACTGCTGCGTGATCGCCCGCCTGCAACTGGCGGTAGCGTTGCTCGAAGCCGGTGCAGAGGTGGCGAAAGAGAGTGGCGCGGGCCAAAGGGTGGCCGACCACTGCGCTCAGGCTGGTGGCGGTGGCGGGCAGTTGGGCGATGGCGGCGGGGTCGAAGTTGACGTTGATGCCCACCCCGATGATCGCCCAGTCCACCGTTTCACCGCTGAAGTCCACCTCGGTGAGGATGCCCGCTACCTTGCCGCCGCTCAGATAGAGGTCGTTCGGCCACTTGAGGTAGAGCGCGTCGCCAGGGGCGCAGGTCTGCTGCACGCTCTGCCACAGGGCCGCCCCCATCGCGGCGGTGAGCAGGAAGGCAGAGCGGGTGGGCAAGCCTTGCGGGCGCAGGATGAAGCTGGCGAGGATGCTGCTGCCAGGGGGGGCGACCCAGCGGCGACCTAGCCGCCCGCGCCCTCCCGTCTGCTCCTCGGCGAGGATCACAGTGCCGTCAGCCACCTTGCGGGCGAGCAGGCTGCGCGCGATATCGCTGGTGCTGACCACCGTCTGGCGGTGCTGTAGCTTGCCGCCGATCAGGCCGGGTAGCGGGTCGGGCGGCCAGCCTGGTTCTACATCCTTCATCGTGAGCCAGCCTCGACTGGCACGACCAGGCGTTGCGCCCCCGCCTGCAGCAGGGCGTTGCCGTTGCTGCTGGCGGCGGCCTTCAGCTTCAGCCCGGCTCCGCGCAGGGCTAGTAGCTGCTGCTCGCTGGTCTGGCGGTCGCCGAAGCCGCTAGCCGGTTGCAGGTAGTCGGGCCGCCCTTGCTGCGCCGCTGCTACCACCGTCTGCACCTGCGCTGCGCTCAAGAGGCTGCTCTCGAAGATCAGCGTCACCTCTACCGCATCGTCGGCAGCCAGGCGGGCCTGCTTGACCACGTAGGCAATCTCTAGTGCGCTGGCTGGCGGGTCGTTGAGCAGCACCGCCGGGTTGAGGACAAAGGCCAGCAGTTGTGCGCCGTCAGTGACGGCTAGCCGCGCTGCCAGCCCCTTGACCGAGGCGATCTCGGCACCGAGTGGGTAGCCAACCACCGTGCCAACTTGCACCGCGCTCTCCTTGCCCAGGTGGGCGCGGGCCAGACGCAACCAATATGGCTGCACCAGCACTGCCGCGTAGCCACTGTAGGCCGCCACGTCGCAGAGGGCGCGCACTTCGTCGGCGGTGGCAGCGGGGTTGAGGTTGGCATACTCGATCAGGCTCGCGGGGTTACTGCTCATCGTCTTCCTCCAATTGGGCGGCGGTGAAGGGGCGGGTGTAGATACGATCCAGGCTGGTCTGCACCACCGCGCCCGCTAGGTTAGCGAGGGTGAGTGGCAGCTTGGGGTTGAACTCGGCGATCACTTGGCAGCAAGCCCCACAGGGGCTACTCAGCCGCCCGGCGGGTACGTCGGTGACGACGCAGATAGCTAGCAGGCGGCCCGCACCGTGCGCCACTGCGCTACAAATCGCTGTCCGTTCGGCGCAGATCGTCGAACCATAGGCGGCGTTCTCCACATTCACGCCGATGTGGATCGTGCCACCTGCGGTTAGCAGGGCCGCCCCCACCTTGAAGCCAGAGTAGGGGGCGTAAGCCTGCTCCCGCGCCGCCACCGCTGCCGCATACAACGAAGTCGTTTGTTCGTCCAATTTGGTCAGTCTCCTTCGATATTATGGTCTAGCGGCTGGTCGAGATCGCGGCGGTCGGGGTTGTAGGGTAGCATAAAGGGGCGGGTACCACTGCGGGAGCCGTTGCCGCTGCTGCCGTTGCCGCGCTGCTCGCTGGCATCCTCGCTGTTGTCGCCGCTGACCCGCACCAGATAGAGTTGGCGCAGGCGGCGACCCTCAGTGCTGCGAACCTGTATCTGCACCCCATCGAGGTCGATCTCGTCACCGATCACTGGGATGCGCCCCAGGCGGTCAAAGACGAGGCCGCCAATCGTGTCGTATTCGTCGCTATCCCAATGCACGTTGAACAGTTCGTTCACCTCGGCTACGCCCGTGCGTGCATCTACCAGGTAGCCACCCGCTTCGCTGGGCTGGATGTCTGGCTCCTCCACGTCGTACTCGTCCTGTATCTCGCCGACGATCTCCTCCAACAGGTCTTCGACAGTGACGAGACCAGCAGTGCCACCGTACTCGTCCACCACTACCGCCATTTGCACGCGGCGAGTCCGCATCTCCTTCAGTAGTTCGTCCACCTTCTTCGCCTCTGGCACGTAGAGGGGCTGGCGGGCCAGGCTGGTCAGATCAAAGGTTGGTGGGTTGTCGGCGGTATAATCGCGCAGCAGGCCAAGCAAGTCTTTGACATAGAGGATACCCTTAATCTCGTCCACCGTCTCGCTGTAGACTGGCAGGCGGCTATAGCCAGACTCCAGCGTGATATCCAGGATCGAGCGCAGGTTGGCCCCGCTCGGCACGGCCACAATGTCGGGGCGCGGCACCATCACCTCGCGCACGAGCGTAGAGCGAAACTCTACCAGGCTCTCCAACATCTCCTCCTCCTCAGCGGGCATCCCGCCCTCATCATCCCCGCTGCTGATCAGTTCCAACACCCCCTCTTGCACGTCCGAGGGGGCTACTACCGGCTGCTTGCCCGCTACCCGCAGGACAGCACGGCTGACCGCCAGCAGGGGCCGCAGCAGCCAACTGGTGGCCGTGCGAATCGCGCCCAGGTAGGGTAGGTACTTGAGGGCAACGTACTCTGGCTCGTAACCAGCGCGGGTGCGGGGTAGCACCACCCCTAGCAGCAACACGACCAGGATCGCCAGGATCGCCACCACCCAGGCCAGACCCAGGTTGTCACCGGGTTGCTCGATCAGGCGTAGGGCAAAGCGACCAATCAGCACTGCGTTGATCATGCTCAGGAGCGACTCGGCAAGCTCTGCCGCAGAGATGTAACCACGGGGGCTATCCACCGCCAACATCAGGCGATTGAGCGCGCGGGGATTAACAGTCATCTCGCGTAGCCGCACCCGGCTGATGCTGTTCAGGGCGGTCTCGACCGCAACGGCTACCGCCATCAGCGTAGTGCAGACGGCGATAGCCAGGATAGAGAGATAGTCGGGGGCATCCAAGTTAAGCGCACTCCTTTTGATCAGCCCTAACGGAACAAGGTGCTGACCGACAAATCTTTGTGGATGTGGATGATCGCCTCGGCCAACAAGGGGGCGATGGTCAGTTGGTGGAACTTGCCTGCGCTGTCGATGTCAAAGGGTACACTGTCGCTGACCAGGATTTGCTTGAAGGGGGCCGCTTGCAGGGCCGCCGCCGCCCCCTCGACCAGGGCGGCGTGGGTGGCGCAGGCGTAGACTTCCAGTGCGCCTCGCTTGAGCAGCATCTCGCAAGCAGCAATCAGGGTGCCACCAGTGAGGATCATGTCGTCGGCAATGATCGCCACCTTACCGGCCACCTCGCCCACCATGTCCATCGCCACCGACACGTCGGGGCTGGGGTGCATCTTACTGATGAAGGCCAGGCTGCCCTCTGCGCCGATCCGGTCGCGCAATTCCAGGGCGCGGCCCACCCGCCCAGCATCGGGAGCGACGATCACGAAGTTCTCTGGGTGCAGATTGCGGAAGTAGTCGGCGACGATCTGGGTCGCGCGCAGGTGGTCAACCGGGATGTCGAAGAAGCCCTCGATAGCTGGGGCGTGCAGGTCAACGGTGAGGATGCGATCCGCCCCCGCTTTGGTGATCAGGTCGGCCAGCAGCTTGGCAGCAATCGGTTCGCGGCCAGTCATCTTCTTCTCCTGCCGCGCGTAAGCGTAGTAAGGGATGACAGCGGTGATCCGCCCTGCGGAGGCCCGCTTGAGCGCATCGATCATCAGCAGCATCTCCATGATGTGGTGGTTGGCCGGGCCGGAGAGGGCTTGCAGCAGGAACACGTCGTTGCCACGCACGTTCTCCTCGATCCGCACCCGCGTCTCGCCGTTGCGCCAGAAGCCAACCACCGCCTCGCCCAGGCGCACGTTGAGATGGTAGGCGATCTTCTCGGCCAACTGCGGGTGCGAGTTGCCACAGAACAGTTGCAAACGACCAGCCATGTTTCCTCCATTGCAATGCAGTGCAGATTGTGGGCAGCTTGCGGGCTGCTTTGCGCTTCCTACTGGCTACTCAACTGAAGGCGGCTCGGCCTTCTTCGGCAACATCCGGGCTGGCACGCCAACAGCGATCATGCCCGCCGGTACATCGCGCGGCACTACTGCGCCCGCCCCGGTGCTGGCCCCCTCGCCGACGGTCAGCGGGGCGCGCAGGATAGTATCGCTGCCGATGAACACGTTATTGCCGATCACCGTCTTGTTCTTGCGCTTGCCATCGTAGTTGGCGGTGATCGTGCCAGCCCCAACGTTGACGCGCTGGCCCAGCGTTGCGTCGCCAAGATAGCTGAAGTGGCCCATCGCGCTGTGGTCGCCGACGGTAGAGCGGTTGACTTCGGCGAAGTTGCCGAGGTGGACGTGGCTGCTGAGGTAGCTGTTGCCCCGCACGTGGCAAAACGGCCCCATCTTTACCTCGTCATCCAGGCGCGAATCCTCGACGTAGCTAGCGGTGACCCGCACGCGGTCGCCCAGGCTGGCGTTCCGCAGGCGGCTGCCGGGGCCGATCTCGCAGCCCTCGCCGACGACAGTGCTGCCCTCAAGGTAGCTGTTAGGCAGGATAGTGCTGTCGCGGCCAACCTCTACGCCGACGTGCAGATAGACGCTGGCCGGGTCGGGCATGGACACACCAGCTAGCATCAACCTTCGGCGCAGAGTCTCCTGCACCCGCCCCTCAGCCTCAGCAAGCTGGATGCGGTCGTTGATGCCCTGCGTCTCGTAGTAGCCAGGCAGACCCAGGGGCAATGCGTGTGCGCCCCCCTCGGCTACCGCCATCGCCAGCAGGTCGGTCAGGTAGTATTCTCCAGTGCGTGGGCTGGGGGTTAGCTGCGGCAAGTGCGCCCAAAGCCAGGCGGCCTCGTAAGCAAACACGCCGCTATTGACTTCGCTGATTGCCCACTGCGCCGCGTCCGCTTCCTTCTCCTCCACGATAGCAGCGACGTTGCCCGCCGCATCGCGCACGATCCGCCCATAGCCGTAAGGGTCGGGGGCTTGCGCGGTTAGCATGGTCAGCTTCGCCCCATGCTGGCGGTGCGCTTCGAGCAATGCCACCAGGGTGACAGTGCTGATCAGCGGCACGTCGCCCGCGAGGACGATCACCTGGGCTAGCTCCAGGCGACCTTGCAGCAAGGGGGCTGCCTGCATCACCGCGTGGCCCGTCCCCTGCTGCGCCGCTTGCAAGGCAAATTGGCTGCCGGGGAAAGCCTGCTCTGCATACGCCTGCACTTGCGCCGCCTGATGGCCGACGACAAGTAGCGGCTGCACGCCCAGCGGTTGCACTGCGGCTAGCACGTGGCCGACAAGTGGGCGGCCAGCGAGCGGGTGTAGCACCTTGGGCAGGGCAGATTGCATCCGCTTACCGAGGCCCGCCGCCAGGATCACGGCGGCAACGCTGGGGTTTGCTACTTCGTGGTTGTCCATGCTCTCCTTTTGCGGGCAACAAAAATGGTGAAGCAGAGCCGCTCCACCGCCCTTGCGCGGCAACCCGCAATATGATCTTGTGGCCTACGTTCACCAGCGTCCATCAGGGCGATCACAGTCTCTACTTAGGCTAGCTGTTGCACATTTCTGCCTCAATAGTAACGGATCGTGGGGGGCGTGTCAAGCCTCGTAGCGGCAGGCGGCGGGCGACGAGGTGGTAGAGGGAAGGGCGATTTGCAGAACTTAAGTTCTAGCTCTTGCCAAAAGGAAAGGTTTGCAGTATAATGAGGGCTAGGGTTCTTCGGCTTTCACAAAGGCCGAGGTGCCAATATCAACCAGGCAGTACGACTGAGGCGGCCTGCCTCAGTTTTTTCAATCCTGCCAGCCATACCCGCCTTGCGATGACGCAGCGGCGGGGGAGAAGGAAGACGAAGATGATCGACCACACTGTGTACCTTACCGTTGAAGGTAAGGCCCAACTTGAACAAAAATTGCACCACCTGCTTACCGTGCGCCGCCCCGAAGTTGCCGACCGCATCCACAACGCCAAAGCCGACGGTGACATCAGCGACAGTGGGGAGTATGACGACGCTAAGAACGAACAGGCGATGGTTGAGGGCCAAATCCGCGACCTGGAACATAAGCTAGGCAATTCGCAGATCATCGCGGACACTGGCAGTCGCGAGACTGTGGCCCTCGGCTGCACCGTCGTAGTGCGCGAGGATGACGGCACAGAGGAGCGTTACAGCATCGTCGGCTCTGCCGAAGCCAACGCTCGCCAGCGCAAGGTCAGCAACGAGTCGCCCACTGGTCGCGCCCTGATGGGCCACAAGATCGGCGATACCGTCAACGTCTCTACGCCCGGTGGTCTGCTCAAACTCACCATCGTCACTATCGAGTAAAGGGCTACGTGCCTGAGTGCTGCGTAGATGCTGGCTGGGGGCGCGTGATGCGCCCCTTTGTTGTGACAAGACCACTCGCCTCAGGTGGAGCAAGTCGGGGGCAGCGGAAGGAGCAGGAGCATGGAAGAACAGCAGCACCTTGACGCACAGTTCGTGCGCGACCTTGACCTGAGCGACCAGGCCGAGCAGCGGATCGCCAAGCTGCGTCGCTTGCAGGCAGCAGGTAGTGACCCCTACCCTGCCTATGCCGAGCGTAGCCACAGCAGCGAAGCCGCTCGCAAGCTCTGGGCCGAGATCAGCGCGGCGGGGCTGGACGAGCATGGAGAGCCGCGCTCCCCCGGCGTGACGGTTGAGCGCGACGGTGACGCACAGGGCGAGATGACCACCTTTGGCGGTGACGCTAGCGAGCGCAACCCGACGATCAGCCTGAGCGGGCGGATCATGCTGGTGCGGATCATGGGCAAGGCCAGCTTCGTTACTATTGAGGACAACAGTGGGCGGCTGCAACTATACTTCAAGAAGGAAGTAATGGGCGAGGCAGCCTACCAGTCATTCAAGGACGATCTAGACCTCGGCGACTTCATCAGCGTCAATGGTACACTGTTCGAGACCCGCACCCACGAGCTTAGCCTCAAGGTGCTGGGCTGCACGCTGATCAGCAAGTCGCTGCGCCCCTTGCCCGACAAGTGGCACGGCGTAACCGACGTGGAGACCCGCTATCGCCAACGCTACGTTGACCTGCTGGCGAACCCAGAGACGCGGGAGGTCTTCCGCACCCGTGCGCGCATCGTCTCCTTCATCCGCCGCTTCCTGGATCAGCGCGACTACTACGAAGCCGAAACGCCAGTTTTGCAGCCGATCTACGGTGGGGGGGCAGCAGTGCCGTTTACCACCGAATACAAGGCACTAGACCAGACCTTCTACCTGCGGATCGCCGATGAACTCTTTCTCAAGCGGCTGATCGTCGGCGGCTTCGAGCGCGTCTACGAGATCGGTCACGACTTCCGCAACGAGGGGACGGACGCAACCCACAGCCCAGAGTTCACCATGCTGGAACTCTACCAGGCTTACGCTACCTACGAGACGATGATGGAGCTTTTCGAGGCGATGTGCGTGGGGCTGGCCCAGCAGACCAGGGGCAGCTTGCAGTTCGAGTACCAGGGGCAGCAACTGGACTTCACCCCGCCCTGGCCGCGAGTGGATATGCGGCAGGCGTTGATCGAGCAGGCGGGCTTCGACTTCCTGGCCTACCCCGACGACGAAGAAGGCAGGCGGCTGCTCTACGAGCATCTGCGCGGGCGCGGCTTGCGGGTTGACCCAACGATGCGCTGGGCCAAGCTGGTGGATGAGGCACTAGGCGAGTACGTGGAGCGCGACTTCATCTCCCCCACCTTCCTGGTCGGCCACCCAGTCGCCCTCTCGCCGCTAGCGAAGCGCAAGAGCGACAACCCGTTGCTGACTGAACGCTTCGAGGCCTACATGGGCGGCTTTGAGATCGCCAACGCCTTCAGCGAACTGAACGACCCTACCGACCAGTACGCTCGTTTCCTGGCTGCTGGCCGCGATGCTGCCGCTGGCGACGAGGAGGCGCACCGCATGGACACCGACTTCCTGACCGCGCTCTCCTATGGGATGCCACCCACTGGTGGTATGGGAATTGGTATGGATCGGCTGGCAATGATCTTCACCAATCAAGCAGCAATCCGCGACGTGATCCTGTTCCCAGCGTTGCGGAGCAAGGAGTAAGCGAGCAATGCTCACCTCGGTGATGTTTTGGAACGAGCCGAACAACCTTAGTCATTGGGACTTCCTGCTAGACCCAGAGTGGGAGCAGTTCAGCACGTTGGTGCGTTGGGCTGGGCAGGTGGTGCGCGAAGCCAACCCGAACCTGACCCGCGTGTTGGGTGGCATCTCGCCCATAGACCCAGGATTTGTGGAGAAGCTGGGCAAGCATGGGGCATTGCAGGCGGTAGACGTAGTGGCAGTGCATGGCTTCCCGCTAGACTGGAACAACTGGGCAATCAACGACTGGCCGCAGAAGGTGCTGCTGATCGAGCGGCTCGCGGGCAAGCCGGTCTGGGTGACAGAGGTGGGGGTGAGTAGCTTCGGGGCCGAGGAAGTGCAGCAGTTTGGCCTGCAACGAACAGCCGAACTGCTGCGCGAAGTAGAGCGTGTCTATTGGTACTCGCTATTCGACCTGCCAAGCCACCGCCCGGCAACCACGCGGCACAAGGAGAGCGAGGGCAGCGCATACTATCGCCACTTCCACATGGGCCTGATCAACGAGGACAAGCAGACTGCCAAGCTGGCGTTGGAGACCTTTAAGCAGCTTGCCCACAAGCCTGGCATCTGCCAGTGGTTCCACTACGAGGATTATGAGACGCTGGAACGCGCCGTCTGGTGGATGAAGCAACTGGGGGTGAAGCAGGTACGCACTGGCATCAGTTGGGCCGACTCGCACATCCCTGGCGCATGGGAGTGGTTCGACGCGCAGATGGCGGCGTTGGCGGACTTCGACGTGCTGGCGACCCTCTGCTTCACGCCGCCCTCGCGCGGCCAGCGGCCCGACCACACCAGCCCGCCGCTGGATGCGGGTGAGTTCACCTACTTCTGCCGCGAAGTAGCCAACAGGTATGCGCCGGGGCGGGTGTATGAGGGGATGGGAAGAGTTTAAGCTCAACCTTTGCTATTGCTTTTCCTTCTTGGGGCTTTACGCTTTGGTAGTTGAGCAGGGGCATTTCTATCATACGGCTTGATGATCTTCAAGCCAGTGACGTTCCTAAAATCATCATCATTGGTACAGAGGGGAACCCGTCTACCTGCTGCACACGCAGCAATCAACGCATCTGCCACGCCCATGCCGTCTCTACGATACTTGATAAGGTAGTCAACCGCCTTTTCGCACTCGTCTTTCATGGGCCAGTATATCTCAAAGTTCTCAGCAAATGCCTCAACCTTGTCAATGTCATCATCGTTCCTACATCCAGCAATAAGCTCCATTACTACAAAGCCAGGTAGGATGATTTCCTCCTCACCAAGCGATTCGAACCACTTGACTAGCTCTTGCTGCCCACGCATGAGGCCGATCATGATGTTGCTGTCCATCATCATGTACGATTGTCTCTCCGCTGCCAGGCTGCTTGGCGCAACTGCCTCGCATATTCAACGTCATCTGTAATATCATCTCTGTCTGACCAAATACCGGCAATGTTCGAGGACAGCAAAGCTCTCGCCGTCAGCTTGCGCTTGCTAGTTGTTGCAGTTGGAGGCGTAGAGGGATCAAGGACGCGCTCAATCTCCATGTCCTTAATGCTGTACCTTCTGTTCCTGCGCTTTACCATTGTAGCTTCACCTTCTACCTCTACCGTTCTGTTGAAGAACTTCTCTATTGCAGGCTTTAGCTCGTCAGGGAAGGAGCAAATGATCACATCGCCATCGGGCTGAACAATCTCACAAGAGTTGCGTCGGAAGTCTAGTTCACGAAGCTGCCCTTGAATAGATAGGCGCGTGATTGTGGCCGGATCAAACATCCGTTCCACACGATCACGTACTGTGCTGTTAACATCTGCAACTACTCTGCCTGAAGTATTGTGCTGACAGGTCAAGCTTATGTCCGTGTAGCCTCTGTCCAAAACTTTGGCAAAGTCATTCAAGGATGACAGCACACCAAGATCAAACTCCTTTGGCACAAAGAACTCTTCAGCAGCAAGAGAGCTAATACCTTGAACAAAGGTCTTGATGGATGCCACACCCAGAGGATCATCCTCACCAAAGAGTGTGACTACTGGCAGCTGTTGCTGATGCAAGTCTATAGCTAGCTGAACACTTCCGGAACTTATTGCGATCATGTCCAACTTGCAAGCCTTCTTCACTGCATCACCAACTTGCCCCTGTGCGGCATTAGATTGTCCGCCAGAAAGCACCTGCCCAACTTTCGTCACACAAATCTGCAACTTCTTGGCTATCTCGGCCAAATCATCGAGAGCAATACGCCCAGACTCTACGTTCGCACCTTCTAGCTTGATCGTCAGAAGTGGTGTTTGGTCAGTCACTTAAAGCCTCCTCTAGCTGGCACGGGTCGGAAGTCAGTTGCTAGCACTGCTCGTCTTTGGTATTATATCATGTTGGGTCTTAGGAGGCAATGGTGTGGAAGCTACTTTTCGAGTCTTTGTTCTAAAGTAGCTCGTGATGCTGTTGCCTATTGCCCTCCCCTCCCCTCCTGTGCTACAATGCTGTTGACATAATACGCAGCCGGGGAGAGGTCATGGAGCTACCGCTTGATCGCGTCGTCGTCGGCGACTGCCGCGAGGTGCTATACCAGTTGCCAGAGAAGTGCGCCGATGTCGTCTTTGCCGACCCGCCCTACAATCTCCAACTGCAAAACCAACTGTGGCGGCCCGATATGAGCCGCGTAGACGGGGTGGACGACGATTGGGATCGCTTCAGCGACTTCGCCGCCTACGACCGCTTCACCATTGAGTGGCTGACCGCCTGCCGCCGCGTCCTCAAGGACAACGGCACGCTCTGGGTGATCGGCAGCTACCACAACATCTACCGCGTGGGCCGCGTGCTGCAAGACCTCGGCTACTGGATACTGAACGACGTGGTGTGGGTCAAGTCGAACCCGATGCCCAACTTTCGTGGCGTGCGCTTTACCAACGCGCACGAGACCCTGATCTGGGCCAAGAAGTCGCAGGGCCAACGCCGCTACACCTTCAACTACCATGCGATGAAGAACCTGAACGACGAGAAGCAGATGCGCTCCGACTGGGAGCTAGCCCTCGCTACCGGCCACGAGCGGTTGAAGGAGGGCGGCCACAAAGCGCACCCGACCCAGAAGCCCGAAGCCCTGCTCTACCGCGTTCTCCTCAGCAGCACCAACCCTGGCGACACCATCCTCGATCCCTTCTTTGGCACCGGCACTACTGGGGCTGTCGCCCATGCCTTGCACCGCCGCTTCATCGGCGTGGAACTTGACCCGCACTATGCCCAACTGGCCCGCGACCGCATTGCTGCCGTCACCCCCTCAATGTTCAGCGACGAGGTGTACAGCAACAGCAGCAAGCGCGAAGCCCCGCGTATCTCCTTCGGCGCAGTGGTCGAAGCGGGGCTGCTGCTGCCCGGCCAGCGGCTCTACCTCAAACGCGGGACTGAAGCGGTGGTGCGTACCGACGGCACCCTCAGCAACGGCGAGTCGAGCGGCAGCATCCACCGGCTGGGCGCACTGCTGCTCGGCACCCCCAGTTGCAACGGCTGGGAGCAGTGGTACTACGAAGGGGAGGACGGTGAGCGGATCGTGATCGACCGGTTGCGCGAACAGCTACGCACCGCACGGGCCGCCCACTAGCCAGCAGCCCTTTACAACTAAACTGGAGCTACAAATCGCATCCTTTGGTGGACAACTCCTGCCGCGCAGTGGAAAAGGGGTGGGCAATGTTCTATTTTTGTGGAAAAGACGGTGGATAACCAACTGGTTATGGGGAAAAGCGATGAGTAGCGGACGATTGGGCAGCCTCTAGCAGCAGCAACCTTGTGATTGAACCGCTAGCAATAGGGCTAGCACATTAGCTGACCTTACTTGACATAATTGTGGAAAGTCGGTGGAAAATCGCTGCAAATCTGTGGATAACTCTCTTGACAGGAGTCGGCGAATCTGGTACTATAGGGGAGTCAGGTAAGTGTTCTAACCGGCTACAAACTGAATCGGCGGGCAGAATCGGCTTTCGGGCCGATTAGTGATTCTGGGGCCGTGATCGAGTTTGTAGCAGCAACGCGCAGCAGGCGGGGCGCAAAGCGTAGCCCCTTCCCAAACACACAGGCCGCTGCAACCAGGGTGGCCTGTTCCGATTCAGGGGCTGTAGCAGAGAGGATAGGCTACCATGATCCTGTCAGACAGGCACATCCGCGAAGCAGTCCTCACAGGCCGCATCAAGATTGAGCCGCTGGCAGCGGACTGGCAGAGCCGCCTCGGTAGTTGCTCCATCGACTTTCGCCTCGGCAACCGCTTCGGGGTCTTCAACTTTAACAGCTACCCATACGTAGACTCCCGCGACAAGGAAAGTGCTGCCGCCATCGTGCGCCAGATCGAGGTCGCCGAAGACAAGCCGTTCATCATGCACCCCGGCGAGTTCATCCTGGCAACTACCCGCGAGTGGCTGGAACTGCCCGACGACCTGCTGGGCCGCATCGAGGGGCGTAGTAGCCTCGGTCGCCTCGGCATCATCGTGCATGGCACCGCCAGCATCTTCGACCCTGGTTGGCGCGGCAACCCGACAATGGAACTGGGCAATCTTGGTCGCCTACCGGTCGCTCTCTACCCCGGTATGCGAATCTGCGCCTTCACCTTCGAGGAACTAACCAGCCCGGTTGACGTACCCTACTACAAGAATGTGGGCAACAAATATGCGGGCCAGCGGCGGCCCGAAGCCAGCCGCCTCGCCCAGGACGACGAACTACGCCACATCGGTGAGGAGCAGTGATGACCGCTGTCCGCCAACAGCCAGATTCGCTCACAGACGATCAGCCAGCCCTGCCGGTACCCTGGCCCGTCGTCCACGCCGACACCTTGTTGTGCGGCAACCCAGCCTCCCCGGTCGCAGTCTGTTCACTCTGGACAGAGACGAAGCGGGTGGCAAAGTTGCTTGACCCGGCCTGCTACTCCGTGATCGGCAATCTCTACCGCCATCGCGGGGTCAATGCACTGATCCGCAACATCCTGGCTAACCCACGCATCCGCCACCTCTACCTCTGGGGCAATGACCTCAGCGAGACGGGGGATACGCTGGCCGCTTTCTTCGCGCAGGGGCTGTACGGGGGCATGATCGAGGGAACGAACGTAGCTATCGAGCCGGAGCTACCAGCGGCTGCGGTAGAATTGGTGCGGCAGCAGGTGCGCTTTGTTGACCTGCGTGGCCTGCCCGCCGAGCAGTTGCAGGCCGCAGTCAGCCGGGCAGCCTGGCTGCCACCCTTCGCCGAAGCCAGCTACTATCCCCTGCTCAGGCCAGAGACAGAGAGCATGGCTGCCGAAGCGTCGGGCTACCGCGTGGTTGGCGAGACGGTCGCCCAGGCCTGGATCAAGCTGGTTAACCAGGTGATGCGCTACGGTCAGGTCAAGCGCAATCCTGCTTCGAGCAGCGACGAGATCAAGGAGTTGTACAACGTGGTGGCAGTGGTGACGGCGGAGAACCCCGACGAGCCGTTCATCCCCACCTATATCGCCAGCATCCCCGACGCACCGACGACGGCAGAGAACATTAAGCGGTACTACAGCGACATCCTCAGCGGCACGGGGGCCGAAGGGGTCAGCTATACCTACGGCCAGCGGCTACGCAACTACCCTGGCGGCATCGACCAGGTGGCAGAGATGATCGCGGTGGCCCGCCAGCGACCACACTCGCGGCGGATGTTCGCCACTACCTGGGCGGTGGCGGTGGATGGAGCCAGCGGCGAACCGCCCTGCCTGACCCAAGTGCTGGGCAGCGTGCGCGAGGGCCGCTTCTACCTGACGGCCCACTTTCGCAGCCACGATTGCTACAAGGCGTGGGTAAAAAACACCTTCGCCCTGCGCGCCCTCCAACAACTGGTCGCGGGCGAAGCGGGGCTGGCGATGGGCTGGCTGACCGTGATCAGCCACTCGGCGCACATCTACGCCAGCGACTGGCTGGCCGCCGACACGACGTTGGAGAGCAGCTATGCGGCTAGCCTGAAGCGCGGGCGCAAGGGGCAGTACGACCTCGACCCCCGTGGCTACTTCATCATCAAGATTGAGGCTAGCGAGATCGTCGCCACCCTACATGACTACGCAGACCGCCCGCTGCACACCTTCCGAGCGGACAAGGCGCGCAAGCTGGTAGTTGAGTTGGCCGACGGCGGCTGGCTTAGTCAGCCGGGCCACGCGCTCTATCTAGGCACTGAGTTCCAGAAGGCGGAGATCGCCCTCACGCTCGGCCTCGCATATCGGCAAGACAGGTCGTTGCCTCTGGCAGAGAGGGCTGGGGGTGACGACGCAGTACCAGATTGAGAGGATGCGGCAGCCCATTCTACGCGCTTGCTCCTCAAAGGGTCGTGGCTGGTTCGTTCGTCCGCACGGGGCCATACGTGCAGGCGGGTGGGCTAGCCACGACCCTTTTGGTTGACAATCCCGCCGCGCAACAGTGGTTGGCGAACGGCAACGCAGTGATTGGCAGGCCACTTGACAACGGTAGCACCCGTAGCCCCACGCAGCCAGTTAGCTAGCTGCCCCACTCGCCTGCCCTGCGGCACCCGCCAGCCCTGCGATCAGCAGGCTGCTGACGACGACCAGGCCGAGACCAATGCTCAGGCCGAAACCCCTGCCGACGAAGCCGATCAGCGGCGGCCCCGCGAGCAAGCCGAAGTAGCCACAGGTACTGACCGCCGCCACCGCTGGCCCAGCCACTGGCCCACTGCGCCCCGCCGCGCTCAGCAGGGTGGGGAAGATCGTTGCCAGCCCCGCGCCCACGCAGGCAAAGCCGAGGATCGCAGCGTAGGGGTTGCCTGCTAGCAACCCCAAGCCGAGGCCTCCCGCCGCCAGCAAGCCGCCCCCACGCACAACAGTGACCGGCCCCAGACTGCTGTTCACCCAGTCGCCCACTAGCCGCCCCAGCGTCATCGTCAGCGAGAAGGCAGCGTAGCCGACCGCCGCCAGCCCCGCACTGGCTGCCAGTGTCCCTTGCAGGTAGACCGCGCTCCAATCGGCCACCGCGCCCTCGGCCAGCAGGCAGCAGAAGGCAACTGCCCCCAGGCCCAGCACTGCCCTGCCCGGCAAGGCGAACACCGGCCCGCCTGCCTTCGCCAGGTCTTCGCCCAGCATCAGCCGCCCAGCAGCCAGGGCGATCAGCACCAGCACGAGACCGACCACCGACAGGTGGATCGCCGGGTCGAGGCCACTGTTGGCGACCAACCCACCTAGCACCGCCCCGCTGATCGCCCCCAGGCTATAGAGGGCGTGGAACGACGACATGATCGGGCGACCATACACCCCCTCCACCGCTACTGCGTTCGAGTTCATCGCCACGTCCATTGCGCCGGTGCTGGCTCCACCAAGCATCAGGGCGAAAAAGAGGGTGGGCAGGTTAGTAGCGAAGGCGGGTAGAGCGAGGACGAGGAAGTAGGCAACCGCCGCCAGCGTCGTCACCAGGCGGCTGCCGAAGCGGGCGACCAGACCACCGGTTAGCGGCATCAGCAGCAGTGCGCCGATCCCGCCGCCCAGCAAGGCCAGCCCCAAGCCACCTGCGTCCAGCCCCGCCCGCTGCTGGATCGCCGGGATGCGCGCTACCCAGTTCGCCCCTGCCACCCCGTTGATGAAGAACATAGTGGCTACCGCGAAACGAGCAGTCGCAGGAGCTGCCTGCACTTCTAGCTTCAACATATTTGCTCTCCTTCACTGCACCACCCAACTGCCACTTCGACTCCGTTCGCCAGCATTACAACTGCACGTTCGTGCATATTCAGGGGCAAAACGTGCATAATCGGGCAGGATCGTGCAGAGTCTAGCGGCCCAGCACCATTTGGCGCACTGCTGCCAGCCGCTTGCTAAGGGCTAGCAGGTCTGCGTCGCTGTAAGCACCGTCGCCGAGGCTGTTGGCGCGGTCAAGTTCGCTCAGCAGAGCAAGCAGGGCGGCGCGGTCGAGCGGGCGGGGGCTGATGCGGCTGATCTCGTCGGTCAGGGCCGCCGCTGGCGCGTCGGGGTCGAGGCCAAAAGCCTTGCCGAGGTCAGAGCGCAGACCCCGCCGATAGTGGTCAACCACCCAGCGGCGGCGGCCCGCCCTGCGGAACATCCCCCCCACGGCCGCTACGTACTCGCCACTACTGCGCCGTGTCCCTGGCGGCACCAGTGGCACGATCCGCCCAAACCGCCGCCCGCTGATTACCAGGTAGGCAGCCAGCACCAGTGCGCCGTAGAGGACGGCCCAGCCCCAGCGGGTGCCGAAGATCGCAGCCCCAATGCTCTCAGCTTGCACGTAGCCATGATGATACTCGTCGAAGGCAACGCTCGCCCCCGGTTCCACCCCAGCCAAGAGGTTGAGGATCAGCTTCGCATTATCTTCCTTGCCCAGGTTGACGTTGGCGAACAGAGCAGGCGCGCTGCACAGGTAGACGCGCCCCTCACCCAGCCCCAAGCCGACGAAGATCGGCTGCCTGCTGCTAGCACTGCTGCCCTGGGCTAGATAGACAGTATAGCCATCCTTGCGCTTCTGCGCGTCCAGCACATACTTGCTGTCGGCCTGCACCCGGCGCACTGGCGGTCGCTGCCAGAGCGGTTGGCTGGTAGTCAGCACCGGGCGGGCGGCTCCGTTGTCGAGGGCGAAGTCCAACCCGGCCAGCAGCTTGCTGGCCGTCGTCCCCCCTTCAGCCAGCACGAGGGTGTGGCCCGCCCGTACCCAATCCAACACGGTGTCGCGGTTCACGTTGCTGAAGTCGCTCTGCGGGTCAAGCACGAATAGCAAACCAGCCGCGTCGGGGATAGCGAAGGGGCCGTATTCGATCCGCTGCGGCTGGTAGCCGAGGCGATCCAGCCAGCGGTAGAGGGCTTCGCTGCCGTCCGCCTGTGCCGAGTGGCTTGAGCCGCTGGCGATATCGCTGCTGCGTGGGGGATTGCTGGCGAAGGTGAACAGGCCGACCACCACCAACCCGCTAAAGACGAGCAGCAGAACGCGCTGATCGGTGTTGAGGCTGAAGCGACGGTGCGGCTGGCTCATCGTGCCTCCTGCCTAGCCAGCGCAGGCAAACCCGCCTGGGCTACGGTGCGTACCTGCTCCACCAGCCCGGCGTAGCGTTGGTACTCAGCCGCGTCGGGGATGCTGTGGCCGTACCAGGTGCGGTCAAAGGTCTCTACGATAGGGGTGAGCAGGTCGCTCAACTGCCCCTCGCGGGCCAGGCACAGCAGGTACTCGCGGTTGGTCAGCGAACGGTCGTAGCGCAGCAGGCCACGCTCGTCCAGCAGGATCAGCGTAGTCAAATAGAGGTAGCGGATCGCATCTCGGTAGTTACCCTGCCCTGCCTCCACGCTAGCCCGGCTGCTGCTCTGCTGCGAAGTCATCTGCTGCTCGTCAGCCAGCACCGCCGCCTCGCTCTGTGCGCTGCTCAGTAGCCGCCCACTGTAGGCGACGAAGGCCAGGATGATCGCCAGCAGCACGACCACCAGCCCCAGCAAAGCCCAGGGGCCAAGCAGGTTGATCGACTGCCGCCCATCCTCCGCTTGCAAGACTAGCATATAGAACAGGGTGAGCAGGAAAACTCCCGCCCCGCTGCCTGCCACCCAGAGGCGGCACGCTCGCGCACTAAGGCGGGTTCCCCGCGTAGCTAGCCAGGCGAAGGCCGCCGCCAGCAGCCCCAACCCAGCAGCGGTGCCGAAAGCGCGCACTGGGCGGTCGAGCCGCTGATACCAGTTGATGATCCCCTGGAAGAACTCCGCAACGCCGTCGAGGAAGTCGCGGGGGCGATCCGGCTTGCCATACTGGTAGCGGCGGTCGTTCAGCACCTCACCGAGGCGGGTTAGCTGGCCGTCTGCATTGCCAGCCGCCGCCGTGCCGAGCGCAGCAACCAGGGCTGTCACTTCCCGCTCAAGCGGGGCAAGGTCAGTCGGGGGGTCAGCCAGGGCGGCTAGCAGCAGGCTATTGTCGGGCGTGAAGCTGCTACCATCCGCCAGGGCCACTGTGCCGATCACCGCCAGTTGGCTGCGGGCTGGGGCTAGAGTTGTGCTAGCCGTCCCCTTGCTCTGCCCCGCTGCCCGCTTCAGAGCAGCGGCCACCTCGGTCAGCGTCTGGCGGTATTCTGCTAGTGTTACCGTCGCAGCCCGCGCTAGGCCAGGCAGCAGCAGGCTGAAGGTCAGCAGCAGCAAGGCGGCCAGGCGCAGCCCAGCCCGGCCCCTCTGTTGTCTACTACGTAGAATGATTACGCCTGCACCTCGTTGGCGGCTACCTCTTGCGTCAGGTGCGCCAGGGTATAGCCCTCCTGCCTTGCGCGTAGCTCGAAGTAGAGCAGCACGAGGGCGGCGAAGCCGAAGGGTAGCACCAACAGGCGCAACAGGTAGCCAAACACGTCAACCGCCAACACCGCTAGTGGGCTGTTCCCTGCCGCACTGAAGAAGGGCAGGATGATCGGGGCCGCCCCGGTTAGCAGCAAGGCGGGCAGCACCGCCAGGACGATCACCCCCCCCGCATGAAGGAAGTTGCGGCCAGTTAGCCGCCAGCTACGCCCCAGTGACCGCCCGCTGTTCTCGCGCTCCATCATCACCACTGGCACTACCAATGCCCAGCGCAGCAGTAGAAAGCTGACCGCCAGCAGCACTGGCGAACTCCAGTAAACTGTCTGCTTGACCGGCTCTGGCAGGCTGCTGAAGCCACCATCACCCGGCTTGAAGCCCTGGTCGGCGATTGCCTGGAAGTTGAGGATGGTGAGGAAGACGGTGAGGACGACCACCAGGATCAGGCTGGCTAGCCCAGCGAAGATCACCGCCCCGATACCGCCCAGCAGCGGCTTGAGCCGGGGCCGCACCGCCGCATACGCCTGCCTCACGCCCACCCGCTGGCCGACATAGAGGTAGCTGATCGCCCGCGTCAGAGCCGCCAGGATGATGAAGCTGGCGACCACCTCGACCAGCACCAGCAGCAGGCGGATCAGGATGTAGGAGGCGAGGGCGAAGATGTAGCCGCGGTTGTAGATGTTCTCTGGGCGGCCTGCGCGGTCGGGGTTGAGCAGGGCCGAGGTGACAGAGTTGAAGACGGCCAGTGGCAGTTCCAGCGGCAGGATGATGGCGAACAGCAGGCCGAACTGCGCGCCGTACAGCCGGGCTGCGTCGGCCAGGATCACCCACAAGCTGCGCGGGTGCAGCGGCAAGGGAGTAATCTTTGACTGCCCCAAATTATCCATCTGCGCCCCCTTCACACCCGACCCAGTTCTGCTTTGGCCGCAGGGGTGGCCTGTTCGCGGCGCAGGCGGTCTAGCGCGATGTCGAAGTCCAAGCCCTCCTGCCGCACCCGCAAGTCCAGGTAGAACAGGGTGAAGGCGATCACCGACACTGGTTCGAGCAGGAAGCTAGTCACCCCACTAACCACCGTGCCAATCGCCGTTGTCAGGTTGAGGTCAAGGGTGGGCAGGAGGATTTGTAGGAGGGTATTCACCAGTTGACGCACCCCACCGTTGAGCAGCACACTGAGCAGGATGGTCAGCAACCAGAGGCCAATGCTGCGCCCCCACGCGCCGTTCTTGATCAGGGCGCGGCTGCGGTTCAGCGCGCTGAGTGGCCCCAGCCGCTCGATCACCAGCACTTGCAGGCTGACCAGGTAGAAGGGGGCGAGGAAGAAGGCGGCTACCGGCCCAGCAAAGAGGCAGAGTACGCCCAGGCCAGCCGCTGCGAGGGCGAGGCTGACCAGGGCTAGCCAACCGAGGAGGCTACCCAGCCGCCCGAAGGTGTAGCGGTAGGTTTCGCGCAGGGTGAGGGGCTGGCCTAGGTAGCTCTCTGCCGCTGACTTGATCAGGGCCGCCGTCGCGATCTGCAACAGCACCCCCAGCAGCAGGCTAAGGCCGAAGTACAAGCCCAGCCCCGCGTAGATGCGACCCAAAGAGTTGATGAACTCAGGGCTGCGGGTAAATTGTGGGTCGTTCAGGCCAGTGTTCAAACTCCAGCTTGTGAACCACTGGATCAGGAAGGTGTTGATGATAATGTAGGGGACGTAGGCGAGGCCGAGGATCGCCAGGAAGCGACTGGCATGGCGGCGGTAGAGGGCGAAGCTGCGGTCGAGTATCTCGCTGACCAGCAGCGGGCGCAGCAGCCCACCTGCCGCCCCATAGTTGTAGGGGATCGCCCGCTCCTGCGCCAGCGGCTGGGCCACTGCTGCCGCCACTGCTGCTGGCGGGGGGGCTGCTACCGCATACGGATTGTAGGGTACGAAGTTGGGGCTGGCTGGTAGCCCCTCGCTGGCATCTGGTGTTCGATCTTCCATCACGCCCCCTTTTGCTTGCTCTGCGCTTGTCACTCAAATATAGCATAACTAACGCGGCTAGACAAGGGTGGCTTGGGCGGCGAAGCAAGCACAAAACAGCTAGCTGCCGTCGTCGGGTAGCTGGACTACTGCGCTGCTCATTTGCGTGCCATCTACCGTGACCCGCACGTAATGGTAGTAGCCGCCCAGCCAGGCTGGCAAATGGGGAGGCGAACCAGCCCCGCCTGTGATGATGCGTGGCACCCCCGCCCGCTCGTAACTGGCGTAGGCTTGCAGGTGGCCGCTGAACACCGTCGCCACCTGCGCCGCACTGACGATCTGCTGGAACTCAGCCGCGCCCGCTTGCAGCACCCGCTCGGCCTTGAGCGGCAGGGCGAAAGGGGTTTCTGCGGGAATGTGCATGAAGACGAACTTGAGCGGCTGGCTGCTGGCGGCCAGATCGTCGCGCAGCCAGGCTAGCTGGGTGGCAGCCAGTTGGTTGTCGGCATCGTCGTAGAGGGTGAAGTGAGCCGCGCCATAGTCGAAGCTCTGATTGAGCGGCCAGCGCGCCGCGAACGAGGCCCGCCCGCCATTCAGCACGTCGTGGTTGCCCGGCACGGGGTAGACTGGCTTACCTAGCCCGCTGGTTAGCCGCTGAAAGTCGTCGAACTGGCTGGCATAACCCTGCGGCGTGATGTCGCCCACCACGATCATGAAAGCGTCGTCGCCCGCCACAAAATCGCGGATGATCCGCCGAAAGATCGGCTGATCCTTCCAACTGTCGCCGCAGACGATGAAGCTGAAGCGGGGAGCAGCAGGGATAGTCGGCGGCAAGGGTGGGTAGGTCGGGGTGGGAAAGAGGGTTGGCTCGGCGAGAGCGATCCCCTCACCCGCAGGCGCAAGCTGGGGGATGGGGCTGGTTGCGCCGTCGCAGGCGACCAGCAGCAAGAGCAGTAGCGCGAGGCT
Organism: Chloroflexia bacterium; assembly: GCA_038229595.1. Classification (GTDB taxonomy): domain Bacteria; phylum Chloroflexota; class Chloroflexia; order QHBQ01; family QHBQ01; genus JBBROH01. The sequence goes on along the minus strand of JBBROH010000015.1, from coordinate 5,078 downwards.
AGCCCTCACGGCTGAGATTGCTGGGCCTGCGCTGTCTTCTGCAACAAGCGCGCCCGTGCCAGGGCTGCTGCTGGGCGCAAGCGCACCTGCAAGAAGTAGAGGGCAGCCAGCGCAGGCAGCAGTAGTAGGGCGGCTACCACTGGCGCGAAGATCGCTAGCACTGCCACCCCAGCAGCGATGATGTCCTCTAGCAGGCTGACCAGCGCATTGGCGTAGCCGCGAGTGGCGAGGGTGACGAGTGGGCGGGTGGTCATCTTCAGGGCGTGGACGGCAGCCGCTGCCAGCAACCCCAGCCCGCCCGCGACCACGGGGCTGACGAACTCGCCCCGCGCTGCATTGTAGGCGAGGAACAGCAGCGCGCCAGCCAGCGGGCGGATTACGGTAGCCACCCGGTCGTTGCGGCTGTCCCACCCTGGTATCTTGTCCAACATCAACTCCACGGTCACGGGTAGCAAGATGATGAAGATCGCCAGCCACTCGCTGAGGGCGTGGTAGGGGGCGGGTAGGGCGAGCTTGCCAAACCGCCCCGCTAGCGCGAGGATCAGCAAGGGTAGGTAAGCGTTCAGGCCCGCAGAGGCGGCTAGGCAGAGACCCGCCAGGATGTCCATAAGCAACGTAACCTCTAACTTTGTCCGCTACCAGGATTGTTCGGGTTGTTCGGGTTGTTCGGGTTGTTCGGCTCGCTTGGCTGAACGTAGCCGGTTGGTGGCTGGCCGTAGCCCGCTGGTGGTTGCTGGCCGTAGCCCGCTGGCGGTTGCTGGCCGTAGCCCACTGGCGGTTGCTGGTCAAAGCCGGGGGGAACCTGACCGTAGCCAGTGGGCGCAGGTGGGTAGCCACCTTGCTGCTCCTTAGCCTTGTCGAAGGCGGTGCCATAGGGCTGCTGGCCGTAGCCCGCTGGCGGCTGCTGGCCGTAGCCCGCTGGCGGCAGCTGGCCGTAGGGCGACTGGCCGCCGATCATGCCCGCCGGATACATTGCCACTGGCTGCTTATTGGCGTTGTTGCCAATCGCCCCGGTGATCAGCCCCGCCAGTGCGCCGATCAAGGCCCAGAGTAGTGGCCCGCCAACCACGCAGCAGAGGCCAACCCCGACCGTGCCGCTGCTGTAGAGGAAGTCGGCAAGCTGGTTGACGCTCAGATTGGCGCGCTCCAAAGAGGCCGCAGTGCTGGGGTCAGCATTGACACGTTCCTGGATCGCGCTCACCACCTCGGCCCGATTCACGCCGTTGAGGGCAAGGGCGAAGCTGACGGTGACAGCGACACCAGCGATCAAGCCGCCAACCAGCCCGGCGATTGCGCCGCTACCGGCCCCGCTGCCAGCCGAGCGGCCTCTGCTGACGAACAGTGCGCCGATCACCCCCGCCGCAATTGGCGTAAGGAACAGTGGAATACCAGTGATGTACTGGCTAAAGAACAATAGTGGGATGAAGAGAATGCCGATCAGCAGTCCCCCCTTCAATCCAGCCATACCCATTGCGAGCAACCCCTTTCTTGAACAGCCCAGCTAGTCAACGTCATCGGCTACAGGATAGCACAAGAGGTGGCGGCGGTCAACCAGCCTCCCCTTGTAGACAGCGTTTGCCACTGGGATGTTGCAGCGATCAGGCTTTGCGTCGTCCCGCGCGACGATAGAAGTAGCCGCCTAGCCAGCCAGCCCCAGCCCCGCCGAGGACGAACAGGAGGGCGATGGCGGCCTGCACGTAGGGGTTACGATTTGCGGCGAAGATGCCAATCTCTTGCAATCCTAGCCACAGGCTGACCAGCACTGCGCCGAGGCCGACCAGCAGACCCGCAGGGAGACCACCACCCTTCAGCTTGTCGCGCAATAGCGTGCTGAACACCCCCGCTAGCAAGGCCCAGAGCAGCAAGGTAAGGGGCTGAAGGGCAATCGGTAGGAAGATGCTGACCGCCAGCCAGAGCAGCAGGCTGAAGAAAGCGGGGATCATTGCCACCCCGCCACTGGCGATGAAAGCCTCGTGCGCCTCGTCCGGCTCGGTAGCGACCAGCGGCGGCAAGTCCTCCAGAGCCATGACCGTCGGGATGTCCAACACTGCCACGCTGCCTACCTCAACCATCTCGCTCTGCTCCACGCTCCAGGGCTGCACTGCACTCTGCGCGACCGGGGGCGGCACGTTCTTGAGCTTGATGTAGGTGGGATTGGGCAGCACGAAGGCGGGGGCAGCCTGGGCTGGGCGGTAGTTGACGGCGGCGTGCAGCAAGGCACCAATCATGCTGGCCGCCGCCGCGACAGTGAAGGGGGTGAGGCCAGGCCAGTAGCCGCTACCACTGACGCTCCGGATCAGCACCAGCGAACCGAGTGAGTAGATACCCGCCGCCACGCAACCGGCGATGATACCGCTGACCGCTGTCTGCCAGAAGCTATCCAGTTCGGCTATGCGGCTGCTGAGGATGCCGCAGGCGAAGGCGATCAGGCCTAGCAGCACCCACAGCCAGGTCGCCTCGCCGCCGCCAACCCGTACCATCACGGCGGTGAGCAGCACCAGACAGATCGAGAAGCTGCCCCCACCCGCCCCGGCCAACAAACCTGCACCTACCATCGTGCTACCTCCCCGCTTATTTGTTGTGCGGCGGCCACGCCCCTTTGTCGAGGACAGCGCGTGCGCCCGCTGCGTTGGCCTGCTCCAAGATCGACTCCAGGCTGCCAGCCGCCAATGCGCCCAGCCCTGCCGCCCGTAGTTGGCTGATCAGGGCGGCCATGAAAGCGTCGCCCGCCCCAGTAGTGTCTACCGCCCGCACGGCGGGGGCTGGCACGCTGCCATGCTCGCCACTCGCCAACAGCAGGTATGTGCTACCCACATCGCCGAGGGTGACAGTCACCAGGCGGGTGGCCGCCCCTAGCAGTTGCCGCTGCAAGATGGCTAGGGCGGACAACACGTTGACCTCGCCAGTGAGGAACTCTAGCTCTACCTCGCTGAGTTTGACGATGTCGGCCTCGCGCACTGCCCGTGCGAGTTGCACCCGCGCCTCGTCTAGGCTGGCCCAGAGCGGCGGGCGCAGGTTGGCATCGAAGCTGATCGGGATACCACGCTGGCGGGCCAGGGCAACCGCCTGCCAGTTGGCCAAGCGGGCCGGTTCACGGCTGAGGCTGACCCCGCCAAAATGCAACCAATCGCCTCTCATTATATACTCTGTTGCCAGTGGATTCAGTTCAAATTGCGCGTCTGCCCCAGAGAGGAAGCTGAAATCGCGCTCCCCCGTGGCGGTAAGCGAGACGAAAGCCAGGGTGGTGTGGCTGTCAGTTGGCAGTTGCAGCCCGCCAGCCTCTACCCCACGCGCTTGCAGGGCAGAGCGCAGGTAGCGACCAAAAGCGTCGTCGCCAACCGCACCGAGGAAGGCGACTGGCTGATCGAGAGCAGCCAGCCAGACGGCTACGTTAGCCACCGCCCCGCCAGCGGCCTTGATGAAGGCAGGCGCATCCTCCAACCGCCCAGGCTGGCTGGCTACAAAGTCAATCAGGATTTCGCCAATGCAGATGATCATGCTGGGGATTATACTACTTGGGCGGCAAACTGGCAAAGCTGCTGCTTACTTCGCAAAGTCCAGCGGGTTCTTGTTCACGCAGACGCGCTCTGAGGTACCAGATTTGGTTGGGTCGCCCTTGCAGAGCCATACCTGATAGTCCACATGGCAGCCAGTGGAGTTGCCGGTCGTCCCCATCTGGCCGATTACATCGCCGCTGGCTACGCTCTGGCCGTCTTTCACGCTAATCTTCTGCATATGCCCATAGGTAGTGCTGTAGTTCTTGCCAACCACGTAGACCAGGTTGCCGTACACGGGGTCTTGGAGCAGTGTCTTGACCACGCCAGGGTGGGTGGCGACGAGGGCCGAGCCACAGGCATCCTTGTCGTGGTAGTAGGCATAGTCTACTGCCCCGTAAGGGCCGGGGCCACCATGCCCAGCGTAGTCTTTGGTGATCACCCAGTCAGTGCGCTTGGGATCAACCGGGCGGATGCTGGGGCGGTCGTCGCTGGCGGGCATGATCAGTGCGCCGCTCTGAGCATGGGCGGCGATGGTGCTGGCCGCCCGACTAACCTCCTGCGGGCCAGGGCTGGTAATCACGAAGTGGCTATCGCGGCTAGCATTCCTGAAGGCAGCCAGCAGCAGCACGCCTGCTACCAGGATGGCGGCAACCACCGCGAGGCTGACCCAGGTGCTACGGCGGTTGCGCTGAGGCTCCGCATTATAGTTCAACATTGCACGACCCCCTTTGCAGCCCGGCTGGGCTAAACTACACTACGTTGATGATCGCTGCGTCGTCGTTGGTGGCAAGTAGCACCTGCGTGCGCTGCAAGGCGGCCACTGCCTGCATTGCGGCGGGCGACAGGTGGGCGAGGGCAGCCAGGGCCGCATAGCTGCCCGCATCCTGCCGCAGCAGCAGGTGATTGGGAACGTGGCCGAGCAGCGACGGGCTATCACCCGCTGCCAGCAGGTCGTCGGCGCGGTCGGCAAGCAGCCAGAGGCTAAGCGGCTGCCCCTCATCCACCAACGAGCGGCGGGCTGCATCAGCCAGGCCGGGGTCGCTCAAGGCGGCGGCGGCGGCGGCGAAGATGAAGGTGGGCCAGTTGCTAGCCCCACGCCGCAGGCCAGGGAAGCCCGCCAACGCCACCCCCGGCGCAGTAGCCCGCAGATTGACCAGCAGGCGGCTGACCGTCAGCTTCGCCAGGTAGGCGGCGAGTGGCTCTGGCACCTCGGTCGGGTGGGCGTGGCCGACAAGCAAGATGCTGGCGGCAGGCTCTGCTTCGCGCTCCACCTTGCCCAACACTCCATCTTCCTGATCTACAAACAGCCTGCGCCAGCGACCACGACTGAGGGTGAGCAGGGCGTGACCAAGCTGGCGGTAGCCGCCTGCATTCAGGGTACCTGCCAGCAGCTTGAGGCTGAGGGGTTGCCGCCGTTCCAGGTGGTTGAGGCCCAGTTGGAACAGGGCCGCCTTCAGGTGGCTGGCTTGCTCCTCGTCCAGGCCGCCAGCCAGCAGGGTGAGCAAGTCTGCCGACTCCGCAATCCACTGCTCAAAGCGGGCCGGGTCGTCCAGTTCGGCGTAAGTGGTCGCCAGCAGGTTG
>JBBROH010000014.1:0-36241 GCA_038229595.1 Chloroflexia bacterium | reverse complement strand
CGGCAGCTTACCCACCCCAGCGGTCGGGCTAGCGGGCAAGGGCGGCACAGGGCCGGGCGCGGTAGTAGAGGAAGGGGGGCTGTTTGCCAGCGGGGATAGCAGCCAGGGGCCACTGATTGGCAGGGCAGTAGGGCTAGCCGGAGCAGGCGGGCTGTCGTCGCAGGCCGCGAGCGTGAGCAGCAGGCTAATCACTAGTAGGAGCGTCAGTTTGCGGGTGGGATAACTCATACCCTGATTCTACCCTACTTTGCACCCAGCAGCAAATTGGGGGCGAGTATACGGCGTTGGCAGTTGCTCAGAGAGCTAGCATCAACCCTTCCAGCACCAGGCGGGGGTTGACATTGCTATCAAGCTGGCTGCGGGCGGTACGGATGGCAGCAAGCAAGGCCAGGCAGCGGGCGGGGTCGAGCCTGCCCGCCTGCTCCTGCAAAGCAGCACGGCGGTCGAGGTTCGTCACCAGCCCCGCTTGGCCGCTGTTGGTCAGCAGGAGATCGCGCCACCAGCCCTGCCAGAGGTCGAGGGCGGCGTAGACGCTGGCCCGGCCCACCAGCCCCTTGCCGTAGTCGGTCGCCAGCTTTGCGGCGTAGGCGAAGCGATCAGCCAGCGAGGCACCAGCCTTCGCTAGCGCGCTGATCGCTGTCAGTTGCTCGTCGCGCTCGGCAAGAGCAGCAGTGGGGTTGCTGGCCGCCTCTATCGCCCAACCCGCCCGCCCTTCGCTGAGGGCCGCCAGCAAGGCAGCCTGCTCGCCTGCCACTTTGCGCTGCACCAGGGCAGCAGCAAGCTCGGCACGGGGGACAGGGCGGAGGCTGAGTAGCTGGCAGCGCGAGCGGATTGTCGCCAGCACCGACCCCTCATTGGGGGCAAGCAGAACGATCACCGCCCAGCGTGGCGGCTCCTCTAGCGTCTTGAGCAGAGCGTTGGCCGCTTCGTCGCGCATAGTCTCTGCGCCCGCGATGATCGCCAGCTTGTAGGGTGCCTCGTAGGGGCGGCTGGTTAGCTGATCGCGGATTTCGCGGCTGGTGTCCACGATGATCGCCCGCTCGGAGATCGTGCTGCGGCTGTACTTACTACCCTCAAGGAAGGCCCGCTGGTTGGCGGGGTCAACGTACATCACGTCGGGATGCTGGTCGCGCGCGATCCGCAAGCAGGAAGGACAGGCAGCGCAGGGGGTGAGGCGGATCGCTTGACCGGCTGGGGGCGCACTCTGACAGTTGAGCGTCTGGGCAAAGGCGCGGGCCAGCGTCTGCTTGCCGACTTGCGGCGGGCCGACGATCAGGTAGGCGTGGGCGATATGGCCGCTGGCAAGCGCGTGCTGCAAGCTGCTGACCGCCCGTTGGTGTCCAACGAGCGGCCAGGGAAGATTGGCATTGGCAGGCAGGCTACTCGCTGATCCAGGGTTCGTTGCTACGCTCATAGCTGACAAGCTCATCTTCCTTAAAGAAGTTGGCGATCTCGGCCAGGCCGTTCTCTGGCGAGTCGGAGGCGTGGATCAGGTTGCGGCCAATCTCCACCGCAAAGTCGCCGCGGATAGTGCCGGGGGCAGAGTTGAGCGGGTTGGTTGCGCCAACCGTATTGCGAACCAGTTGGATCGCATTCTTCCCTTCGAGGGCAAGGGCAAGCACAGGGCCAGAAGTGATATACTCCACCAGCCCGGCGTAGAAGGGCTTACCCTCGTGGGCAGCATAGTGGAGGCTGGCGAGTTCGGGGCTGATCTGCATCAAGCGGGCAGCGATGATCTTCAGCCCGCGCTGCTCAAGGCGGCTGAGGATAGTACCGGTCAGGCCGCGCTGTACGCCGTCGGGCTTGACAATAACCAGTGTGCGTTCCAAAACTGACTGCTCTCCTTCGTGGGGGGCGGGTAGGTCGGGCCACACGGGGTGGCGTGGCTAATTATACACGGCTGAGCGGGAGCGGGCAAGCGGCAAGGCGCAAAGTAACTCTGCGGCTGGGTGCCGCCACAAGAAGGGGATGCCACCTTACGGTTGCACCCCCAGGTCGGAGATAGAGGCCGCTACCCGCACCCACTGTGCTGGTTTACGGGTAGAGACCCCGCAAGGTGGTGGCTTCGGCGACGCGGCCAACCGCCAGCACGTAGGCAGCAGTTCGCATATCAAGATCGCGCTCGGTGGCAATGCTGTACACGTCGTTGAAGCTGCGGGTCATGATCCCTTCCAGCTTGTTGTTTACGTCGCTCTCTACCCAGAAGAACGACTGCATAGCCTGCACCCACTCAAAGTAGCTGACGGTTACGCCGCCCGCGTTGGCGAGGATGTCGGGGATGAGCAGGATGCCACGTTCGCGGAAGATGCGGTCGGCCTCTGGGGTGGTTGGGCCGTTCGCCCCTTCAACGATCAGTTTTGCCTTAACCTCACCCGCGTTCTGGCCGGTAAGCTGGTTCTCCAGCGCAGCGGGAACGAGGATGTCGCAGTCCAGGGTAAGCAGTTCGTCGTTGCTGATGCGGTCGCCCTCAGTGTACTCCTTGAGGCTACCATGTTCCTGGGCGAAGCGGATCAGCGTAGGGATGTCCAGGCCACTTTCGTTGTAGAGTGCGCCATAAACGTCGCTGACCGCGATCACCTTACAGCCGTCCTGGTGCAGTAGCTTGGCACTGATCGAGCCGACGTTGCCGAAGCCTTGCACTACAGTGCGCGCCCCGTTGAGGTCGAGGCTGATGGTGCGAGCTGCCTCACGGGTAACGAACTGCACGCCGCGCCCGGTCGCCTCATTGCGGCCAGCGGAGCCACCAACAGCCAGCGGCTTACCAGTGACTACGGCAGGGATGCTGTGGCCCTTGTGCATCGAGTAGGTGTCCATCATCCAGGCCATAGTCTGGGCGTTGGTGTTCACATCCGGGGCGGGGATGTCCTCGTAGGGGCCGATGATGATCGAGATTTCGGTGGTAAAGCGACGGGTTAGCCCCTCTACTTCGCGCAGGCTGAGGTTACGCGGGTCAACGATTACCCCACCTTTGCCGCCACCATAGGGGATGTTGACGGTCGCACACTTCCAGGTCATCCACATTGCCAGGGCGCGCACCTCGTCGATGTCCACATCCTGGTGGTAGCGGATGCCACCCTTCGCTGGGCCACGCGCGATGTTGTGCTGCACCCGATAGCCAGTGAAGACCTCAATATCGCCGTTGTCCAGGCGTACGGGGAAGTTAACAGTCAGTTCACGGTGTGGCTTGGTGAGAACCTTTCGCAAGCCCATATTCAAGTCCAGTTCGTCGGCGGCAGTGTTAAATTGCTCGACGGCTACTTCGTAGGGATTGCGCTTACCTTGCTGCGAGTTCTTCGGCGCAGTAGCAACGCTGCTACCAGCGTGTTGTTCAGTCGGCACTGCTTGGTGATCCTCCTTGATCATGATTCGCGGCCCTTAATATGGTGGCAACGACTCTCCTTTGAGCCAGGTCAGTATAACCCTTTTCGCAGCGGTAAGCAAGCCGCCTGCCGCTACCCACGCCCACTAACATCGCTAACCCAGCCTGCTGTGGCGGCTTCATGCGCCGACCAGCACCCCCCCCTTCAGCACCGCTGCCACCACCTCGTTGCCGAACTGATAGGCCAGCGAGAGATAGCTCGGCGCATCCAGCAGCACCAGGTCTGCCCGCTTGCCGACCTCGATGCTGCCAGTTTCCGCCGCCAACTCCAGAGCGTAGGCAGCATTGAGGGTAGCGGCGGTCAGAGCCTCCGCCGGGCTAAGGCGCATCTGCGTGCAAGCCAGGCTGATCACCAGCGGCAGCGACTCGCAGGGGCAGGTGCCGGGATTGCAGTCGCTAGCCAGGGCAATCGGCAACCCCCCCTCTACCATGCGGCGGGCGGGGGCGTAGTCGCGTAGGCCGAGACCGTAGGGTGTACCAGGGGCCAGCACTGCCACGCAACCGCTCTCGCGCAGTTCCACAATCTCTGGGTCAGAGAGCAGCAACAGGTGGTCAGCAGAGACCGCCCCCACTTCAGCCGCGAGGCTTGCTGCCCCGATGCTAGCGAATTCATTGGCGTGCAGGCGGGGGCGCAGGCCCAGTTCGCGGGCTGCCAGCAGGATACGGCGGCTCTGGGCTATGTCGAAAGCCCCCACGTCGCAGAACACGTCGCAGTAGACCGCCAACCCCTCCGCCGCCACTGCTGGTAGCATCTCCGCCACGATCAAGTCAACGTACTGCTCGGCTCGCCCCTTGTGGGTGCGGGGTACGGCGTGCGCGCCAAGAAAGGTAGGCACAATGCGCGGCAAGGTTGCATCCGCCGCGAGGTCGCGCAAGATACGCAGGCAGCGTAGCTCGTCGGCCAGGCTCAGGCCGTAGCCGCTCTTTACCTCGACCGTAGTAGTGCCATGCCTCAACATTCGGCGCAGGCGGGCGTGGGTAATCTCGCGCAAGGCATGATCGCTGGTGGCGCGGGTAGCCTGCACTGTGGCCTCGATCCCGCCACCCGCTGCCATGATCTCAAGGTAGCTAGCCCCAGCCAGGCGTAGAGCGAACTCGGTGGCGCGGTCGCCTGCGTAGAGAGCATGGGTGTGCGCGTCACACCAGCCGGGGACGAGCGTCTTGCCCGTGCCATCCAGCCGCGCAGCCGCGCTGTAATCGCCCAGCAGGTCGGGGCTGCTGCCCACTGCCACAATCCGCCCGCCTGCAATCGCAACCGCTGCGTCAGCCAGCAACCACACCGCCCCTTGTTGCGGGCCAGCAACAGGCCGCCCCGTATCCAGGGGGGTGGCTAGCTGGGCGAGACTGTGGATCAGCAGGTCTGCCTCCATCGTTGCCTCCGCGATTTGGTTTCCGCCAGCTTGGAGCGCAACCGCTGCTCAAGTTAGCATCTTCGCCTGCCTGTTTGCTCGTTCAGGCTCATGGTAGTACAGTCCCACCTACAACCTGGGCGCAAACCGCCACGGACAAGTAGAAGGGCAGGCTACTGCCTACCCCTCAACAAGCCCTTGAGCTAACTACCTTACTGCTCATCCGCGCCGCCAGGGATGACAGCGGCCTTGTAGCGCAGCGTCACCGACCAGCTTTCGCCAGCCTGGAGCTTGAGCGGCCAGTGGGGGAGCAAGCAACTAGCCTGGTAGACACGCTCAAAGCCCGCCTCCGAGTTTTGCACGGTCTCAACCGGCAACCGCCAGAGGGTGGCTGGCACATCCCAGCCCAACTCAACCTGCACGCCAAACCAGCCGTTAGTCAGGCGCACGCTACTCGCGGCTGCGCTCTCGCCCATCGCGGCAAGGTCGGCCTCGGCCCCATGCGGGCGGCTACCATCCACCTCGTAGTAGCTATCGGGGGCGTGGCCGCTCAACATGGCGAAGTTCTGCTCGATAGCGAAGGTGAAGCTACGCTCCTTGCTGTCGCTATTGGTTACCCGGTAGTCTACGCTAAACTCAGTGCTGTTAGCCCCCACCCGCAACACCTTCTGCACCATAACCGGCACGAAGTCTGGCCCATCCCAGACGTGACCGGCGCGCTCTAGCTTGACGACAGCGGCACTATGGTTGCTGGCCGCCTCCAGGGTGAGGGCGTAGGGTTGGTTGACGAAATCGCCACGCTCAGCGTACTGGGCGCGGTAGAAGTCATCCAGGCTAGTGCCAGGGTCAATGAAGTGGTCAAGCAGGCCGCTGCGCTGGTACCAGTCGTAGAACAGCTTGCCCTCCAATCCTTGCTCCTTAACCGTTACGATGTCATGGATGCTCTTTACTTCGCCGCCGCCACCATTCTCGCCCTGACCGTCGGCGGCAGTACCACCCGCGCTGGACTGGCTCTCGTGCTGCTGCATCCTTGCCGCAAAGTCGGTGAGCGTCTTGTGGTAAGGCTCCTGGCGGCGGGTCATGGTGTTGAGCAGGTTGAAGTGGCGAGCGCGCAAGTCCCACTCGAACAAAGTGCCACCACGGAAGGGCGCGAGGTAGAGGTTCTGGCCGCTGCCACTAAGTAGCACCTCGTTGTTGCCATCGCAGTCGTGGTCGCTGATCTCGGCCTCAACGATCCCCTCAAGCCGCCCTTCATTAACAACCTGGTGCTGGCTGCCGAAGCCCAGGCGGTCGGTGTCGTTCTCAGCGAGGATCAGTTCACCGAAGGTGCCGGTGCGGATGTGCGGATAGTAGATACCGCCGAACAGACCATGCCAGTATGGGCAGTTGCATTGCCCGCGCCAGAGGTGGTCAAGGGCCATCTCGCGGGCGGGGCCAGCGGGCATATTGTAGACCTTCTTGCTCACCCGCAGCATCTTCTTGTGCATGAAGTTGATCTCTGGATACTTGACCATCATGTTGCGCCAAAAGCCGCCACGTAGGAAGCGGCGCACGTTCTCGTCCTCCGGCTTGTCTAGCTCGTGCAGCAGCTTGTTGAACTGGTAGCTGAGTTCGGTCGGCAGCGACCACTCACTCATCTCGATGTAGCTAGCCGTTTGCAGGTAGATCGCACCAATCGGCGGATACTCGGCCATATATTGGCTGAGGTGGATAGTCTGCAACCACTGCTGGTTCTGCTCAAGGGCGGTGAAAAAGTGTTCGACCCACTGGGTGTCGCCATAGCAATACTCAAAGGTGCCAGGCCAAAGGCCGAACTTCTCGCCGTCGTCGCCCATAACCGCGACCTGACCATCCTTCAGCGTCTCGCCGAACCAGGCGATCACCTGCTCCACTGGCTGCCAGGGCAACTGATAGCGGAGCGGCTGGCCGGTAGCAAAGACGGCCACGGTGCTGCCCTGATCCTCGGTCATGTAGTAGCCGTAGAGATCGTCGTCGGTGAGGCCCACTGCCTTAAAGTGGTTGTCGTCCAGAATGGTGTACTTGATGCCCGCCTCGGCGATGTACTTGGGCAGGCTCGGCTCCCAGACGCGCTCGGCTAGCCACATCCCCTGCGCCTGGTAGCCGAAATCCTCCTCCACCTGGCGGTTCATGCGCTTGATCTGGCCTATGCGGTCAGCTTCGGGCAGGCTGCTGATGATCGGCTCGTAATACGCGCCGCTGATCACCTCCAACTGACCGCGATCTACCAGCGTCTTGACCCTCGTCAGGTAGTCGGGGCGATGCTGGCGCAGCCACTCGATCAGCGGCCCCGTGTTGTGCAGGCTGACGCGCACGCTGGGGTGCCGCTCCAAAGCCTCCAACATAGGGAGGTAGGACATGGCGTAAGCCTCGGCAAACACGCTATCGAAGTTGCCAATTGGCTGGTGGTTGTGCAGAGCGAGGGCAAAATACTTGACCATATGATAGCTACTCCTGTTTCTTCATCTTTGCTGGTGGGCAGCACTAGTTTGCGCGGCAAGCCACGGCGCGCCTATCTTACCATAGCGGCCAGGCGGTTAGCAACTACGCTGGCGCAAGGCGATAGCCTGGGCTAGCAGCCCTTGTAGACCACAAGCGGGTTTACCCAGGCTGGCTAAAGCCCGAAGGTGGCCCGCATTAGCTGAAGACGGAGATGATGCCGTTCTCTACTCTTAGCTGCAAGGTTGGCAGGTCGCCGGTGTTGCCCTCCGCTGCTGGGCCAGTCAGTGGGTGGCCGCTCTTGTTGAACACACTGCCGTGCTGTGGGCAAACGAACTGCTGATTGCTCTCGTCCCAGCCGACCAGTGCGCCCGCGTGGGTGCAGACCCCGCCCAGCACTTGCGGCTGCTGACTGACCAGTTGGACGAAGACAGGGATTTCGCGTCCGCTGCCGCCTAGCTTCAGCTTGACCGTAGCCACCCTACCCGCCGCGAAGTCGGTGAGCTTGCCAATGGGTTGCCAGATCGGTTTGGGGTCTTCGCCACAGGCCACCAGCACGTTGGCGGCGGCCACCAGCAGACCACCGGCAACGGCCACCTGCCCGCAACGGCGCATGAACTGGCGGCGGCTGATTGGGCCTGCCCCGCCCTCATTGTTGTTTGCTGTAATATCCATGTGATTATTATAACGAGCCACCTGAAGCAGCGTCAAGCGCAGCCGCCTTAAACCTGCGTAAAAATGGCCCGCTGCAACCGCAAGCACGACGCTCTGTCGGCGGGATGACCCTGTGGATAGTAAGGATAGGGCCAGGCTCCCTTGCTCCTTCCGCCACTCTATGCTATAATAGGCTTGTTCCAATAGTTGGAATATCCAGAAGTTGGAGCATCTGAGCCTCTGCTGTTTGACTAGCTGCGGTCTATTATGATAAGATAGCCAGGCACAACGACGTGCTTAGTTGGCACCTGCCCATTTGCTTCAGGTGCCTCAAAAACACTCACTCGAAGGAGAGCGAGATGGACTTTAGCCTCACTTCCGACCAGCAGATGCTGGTCAGCACCGTTAAGGATTACGTTAACCGCACCCTTGAGCCGATTGCCATGCAGGTAGAGACGGATAATCGCATCCCGCAGAACATCCTGCGCGAGATGGCTGACCTTGGCTTCTTCGGCATTCCCTTCGCCGAGGAGTATGGCGGCCTGGGGGCAGGTCTGCTCGGCCACTGCCTGGCGATTGAGCAACTGGCGGGCAGCAACGCCGCCTACGCCAATATCATCGGGGCTTCGACTGGTCTGGCCGCCACCGCAATTGACCTGGCAGGCAGCAAGGAGCAGAAGGAACGCTGGCTGACCCCGCTGGCCGCTGGCGAGAAGCTGGGTGCCTTTGCCCTCAGCGAGCCGCATAGCAGCGACCTCAACAACCTCAACACGACAGCAGAGAAGGTTGGGGACGGCTATCGGCTGCGCGGGCGCAAAGCCTGGGTTAGCAACGGCCCGGTTGCGGATATAGCCGTGGTCTACGCCCGCACTGACGACGGGGTAAGCGCGTTTGTGTTGGAGAAGGGGCTGGCAGGCTACCGCCCTGGCGAAGTAGACAGTCGCATGGGTCTGCGCGGCTCCTACAGCAGCGAACTACACTTCGACGACTGCGCCCTGCCCCTGGATAGCATGATCGGCAAGCCGGGTGAAGGCGCGCAGATCGCCACCGCCACCCTGGATCGCTACCGCATCGGCCTCTCTGCCCAGGCGGTCGGAGCCGCAGAACGACTGATGCGCGCCTGTATCGATTATAGCAAGCAGCGCAGCCAGTTTGGGCAGGCGATCAGCAACTTCCAGGCGATCCAGAACATGCTAGCCGAGATGGCACCCGACATTGCAATGGCCCGTGCTGGGGTCTACTACGCTGCCTGGAAGGCTGACAACGGTGAACGCTTCAGCCGTGACGCAGCGATGGTGCGCCTATTCAGCACCGAGATGCTCAACCGCGTAGCTGACCGCGCCGTGCAGATTCATGGCGGCATGGGCTACATGAAGGAACTTTGGATCGAGCGGGCCTACCGTGACGCACGGATGCTCCGCCTGGCTGAAGGCACCAACGACCTGCAACGCCTGATTATCGCCAACGATCTGCTAGCCTGAACCCACCCGCTCATCCCTCTCCCAGAGAGGTTTGGAGGGCGGGCAACTTGCCAGCGCAATCACGCAAAGAATAGCGCAGCGCACAAATTGACAAGGGCGTGATTTAGTGCGCCTCTGCTACTTACCAAATGGCAACCGTACCACCGAGGAGCTTACTGTGAACATTGTTGTTTGTGTCAAAGAAACCCCCGACACGACCGCCGAAAAGAAGTTTACTGCCGACCTGCGTCTTGATCGCAGCGCAGTGGCAGGCGTGATCAACCCCTACGACGAGTATTCGGTCGAGGAGGCTTTGCAGCAGAAAGAGAAGCTGGGCGGCGAAGTCACCGTACTGACGATGGGGCCGAGCCGGGCCGAGGAGAGCATCCGCAAAGCCCTGGCCGTTGGTGCAGATCGGGCCGTGCTGGTCAGCGACCCAGCCCTAGCCGACTCCGACCTGGTGGCGACCGCCCGCGTGATCGCTGCTGCTCTCAAGAAGATGAGCTTCGAACTCGTAATCTTTGGGCAGACCAGCACCGACAGCAGCGGCGGGATGCTGGCCGCCGCCGTCGCCGAACTGCTTGGCCTGCCTGCCCTCACCGTTGCTAACAAGCTAGAAGTAGAGGCTGGCAAGGCGCGCATCCAGCGCAGCACCGACCACGGCTACGACGTGGTTGAGGCTCCGCTACCCTGCGTGGTGAGCGTAGTGTCGGGCATTAACCTGCCGCGCTACCCCGCCCTGAAGGGGATCATGCAAGCCAAGAAGAAGGAACTGCTCAGCTACAGCCTGGCAGACCTGGGCATTGACCCAGCCAGCGTCGGTAGTAGCAGCAAGGGGACGAAGGTCAATACCGCCAGCCGCGTCAGCCTCTCGCGCACGCCTGAAATCTTCAAGGATGCCGAGCGGGCTGCCGTGTACATCGCCGACTACCTTGAGCGCAAGAAGCTGATCTGAGCAACAGGAGGGAGAACAAAGTGGCAAGCAACAATGAGATTCTGGTAGTCGCCGAACTGACACAAGAGTACCAGCCGAAGAAGGTGACGTTTGAGCTACTGAGTGAGGCCAAGCGGCTGGCTGGCGGCGGCACGGTCGGCATACTGGTACTGGCCCCCGACCCCACGAGCATGGCCGCGAAGCTGGCTGAGTACGGGGCGACAAAGCTGTACGCCGCTGCGGGCAACGATTGGGCAAAGGAAGTGGCGGGCAGCGCGACCGACGCAGTAGAAGCGGCGATCAAGGCCGCCAACCCGAAGCTGGTGCTGATGGCTAGCGGGGTGAATGGGCGCGATGTTGCGGGCCGCTTGGCTGCTCGCCTGGGCTTGGGGGTGCTGTGGGACGCAACCGCCACTGCCGAGGGCGAAAGCAGCAACGGTATCACCTTCAACGTACCAATCTGGGGCGGTACCTACACCGTGAACAGCGGCTTTACCCGTGACGAGGCAGTGCTGGCCCTCTGCAAGCCCGGTAGCTTCGATCTCGCCCGCAGCGAGGGAGCGGCCCCAGCAGAGGTGGTCAACCTGAACGTTGAGCGCAAGACTCCCTCCGCGCTGATCGTGCAGAGCGTGCAGGAAGAAGGCGTGGGTGTGAGCCTGGAGGAAGCCAGCACGGTCGTCAGCGGCGGGCGCGGCCTGGGCAAGCCAGAGAACTTCGCCCTGGTAGAAGACCTGGCGAAGGTGCTGGGCGCGGCAGTCGGTACCACGCGGGCGGTAGTAGATGAGGGCTGGCGGCCCTACAACCAGCAGATTGGGCAGACTGGCAAGACGATCAAGCCGAAACTCTACCTGGCGGTGGGTATCAGCGGCGCGATCCAGCATAAGGTGGGGATGCAGACTAGCGAAACCATCGTGGCGATCAACAAGGATGCCGACGCACCGATCTTTGAGTTCGCTGACCTCGGCGTGGTGGGCGACCTGTTCAAAATCTTGCCTGCTTTGACCGAAGAACTGAAGCGGCGCAAAGGGATCGCTGGCTGAGGCCAAACTAGAGGGGCTGCGTAGCTACTGCCCCTCCCTGCGAGGGGCCGAGGAGGCTGATGAGCAACACGGATAAGCGCGGCGTGCTGGACGACGAGGTGTTTGCCTACCGCACTAGCAAGGACGGCAAGGTGTTCATCTCCTGGCAAGGTAAGCAGGTGATCATCCTCAAGGGGCGGCAAGCTGAGGACTTCCTGAAGAAGATTGGCGGCCTCGAACACAAGGCCGCCCAACTGCTGATGGCGAAGCTAATTGGCAACTTCAAGCGGGGCAACGAGCGGCAGGGTAAGGAGCAGGAGTTAAGCCAAACAACCTTTTTGTTGGTTCCTAACCTCTACTGAACGGGATTTACCTCGCCCCCTACAGCCTCAAGATTGAGGGCAGAGAGGCCGCGCACGCTGCCATTCGTCGCATCCTCGAACTCGATCCGCTCGCGCCGTACTACATCGCTCACAGTCTGCTGCTCCGTTACCTGCTGGCGGCTAATCCGCACCTCCTCAACAAGCAACAGTTGCTTCTGCACCACCAGCACCTCGCGCAGCACTGGTACAATCAGCACCCCGTTCTCCTCGCGACTGACCGGGATAGCGGCAGGATCGACCGGTTGATTGATGGCGATCCGCTCCACCTGCAAGTTGTCGTGGGTGAGCGAAACTTGTTGCTCCGCCTGCTCCTGCTCAACCCGCTTGATGATCCGCAGTTCGCCGAGGCTAACCTCGCGCTTGCCAACCACTAGCCGCTCCGCAACCAGTGGTACCACCAGGCTACCACCGCGTTGGAGGTTGAGCAGTGTCTCTGCCGAGAGGCTGCCAGACCGTTCGCGCAGTTCTGCGCCGCTCAGGTGCAGCCGCACCCGCTCCTTTGTCACCTCGCTGATCGCCTCAGCCGTGACCAGCAAGCTACGGCCATCCTCCGTCCGTACTAGCAGGTAGGTTAGGCCGCCGTCCTGCAAGGCTGTATCGCTGACCGTGCCAAGATAGCCGTCATTGGCCTCAACCCGCATCCCCACCGTAGCCTGAATATTGCTCTGCTCCATAGTTGCCTCTCCTCAATTACGACCTGGATGTGCGCTCTGTTCTAGCTCGCTAATGGCAAGAGGTGTGCCAGCCCTTGAGCCACTACAAAGCTGGCGCGACTTTGACAAAGGCCGCCACTGCTGGTACAATTTATGCAGCAGTTCTTTTGATAGCCAAGCGACCAGCAAATCTGTACATAACAAGCAAGTATAGGGAGAAACTGATGAACATCAAGAACCTGTTTCCAACCGTAACCGCCGAGGCACATTGCGATGTACCTTGCGGCATTTATGACCCGACCCCAGCCAAGATTGCGGCCAAGACGGTCGCTCGCATGATCGAGCAGATGGAAGGCCTGGCCCAGCCCGCTGCTGGCGATGCCCAGGCTAACCTCAGCTACCTCAACGCGACCACCCGCCGCATTGGCGTGAAGGAGCAGCACGCCGAAATCTGCAAGCGCGAACTGGAAACTCTTTGGTCAGACTTCTTCAAGCCTGAACACCTAGAGCAGTTCCCCAATCTGCACACTGCCTTCTGGCAAGCGGTCAAGTTGGCCTCCAAGTGCAAGCAGGAGGGCCACAAGGAAGATGCTTACGCATTGATTGCTGCCGTAGACCAGATTGCCGAGATGTTCTACACCGCGAAGAAGGCACCGCAGAAGTATGATGCCTACAAGCTGATCACCGACACCCTCTATTGATCGTGATCGAGCGGCTGAAGGGGTGGGTGGGCCAGCGTTTGGCTCACCCATTCTTTTTGGTACGGGTTAGCGGCGAGAGTATGTGGCCGCTGCTCGTCCCCGGTCGCCGCTACCTTGCCAGTTCGCTGCTGGCCCCACGCCAGGGGCGGATCGTAGTTGCCCCCAACCCCTCTTACCCGCCAGAGTTGCTGATCAAGCGGGTCGAGCGGGTAGAGGGCCAGCGGTTGCACCTGGGTGGCACCGTCGGCTGGTCGAGCAGCTATGTTGTGCCTCGCCAGAGCGTTTATGGCGTGCTGCTGTCGCGGCGGCTGCGCTGGTTAGGCCCAACCCGCTCTGCCAGCCAACCGCTCAGCCGCAGACAAAGCAGCAATTAGCGGCGATTTTCACCTTTTTGTCAGATTGACACTAACAAACCCTTGACAGCAGCGGCTGGTGCTGCTACAATAGTGTCAGACGAACACTAAAGACGGCTGCAACGAGCCGCTTTTCTTTGGTCGTTTAGATAGTGTAGGAATGACAACAAGCGACTGGCCTAGAGTCACTTATTTTTGGCTACTTAGATAGTGTGAAATAAACACGAAGGAGGTGAAGGATGAGCAAGCAAAGCGCGGCAGGGTTGGGGCTGGACATCGGCACCAGCTTTGCACGGGCCGCCACCCTCGACCAGCATGGGAGGCCGCTGCTGCTCGGCGGGGCTGAGGCCAGCCTACCCTCTCTGGTGCGCTATACCATCGCGGGGCCGACCCTCGGCCACTACACCGCCCGCTACCTGGTCGCTGACTATGAGAGTACCGCTCGCGATGTTGTACGCTACCTCGGTAGCTGGCGCGAAATACCGGCTCAACTAGCGGCCACCGCTCCCTACCGCGTGTTCGAGCAGGGGGGCCGCGCTGCCTTCGACCTTGTGTACTCAACACCGACTGCCGAGGAGGTCTATGGCCTGCTGGCCGCCCAGCTTGCAGCGGGGGCAGCGGGGCCAGTCGTGGTCACCTGCCCAGCCAGCGCAAGCGACAGCTACCGCCTTTCGCTCTGCGCTGCCGCCCACGACGCGGGCGTGGAGGTGGCCCAGGTGATCAACCAACCGACGGCGGCCCTACTCGGCTTGCTCGGTGAGGTACCAGCCCTCGGTCTACTTGCCCGCAAGGGCGGCCACGTTGCGGTAGTAGATGTGGGTGGCGGGAGCAGCGATGTGACGATTGCTCGCCTGGAGGGAACAAGCGTGCAGGTGCTGGCGACGGCTGGTGAGGCGCATATGGGCGGGGTGGACTTTGCCCACGCCCTGGCCCAGGCGGTCAACGAACGCTTCGCCGCACAAGGGGTTGACCTGCTCGGTGAAGCGCAGGCCGGTAGCCGCCCACGGCTGCAAGCCGTTGCCCTACTACGTGCCTGCGAGGAGGTGATGGAGCAGTTGAGTACAGCCCAGCAAGCAGACCTTTGCCTGGATCATGGAGCGGGCTTCGGCCACGACTTGTGGGCTGTGATCACCCGTGCCGACCTGACGCAGGTAGTCGCGCCCTTCATGCGGCGGTTGCAGAGCCTCTGCGGGGCAGCCTTGCAGCAGGCCAACCTCAAGAGCAAGCAGATTGGGGCAATAGTGCTTGTCGGCGGGGTGGGTCAGATGCCCGCTGTGCGCCACACGGTAGCTGCCGCCTTCGGCCAGCCGCTTGCCACGCTGATCTGCCGCGAGCAAGCGGCGGCGGTCGCCCTCGGTGCTGCCGTACAAGCGGGTATCCTCAGCGGGCGGCTGCACCTCAGCGTGCGCGATGTCACCCCTTACCCACTCGGCACCGCCTGCATCTACTACGCCCGTACCAGCAAGCAGCAGGAACTGTTCAGCACGATCATCCCGCGCCAGCAGCCGATCCCTACCGCAGCCCCCAGCACGGGGGGTGCATACACCCAGCGTTACTACACCCTCTACCCCAACCAAACCACGATGCAGTTGGATGTGCTGCAATATAGAGGGCGCAAAGCCACCAGCCCCACTGACGACCCACCACGAGTGCAACCAGCGGAATGTGAGAAGCTGGCCGACTTTAACTTCACCAACCTGACCCCCAGCCAGAGCGCAGCGGTGGATGTTACCTTCAGCATAGATGCTAGTGGTATCCTCCACGTCCGGGCCTGCGAAGTCGGCACCAGTAACGTGCTGACCACTATCGTCGAACGCTGGTTAGGCAAAGCAACTTTAGCAGCCGCGAGCCTCTGGCAAGCAGCAAGGAGATAGAGCAATGAACAACAAGCCTACGATCACCATCGTCGTCGCCCAGTGCGTGCAGCGCAGCTTCATCAGCCCGCTGGCGGGGCCAGACCCACGCTGCAAGCCTTGCAAGCTGCACTGCGGCTACAGCAACAGCATCCGCCTGCTAGGGGGCGGGCCGCAGGGCCAGCCCAATCACCTGGAGAACTTCCTGGCTACCGCGCATGGTCTCAATGGCGGACAGGGTAGCGAGTTCGTCCACGTTGTCTACGTCGATGACCACCATGTGGATGACGGCAACCCTCTGACGGTCGAACACTTCGCCCAGTTCGGTCGCCACTGTGTCCCTGGCGAAGTGGACGGCAGCGGGCTGGAAGGCTACCTCGGCACCGGCGAGACGGCGACCTGGCGGGGGCTGCACAATGGGCGCACCCACCTGGTTCGCACCCCTAGCCTGAACGACAATATGTACGGTAGCGGCTTCATCCCCGTCCTGACCTCGATCTGTCAGGAGGCGGAGGACACCTACGGAGTTGACCCCAGCGACATCCGCATCCTCAATCTGGGCGGCTGGAGCATCATCAAGGTGCTGTTCTGCGGCGTGTGGGAGTTGCTGCACCATGGTATCCCCGACTACCGCGACCGCGACAACCGCGAGGCACCCATCCGCTTCGCCCAGGTGGCGGTCAGCGATGCACTCAGCTACAGCGTGCAGCGCGAACATCACAACGTCGCCCTCGAAGTGGTGGAGATGATCGGGGGCAAGGTGCTACGCAGCAGCGAAGACGCGCTGGCCTACGCTGGGCTAACCTACCGCTAGAGGGGGATGACATGAGCTATTTCAGCGTAGATGAGCAACTAGAGCGGGCCGCCAGCAGCCTGCCTGCCCCCTGGGGTCTTGCGGGTGCGGTGCAGCGGGTGGGGTCGGTTGCCCGTCTCGACCTGCACTGGCAGCGACCGCCCACCACGCTGGAAGGCTACCGCGTACTGCTCCTGGCTGCTGACGGCTGGCAGCTAGCTGGACAGGTGCAGGCGGCCACTAGCAACTGGCAAGGCGAACTTGGCGCAGGCGAGGGCAGCTTCACCCTGGCAGTCGCGGCCTACCGAGGAGAAGTGCAGAGTGCGCCTAGCGTTCCCCTCACCCTCACCCTCAACTTGCTGCCGCTTCAGTCGCAGCCAGTGGCAGAGAGCAGGGCGGTTGTCCTCGCCGCCACGCCGCCACCGCAACCAATCGTTGTCGCCCAGGTGATCGCCATAGAGGACGACCTCGCCGCACTGGACATCGCCCTCGCACAAGCACAGGCGCACATCGGCCCCAATGGAGTTTTCGTCAGGTTCAGGTAACGACCACACTTGCCCAGGCAGGGTGGCGGTTTTAACCACAGAAAGGGATACTGCAATGACCGCACAGACTATCGAACGCCGCGACAGCCGCTCCTGGAAGGTAGTGGAGCAGCCCACCGAACTGACCTGCCGCTGCTGCCACCCGGCCAGCCCGCTAATCCCTCGCGTGGGGGAGGAGGGGCAGGGTTACGCCCTGTGCCTCTATACCGGGCGCACCCACAGCATCGAGGGCGATACCACCCGCCTCACCCCGGTGGGCGACCCGCTCGCCGAGGCGTTCAGCCGCTACGACTACGGCTGGCCGGAAGACAAGCCGGTACTTGCCCCCGGCGTGCGCGTTGACCTCAGCCGCGACACCTACGCATGAGCGGGCTAGTTGCCGAGGCGGATGAGCAGTGCGCCCGCTACGGTTTGCAGGTAGAGGCCCGCCGAGGTAACACCGTAGATGCGCTTGACGGCGGTGCCTTGCAGGGCGAAGGGTTGCCAGCCTGGGTCGTCGATGTTGCTGTCGCGGTAGATGCCGTCGGCGGTTGCCAGCAGCAGCCCTTGTTGGTAGGTGGTCAGGTCGGTGAGGGTACCTCTCTGCATCTTCGCCTGATCAGCCGCGCTCAGGGCTGCCGTGCGGGGGTCGCCTGTCAACCGCACTGCGTCCAGCCCGGCGTTGTTGGCCTGCCACTGCGCGCCCTCGTTGTACAGCACCCCCAGCGGGGAGCCGAAGTAGATGGTTGCCTCTGGCGGGCCGAGGCGCACGAAGCCTCCCCCCCAACTAGAGGCTACCAGGGCGGGGGTCTGCCAGCGGTCTATCTTGCTGGGCGCATAGTAGAGCGCACTGCTACCGCCCTCGCTGACTGCCACAAAGTAGAGGTTCTTGCCGTCGGAAGTGGTAGTCAGGTCGCTGATCTCGCCGTTGGCTGCCTTCAGGTCGGGCTGCAACTGCCAGCTCTCACCGTTGTCGGTCGAGCGGTAGATACCTTCGCAGCCGATAGCAAACACGTCGTCGCTGAGGGTCTCTACTGGGCGGGCGAAGATGCCGCTCTCCTTCCAGGTACGCCCCCCATCTGCCGAGCGCAGCAGGGAAATGCTCTTTTGCTCGCTGGCGCAGGGGGGTTTGCCACCTGCCAACAGCACATCGTTGTCGAGGGCAACAAGGTTGGTCAGCCCAGCCCGGTTGCTGACCTGCTGCCAGTCCCAGTCGGCTGCCGCCTGATTGTCGTCGCCGTTCCGCAGGTAGAAGCCCTTGCTGGTCGCAGCGTAGACAGCCCCGTTAGGCGCGAGGCTGAGAGCGACCACCGGCACGCCGTCCACGGTGATCGCTTCGCGGCCCAGGCCATCACCGACTGGCACGCTGGCCGTGCTGCTGATCGGGCTGCTGGGCAGGGTAGCAACGCTAGTCGCAGCAGGCGCAGTGCTGGTCGGCTCTGCGGGGGCTGGGGTGGCGGTGGCGGCTGGGGCAGCGACGGTGGCAGTGGGTGGGACTGGTGGCTGGCTGGTGCCAGTCGGCTGGACGGGGCTGCTGTTGTCGCAGGCGGCCAGCCAGGCGGCACAGATGAGCAGAATAGCGACCCTCTTTAGCATCAAGGTACTCCTTTTAGTGAAGATGGCAAGTAGGAGGTATTATACCATGCACGAACTGAATCTGGCAGCGGCAGCAAAGGTGCAGAGCTGGGCGAAGCAGCGGCCCGCTCTGCTTGAGCAGGAGGTGGCAGAGATGGCAGCCCACTTCCCCCACTGGCAACTGGGGCTGAGCGAGGCGGGCGCACTGCTCGGCTGCTCTAGCTGCCAACTCCCCTATGGCTTTAGCAAGGCGGGGGCCAGCAAGCCGACCTGCCCGCGCTGTGGCCGCGAACTGAAGAAGGAGGGGTTGGCAGCCCTCTGCTGGTATGGCTACCTGCCCACTATGCTACGACCCAGGGCCGCAGCGAAGGTGCAGCGGCAGAGCGCGCCTTCGCACCCGCTGATCCGCGTAGGCCGCAACCTCTGGCTGCTCGCTCCGCTCCTGCTCACCTACCCCGCCGAGTGGCCGAACTGCCCGCCGACAGTGCAGTACGACCCACGCATCTTCACCTTGCTGAAGGTAGCGGCCACGACCATCAACCACGTCGTGGGCAACAACCAACTCTGCCTCTACAGCGGCGGCGGCTGGCGGCAGGTGACAGCCCGCGTCGTCTTGCAGCAGCGGGTAGTCAACCACCTTGCCAGCCTGATCCGCGTTGCCAGCGGGCAGGCCAGCGCAGAAGCCTTCATTGGACCAGCGCACGGCAACGGCGGCGAATACGACCCCTACTATGATCGGTGAAACGATGGAGCCGAGCGAAGAACTCTACTTCGCCCGCGTCGCCCCAGTCGTCGGGGCGGGGTTGGCGGGCAAGCGGGTGGCGGCGGTCGGCAACCTGGCCGAGGTACTGCACCTGCTGGCCGCCAATCGGCTCGCCGACTTCTGCGCCGTCGGTGGGCCGCCCATCGCCCGCGAACTGCGCACCCGCTATGGCGTAGCTGCCTACCGCCGCCTGCCACCCCTAACCGCCGCTAGCTACGCCCGCACCCGCCGTCAACTCGCTGGCTATCGGCCCCACCTGCTACTCGGCACCGGCGATCAGGCGACAGTGGCTTTGCTAGCCAGCCTTAGCGCAGAACTGGCCGTGCCGCTGCTGCTCGTCCAGCCCGGCAAGGTGCGCCTCTACCTAAACGCCACCGAGATTGAAGCGGAGATGGAGCCAGCCGCCCACAACCCCCCTGCCCTTGATGGGCTAGACCTGGCCTACCACGCCGCCCAGGTAGCCCGCGCCTACCTGCTTGGGGAGCGCACTCCCATGACGCTGCACATAGGCGGAAGCTGGCCCTGGCGGGTGGCTTACGCCCAGCAGCCTGGCCCTAAGCCAGCCCTGCCGCCAGCTACGAGCCGCAACTGCCAGCCAGTGGTCGTCCTCGGCTGCGGCAGCGTGGGCAGCTATGCCGCCCGCGCGCTAGTGCTAGCGGGGCAAGCGGTGGTCTGCCTGGACTACGAGCAGGTGGAGGCGGCCAACCCTGCGCGCCAGTTCTACCAGCGTCTACAGATCGGCTGTGGCAAGGCAGGCGCACTGGCGGCCAACTTGCGGCGGCTGGGTGGCAGGGCAAGGGGGCGGCACCTACACCTGCGCGACGAGCCGGGTAGCCTGCGCCGCTTTGCCCTGTTGATCGAACGAGAGCGGCCCGCCTGCGTGCTGCTGGCGACTGGCAGCCACGCCGACTACGCAGCGGCCCGCGTGCTGCGGCGGTTGGGGGTGCCGCACCTGATCGCCCGCTGCTACCCCCGCGCCCTGTACTTTGAGGTGACGGTGGTGGACGGCGCGCAAGGGCCGTGCTTCGACTGCGTGCGCGGCCACCTCTACACCGGCCCCACGGCAGCACTGACCCCTGAGCAGCGTGCCGCCTACGACCGTGATCCCAGCACATTGCAGGCCGAGCCAGCAACCTTGTTGGAGAGCGGACGAGCGGCAAACGTGGCGGCTCGTCTCGCCCTCCAGCTTGCGCGCCCCGCAAGCGAGCGGGCAGCCTGGTTCCAGCAGGGGCAGGCAGCCGCTGCCATCTGCTATATTGGCGGCAATGTCGCGCAGCAAACGGCAGGCGGCTGGGCCTATGGCATCGCCAGGCCGGGGCAGGTGGTGCGCTACGGCGTGGCCGATATCCTCGGCAGTCTTGGGCAGCAGGCGCAGTCATGCCCCACTTGCGGCCAGCAGTATGCAATCGGGCGGTTCGTTTGACAGAGGGACAGTGGCTGTGCTATTATCAAGCCAACACCGTGTGGAAGCCCTATAGTGGAGGATGATGATGGCAGAGCAAGAGCTTGCTGGGAAGGTCGCGCTGGTTACGGGCGCGTCGCGGGGTATTGGCCGGGCTACCGCCCTGCGCCTCGCGGCAATGGGGGCGCAAGTGGCGGTCAACTACAACAGCAGTGCCGGGCCAGCCGAGGAGGTCTGCCAGCAGATCGCGGCGGCTGGGGGGCAGGCAACCGCCTTCGCCGCCGATGTGTCCAACCAAGCGGCGGTGGACAAGCTGATCGCCGAGGTGAACAGCAAGTTCGGCAGACTAGATATCCTGGTCAACAATGCCGGGATCACCCGCGACAACGTGCTGCTGCGGATGAGCGTGGAGGAGTGGGATGCGGTGTTTAACACCAACCTGCGGAGTATGTTCTTCTGCACCAAAGCCGCCCTGCGCGGGATGTTGCGCCAGCGGGCTGGGCGGATCATCAATCTCACCTCGCTGGTTGGCTTGACCGGCAACGCGGGCCAGGCTAACTACGCGGCGGCGAAGGCTGGGGTAGTAGGCTTTACCATGTCGCTTGCCCGCGAAGTCGCTAGCCGCACGATCACCGTCAACGCCGTTGCCCCCGGCTACATCGAGACCGATATCATCGCCACCATCCCCGCTAACCTGCGTGAGGAGATGCTCAAGGCGATCCCCCTGGAGCGGGTCGGCAAGCCAGAGGAAGTGGCCGACGCAATTGCCTTCCTCGCCAGTGACCGAGCTGCCTACATCACCGGACAGGTGATCGGCGTAAACGGCGGGCTGTATATGTAGTGGTAAGGAGCGCAGAGTAGTGACCAACAATGCACAAGCTACAAACCAGAACCCGCCAGTCCGCAGGGTGGTTGTCACCGGCCTCGGTCTGCTTACCTGCCTCGGCCACGATGTGGAGACGACCTGGCGCGCTTTGCTAGCGGGCAAGAGCGGCATCGCCCCAATCAGCAGCTTCGATGCGACCGGCTACCCTGCTACCTTTGCGGGCGAAGTACGTGGCTACGACCCGGTGGCTGCGGGCTACGCCGACGCGAAGGAAGCCCGCAACCTCGATCCTAGCGTGACCTACGCCCTGGCTGTCGCCCAGCAAGCGATCAGCGACGCTGGCTTGCAGATCGACGACGCTAACCGCGACAACATCGGGGTGATCTTCGGCAGTGGCATGGGCGGCGTGACCTCGGTGCTGAACCAGGAGCATACCCTGCTTGAGCGCGGCCACCGCCGCGTCAGCCCGCATCTGATCCCCAATATGCTGGTGGATAGTTCTAGTGGCTACATTGCGATCAAGTATGGCGTGCGTGGTACCAACATGGCGATAGTCTCTGCCTGTGCCACTGGCGGTCACAACATCGGTGAAGCCAGCGAGATCGTGCGGCGCGGTGATGTGGACGTGGTGATTACGGGCAGTGCAGACAGCATCATCCTGCCTCTGGCCGTTGCTGCCTTTGGCAACATGAAGGCTCTGGCCGACAACGACGACCCCGCCGCCGCCAGCCGCCCCTTCGACCGCGACCGTAACGGCTTCGTCCTCGCCGAGGGAGCGGCCTGCCTCGTCCTCGAAGAACTGGAACACGCTCGCAAGCGGGGGGCGCGCATCTATGCCGAGATCATCGGCTATGGCAGCACCAACGACGCGTACCACATCGCCAGCCCCGACGAGGCGGGTAGTGGGGCAGCCCGCTGCATGGCAATGGCGATCCGCAAGGGGGGCATCCAGCCGCAAGCGGTGGACTACATCAACGCGCACGGCACCAGCACGCAGATGAACGACCGCACGGAGACGCTGGCGATCAAGGAGGTCTTCGGCGGCCACGCCCGCAAGCTAGCCGTCAGCAGCATCAAGTCCATGATCGGCCATGCAATGGGGGCGGCTGGTTCGATAGAGGCAGTTGCCACTATCCTCAGCCTGCGTGACCAGATGTTGCCGCCAACGATCAACTACCGCACGCCTGACCCGGTGTGCGACCTCGACTACGTGCCGAACGAGGCGCGCCCGGCGGCGGTCAACATCGCCCTCTCCAACTCAATCGGCATGGGCGGCCACAACTCGGCCCTCATCTTCCGCCGTTACACCGCTTAACAGCAACCAACAACCAGGGAGAAGTACACCTTGAATAAAGAAGCGTTGAGCGAACGGCTGCTCGGTCTCCGTCCAGCTATCCTCGCCGACCTGATCACCCACCTGCCACTCTCGGTCAAAGCCTACCCGATCAACCTGGAGCAGGCCGCTGTCGCCATATACGACGCGTTCGCTCACTACCTGGTTGAGGGTGACGAGGAAGACTACCAGCAGAGCCGCCGCGAAGCGATGGCTGTCGTCTACAACGCGGGCATCAAGAGCCAGGTGGTAATGGATAGTCTCGCTCGTTGTGTGGTCATCCTCAGCCAGGCTCTGCCCGAAGCCAACGCCTTGATCAACCAGCGCATGATCCTTGCTGACCACCTGATGATCGAGGAGTCGCGCAGCTATTGAGCAGCGAGGGAGGCTGTTTCCCCCTTCCTCCTCTCCCCGTTCTCGGTTATAATAGGCTATGTCCACCAACGTTGACATAACCTTCTACCCAACCGCCGCCCCGTTCAGCAGCGGCCCACGCCAACCACTCGCTGCCGTACACGAATACAGCACGGTAGAGGTACAGCTTGCGGCTGATCAGCCCCGCGATGGCCTCGATCTCTACGTAGGCGGCGAACTGCTGGCTGCTGCGCTCAGCCTGCACGGATCAGCCAGCTACCGCTTTGAGGTAGAAGACTACTGTGGTTTGCTGCGCTGGGAGTTGCGCGATCCTGCGGAGCGCGGCGAACTACTGGCGGTGGCGGAGCTGACCGTGCTGCCCAGCAAGCTGACAACGGCGGAGGTGGCCGCGATCAAGGAGCAGCGCATCCCGCAACTGCTGGCTCGCTTGCAGGCCCGCAATGCGATCCGCCTGCGTTACGACGCGGATGGCGACCGCCTCTACCACTTCTACAGCCTGCCCTACTCGGTTGAACGCCTGTTGGCCTTCAGCCGCGAACTGCTAGATGGCAGCCCTGCGCTCAGCCCCGCGATTTACGAGCGGCTGGCCTACCGCAGCGAGAGTGAACGCTTCGTCAGCCTGCCCTTGCGCGGCCACGTGTCCTGGGCAGCCACCGCCCGCCGCTGGGCCAACCAGCCCGCCAGCACTGGCCTGCTGCACGACTGCCAGCGCGAGATCAAGAGCTATAATGTACAGGCCAATCGCATCTTCGTCGCCTTCCACCGCCAGCTAGCAGCAGAGATGCGCGCCATAGCCGGGGCAGTGGGTGGCAACTCTGCCATCGCCGCCGACCTGCGCGCCCGTGCTATGGCCCATGAGGGTTGGACGCAGCGGCAGTTGCTGGCAGCCGTAGGCCCACTAACCACAGCCAGCAGCAGGGAGGGGGTGACAGGCGGCAGCCCCGCGTACAGCAGGCTGCTGAAGCTGTGGCGCGACTTTGCCACCCGCTACGTGACGCTCGACCCCACAGCGCATCTCAGCGGGCTGCAACCGATGCACAAGCTGTACGAACTCTGGTGCGTCTGCGAGGTGGCGGCGGCACTTGGTCTGCACCAGGACGACGCAGAATTGCGGCGGGGGGCTGGCTTCAGCGGCAGCTTTGGCGGCCAGTCGGTGGTGCTGCGCTACGACCAGCCGGTGGCAGGCGGCTGGTTCACCAGCCAGCTAGCCCGCAACCGCGCCCCCAGACCCGACCTCTTGCTGCAAGTGGGCGAGCAGCGGCTGCTACTGGATGTCAAGTATCGGATCGACAACGAGCAGGCTCGCACCGACGATATGATGAAGATGCTGGCTTACATGAACGACCTCAACGTGGCGGTGGGCGGGATCATCTACCCTGGCGACGGCCCCCTGGTCGCCTACCCCGCAGCCCAGGCGGGCAAGGTGATCTACGCCCTACCACTCCGCCCAGGGGCGGACTTCGCGGCGATGCAGGCACAACTACGAACCCAATTGCAGGAGGTGATCGGCTTATGCCAGCAGCAAACAGCTTCAGCGGCTTCCAACCTGCCGACTTCGAGGGGCTGGCGGAGAATACCCGCCTCAACGCCGTTGCGGGCAACGAGGGCTACCCCGATGCTGCCGCTGCCACCCGCGCCGAGCAGCACGCCCGCGTCGCCTACAATCGGCTGAAGGAACTCAGTGCAGCCCTGCGTCCAGAACTCAGCTACGAGTCCTACGAACTGGGCCTCAAGGTCAGGCCGAGCGAAGCCCGCGCCGTCCACAACGAGCCACGCCGTTGGCGAGAGGAGATGTGGCTCTCCGTCTGGCAACCAGAGCGGCAGGCGCGTTTCGCAGTCAGCAAGTCGCCGCAGTTGCAGGTACGGATCAGCGGCGACGGCCTCTATGTGGGCTACTACTCCGGCCAGCTACCCGCTTTCAGCCCGGCGCAGCAGTGGCAGGAGGGGGAGCTTGCCCGCCAGCTTGCCGCCACCCTCGCCCGCGCCGACGAACACCTCTACACCCTCGGTCAGCAGCCGCGCCCTGCCAGCCCAGAGCAGGTAGGCAACGAACCCTTCTTTGTCGGTGTGCATTACGCAGCGGACGACCCGCTGCTAGCCAGCCTCGCCGTGGTGGGGAGCATCGCTCAGACGCTCCGCTCTCTCTTTCCGCTCTACGAGGCTGCGCTGCTAGCCGCCAACAGTCGCACGCTAGCCACTGGTGAGGACACGGCTGGCGATGAGGAGGAGGATAGCGAGCCTGGCTATGAGCCTGCGACCAGCAGCAGCGTGCGGATCGCCGAAGCTACCGCCGCTTACCCGCAGCCAGCCCCCCCCACAACCTACCAGCCGCCCAGCTACGCGCAGGTTAGCGCAGCGGTAGCAGGAGTACTAGCGGTAGATGAGAAGACAGTGCGGGCTGCTTATACCCACCTGCTGGCTGGGCGGCACCTGCTGCTGGCCGGGCCGCCAGGGGTGGGCAAGACGCGCCTTGCTATGCTACTGGCCGAGCAGTTCTGCGGGGCGGCCAACTACAGCACTGCTACTGCCAACCCGGAGTGGAGCGCATACGAAGTGGTAGGCGGCCTGCGGCCAAAGGCGGGCGCGGGGGGGCTAGCCTACGAGTACGCACCGGGAGTGGTCAGCCGCGCCGCCCTAGCCTGCGCGACCAGCGTGGCCCAGACGGGCGCGCCACACTACCTGATCGTAGACGAGTTCAACCGCGCCAACCTCGACCGCGCTTTTGGCGAACTGTTCACTGTCCTCGAATACCCCAACCTACCGCTCCTCAGCCAGGCGGCAGGCGCACCCTTCGACCTCACGATCCCCGCCAGTTTCCGCCTGATCGGGACGCTGAACAGCGACGACCTGAACAGCCTCTACGCCGTCGGCTTCGCCCTGCGCCGCCGCTTCGCCCTGGTTAGCGTTGGCCTGCCGGATGCAGCGCAGGAGAGGGCGATCCTACCCGCTGCCGTTGCCGAGAACTTGCACCGACGGGCGGTCACGGTCGCCGACCTGCCAGCTGCTATCGCCGAGGTGTTGGCAGTAGGGCTAGAGCCGCTGCTGGCCTTCACTACCCTGGTGCGCCAAAGAAGGGCAGTTGGCACCGCCCTGCTGATCGAAGTGCTGGCTTACTGCGTGGTTGCGCGTGCCGCCTACCCTGATCTGCGTGCGGCCTTGCAGGATGCGATTATCGCTAACCTGCTGCCGCAACTCGACCGCCACCCCGCCGCAGTGCAGTACCTGGTGGAACGGGCGGCTAGTTATGCAGCCGATCTACCAGCAGTCGCCACCGCCTTGCTAGCGATCAGCAGCGACGAAACCAGCTTGCTGGGTTGAAGGGTGGCACGCTTGTTGTTATAAGGCTACTTGACAGGTCGTGGTATGATATACGTCATCCCTCATTTTCAACGAAGGTTTTCAGTGGCGGACAGAGCAAAGGCGGTGGCGATGAGCGACGAAGTGGAGGCTGTAGTTCACGACCAGGGGCGCGGCTCGATTGAGGAGACTGCCCGCACGGTGATTGCAGAACGGCTGGCGGCTTTCCGTGAACGGTGGGACGAACTTAGCTACAAGGACACCGAGAGCGTCAAGCGGATGCGGGTAGCCAGCCGCCGCTTGCAAGCGGCAGTGGACGCTTTTGGCCCCTTCTACAAGCATCGCAAGCGGGTGAAGGGGGTGCGCGCCTGGCTCAAGAGCATGACCGCCGCCCTCGGTGAGGCGCGCGATGCCGCCGTCTTGCAACTGCTCCTGCGCGAGTGGCTTGGCCCACAGGTGGAGAGCCTGACCAACACCCTCAGCGAACTGCGCGAGCGCGAACTGGAAGCTCTGGATTACCTCAGCACCGTGGCGGGCCATGAGGGCAAGGAGAGGCTGGTGCCGATCAGCGATATGCTGCTCAGTGGCAGGGTTAACCGTTCCGTCGAGGAGGCGGGCAGGGTGCAGGGCCAACCGGGCGACGAAATCGGCTCAGCGGTAATACCCCTGCTCCGCATCCGCCTCGGCATGGTGATTGAGGCAATGGCTGCTGCGGAGAGCGACCCCGATGGGGAGACCCTGCACGAGCTACGGATCGCGGTCAAGAAGCTGCGCTACACGGTTGAGTTGTTCAGCTACTTTCTGCCGCCCGCCGACGCGACCCTCAAGCTATTGCGCGAGCTGCAAACTATGCTCGGCGAGGTTCATGATGCCGATGTGCTGCTTGGCCTA
This sequence comes from Chloroflexia bacterium, assembly GCA_038229595.1. Taxonomy (GTDB): domain Bacteria; phylum Chloroflexota; class Chloroflexia; order QHBQ01; family QHBQ01; genus JBBROH01. The sequence continues at coordinate 9,267 of JBBROH010000014.1, read as the reverse complement.
CTGACCAATGACGGCCCCGCTCAGGCGACAGTCACTGCCCGACGTGCAACATTGCACAAAGAGTACCAGGACTACATGGCCCGCCTACAAAGCAGCGGCAAGTGGCTGCGGATCGAGTCGGCGTGGGCAGCCCTCCTCAGCCAGCAGCCCGGCCCTACCGAGGCAGAATTGATCCGCAGCGGCGGCGTGGCTGTTGAGGATTGGCCCCACGCCCGCCAGACCGAGCAGCTAGCCCTTAGCCTCTACGACCAGCTAGCGGCACTACACCCCGCAGACGCAGAGGAGCGCAAGCTGCTAGCAACCGCCGCCCTCCTGCACAACGCTGGGGCAGTGGTCAACGAGAAGGAACATCACAAACACTCCTACCGCATCATCCGCAAGGCAAAGCTGGCGGGCTTTGATGCGGCACAGAGCGAGGAAGTGGCAGTGATCGCCCGCTATCACCGCCGCTCCCTGCCCGACCTGCGCCACCCAGAGTTCGCCGCCCTCAGCAAGGAAGTGCGAGGGAGGGTAGAGCGACTGGCCGCCCTGCTCCGCATCGCCGACGCGCTGGACTATCAGCACGCCCATGAGATAATGGAGCTTCGCCTGACCGTTGGCCCCGACCTGGTAACGTTGCGCCTGATCGGTGAGGCCGACCTCAGCGAGGACGTAGCGAAGGCACGCGTGAAGGCCGACCTCTTTCTCCGCGCCTATGGGCGAGCAATCGAGATCGTCGGCCCCAACGAGCCACCGACCGCCAACGAGCAGGCAATGGCTGCCCCAGCCAGGCCCAAGCGTGCGCGCAAACCGAAGCCAGCCGTCGCGCAGCCAACTGGTGAGCAGCCCCCTGTGCAATTGGTTAAGTTGCCAGTTACCCCACAAACTAAGCCGCGCCGCCCCCGCCGCAAGGCCGCCGCCACGCAGCCTACCACTGAGGAGAGCGTGGCACCGTCGCTAAACTAAGACCAATTGCCGTTGGCTGGACACAGATCAAGGAGACAGGGCGAAACTTATGGCAACGACAGATTACGACGTGATCGTGGTAGGGGCTGGGCCGGGGGGGAGCAGCAGTGCGGGCTTCCTGGCACGGGCGGGGGCGCGGGTGCTGCTGCTGGATCGGGCGCAGTTCCCACGTAGCAAGGCCTGCGGCGAGTACACTAGCCCCGACAGCCGGGCGATCTATGAGCGGCTGGGGGCATTGCCAGCCGTGCTAGGTGCAGGAGCGCAGGCGCATAACGGCATGATGATCGTCGCCCAATCGGGGGCGCGCTTCACCATCGAGTACAAGGATCAGGCGGGTCAGCCTCAACCGGTTTTCGCCACCGACCGCGCCAACCTGGACTATGCGCTTGCCCACCATGCCGCCGCCAGTGGTGCCGACTTCCAGCCCGCTACCCGCCTGGTCACGTTGCTGCGCGACGGTGAGCGGGTCTCTGGGGTGCGCCTGCGCGGGCGCGGGGGGGAGTGTAATGTGACAGCCCGCTGGGTGGTCGGGGCCGACGGTGTACACTCCACCGTTGCCCGTCTGCTGGGGGTGGAGGCTCCCCCACCACTGCGCCGCTTGGGGCTGGCTGCCCACTATGTTGGCCTCAAGATGGGGGCGGTCGGCGAGATGCACCTGCTGGACGGTGACTACTGCGCGCTCAATCCGCTGGCAGGCGGGATCGTGAATGTCGGGCCAGTGGTTGACCTGCCAGCGAAGGGTGCAGTGGAGGCGGCAGGGGGGATCGAGGCGTACTTCGAGGCTGTCTGCGCCCGCTTCCCTGGGGTGCGCGAACAGTTGCGTGGAGCAGAGCGGGTCGGGCCAGTACGGGGGGTCGGGCCGATGTCTTCAGCCAGCAAGCGACAGGCTGGACCAGGCTGGCTGCTGGTCGGTGATGCCGCAGGCTTCTACGATCCCTTCACTGGGGAGGGTGTCCACAGTGCCTTGCGCGGTGGCGAACTGGCAGCGGCGGTACTGGCTACGGCACTGGCCGAAGGCTGGGCAGATGCACGAGTGCAGCGCGAGTACCAGCAACGTCGCCGCCGCGAGTTCGCCCTCAAGCGCAAGGCGACAGAGTTGGTGCAACTGTTTGTCCGCGTCCCCGCCGCGATGAACTACATTGCTCCACGCCTGGCTAACCGTGAGTCGGTGCGCGCCCGCCTTGCCAGCGCAATGGGCGACCTTGCGCCACCCAGCAGCATCCTGAGGCCCGCCTTCTTCTGGGGGCTGCTGCGCCCTTAGCTTGCAATAGGGGAGACGATGTTGTATCATTGTTATGGCTGATCGTGCGCCAACCCACACCCACAAACGAGGAGAGATACCAGCTTGCCGCGTCCTTTGTTGATCGCCACTGTCCTGTTGCTGGCCGCTCTGCTGCTTGGTTGCAATGAGGTTAGCCACCCCACCGCCCCGCCGCTGGCTAGTGGCACGATCCGCAGCAGCAGTAGCAGCAGCCCAGGCACGCTCGGCCTCCTACCACCAACTATGCAAGCTAGCACTGTTCTTGCTGCTCGTCAGCTACCAGCCACCAGCACCTCCCTGCCAGCCACCAGCACGCCACTACCAGCCACCGCTATGCCACCACTGACCAGCACGCCGCTGCCCACTGCTACGCCGCCACCAACGATAGTACCTAGCAGCACAGAGCAGTTGCGCGCCATGCTGCTCGACAGCAGCGATCTGCCCGCAGGCTTCACCCTCGATGCAGAGCGGAGCGGCGAACTATCTAACCAGCAGGTTGCCAGCACGGAAGGCAATGCAGAACTGCGGATGCGTACCCTCGACCAGTGGGGCCGCACTGCTGGCTATCAGGCGATCTACCACCGTGCTGGCCCGTTGCTTGAAGGAGCAGGCGGGCAGATGAGCATGGTAGACAGCACCATTGCCGCCTTCGCCAGCAGCGAGGGGGCAGCGGCCAGCTTCGCTGATGTGGTGCAGCGGCTCAAAGCGGCTCCTACCCTATCCATGCAAGAGGTGGAGGACGCAACCGGCTTCGGCGACCACTCGGCTCTGCTTTGCTACAGAGCAGGGAGCGGGGCGGCGGGTTGCGCTTTGCTCTTTCAGCGTGGCACGCTGCTGGCTCGCGTCACCGTGGTGGGGGTCAACCTGCAAGTACAGGATGTTTATCCGCTAGCTGCGCGGCTAGCTGCGAAGATCAAGTAGCGTTCCCGCTTCCTTTGGCGCGGGTTTAGGGTGAGGGTGTATGGACAAGCCGAAGTTCAAGTTTGTAGACCTACCGGCGGCGGCTGAACTGCTGAACGTGCAGCGCACTGCCGTGCTAGACCTGGTAGCTCAGGGCCAGTTGCGGCCCAAGACTGGCGAGGGCATGACCGCCATCTTCCTGACCAGCGATGTGCTGAAGATCGCCCAGGGCATGGGGCTGATGAACCCACAAGACCCACAACCTGTTGCTGTAGGTGCAGAGGACAGCAACGAGGATGTGAGCAGCAAGACAACCCCGGCCAAGCGCAAGCTCGACCAGGACCCAATCCGCAAGGTGAGCAACCGACTAGCTGCCGAGCGCAAGTGGTTGGACGTGTCAGAGGAGGATATGCGCGAGTGGGTGGCGGCGCAGGAGCCGATTAGCTACGCTGCCATTCGTAAGCAGATCAACAAGGTGGAAGACAAGCTCAGATACCTGCTGTTTGTGCTGAACAGCAACGAGAACCAGGGCCAAAAGTAGGACGCGTTGCTGCGTCTCCAACTCAAAGGAGAGTTAACCGATGCTACGAGCGTTGCTGGTTGCAATGTCGCGCAACAAGACGGCATACAAGTTGATCATGAGCCTGCCCGCAGCCCGCCGTACTGCGATGCGCTTCGTTGCGGGCGAGAAGCTGGCCCAGGCGGTGGTTGTCACCCGCGAACTTAACGCGAAGGGGATCACTGTCAGCCTCGATCACCTGGGCGAGAACGTAACCGAGGCGGCAGCGACTAAACTGGCGACTGACAACTACATCGCTGCGCTAGAGGCGATTGCCGAGAACAACCTGAAGGCCAACATTTCGATCAAGCTGACCCAATTGGGCCTGGACATTGACGAGAACCTCTGCTACCAGAACATCAGCCGTGTGCTACAACGGGCCTGCGACCTGGGCGGCACCTTCGTCCGCATTGACATGGAAGGGTCGGATTACACCGAGCGCACGCTAGAGATGCTCTACCGCCTGCGTGAGGATGGCTTCAGCAACGTTGGCACCGTAATTCAGGCCTACCTCTACCGCAGCGAGAGCGACCTGGAGAAGCTGAACGAGCGGCGCATCCGCGTGCGTCTCTGCAAGGGTGCGTATCGGGAGGAACCGAAGATCGCTTTCCCGGTGAAGAAGAACCTGAACGACAACTACGTACTGCTGGCCGAGAAGCTGCTGGATCAGGGCAACTACCCGGCTATCGCTACCCACGACCCGCTGATGATCGCGGCGGTCGAGAAGTACGCCCAGCAGCACAAGATCGAGCCGAGCCGCTTCGAGTTCCAGATGCTCTACGGCATCCGCCGCGACGCACAGGAAGAACTGGCCGCCCAGGGCTACAATATGCGCGTCTACGTCCCCTACGGCATAGACTGGTACCCCTACTTCATGCGCCGCCTGGCGGAGCGGCCCGCCAACATCATGTTCTTCCTCACCGGGCTAGTCAAAGGCTAGCCCCACGGCGAGGGTGCTACTGTGGAGGGGGCGCGGCTGCGATCATCCACAGTAGCAATGCTGTTCCTGTCACCCAACCTTGCGCTAAGTCGCTAAGCTGCTATAAGCGTATTTGCTCATCTCCTTTTCTAACTGGCCTGGAGACATAGATGAACACTTACCTGCAACGCTACCAAGATGGTAAGTGCGAGAAGGTTTGGGCCGAGTTGATTGCCCTGGGTAGCATTGCTGAAGATGGGCTTGTGGATGACGATGCTATGGCCGTAACAGAAGAAATTATGATTAGAGCCAGGTACAATGTAAACTGCATAGTGTCTTACTTGAAGCAAAGTGGCTACATCTTCTCCGCACCAGAAAGTGAGGTGTATGTAGCTCCATCCTATAGCAACCAAGAGGGTGTTTCTGCTCTGATGAAAGAGGTCGACATACCTTCCCCGCCTCTGCCTGGTGTACAGATGGGGCAGGCACCAGGTTGGTACCATTTGACAGCCCCACGTCCTAAATGCGATAATTAGCGGAGTGCCTAACCCATTTACGTTGTCAGCAATGCGTGAGGAGTTCTCTAAATTGTCCCATTACAGCGAACTGAAAGAGAAAATCGAGAGCAAGCGCGCCCGCGTCGCAGTGATTGGCCTGGGCTACGTTGGCCTGCCGCTGGCCGTCGAGTTTGCCCGCAGCGGCTACCAGGTGATTGGCGTGGACTTGAGCAGGCCGAAGGTGGCGGCGGTCAACGCGGGCCAAAGCTACATCCCCGACGTGTCGGGTGAGACGCTAGCTACCCTCGTGCGCAAAGGGCGCATCACCGCCAGCAGCGACTACGCCACCCTACGCGAGGCCGATGCGATCATCATCTGCGTACCCACCCCGCTCAACGCTACCCGCGACCCCGACCTCAGCTACGTGATCGCTGCCGCCGAGAGCATCGCCGCCAACTTCGCCGCTGGCAAGCTGGTTTCGATGGAGAGTACTACCTACCCCGGCACCACCGACGAGATCATCCTGCCACGTCTGTTGGCCCTCGGCCTTACCGTCGGTGAGGACTTCTTCCTTGTCACCTCACCGGAGCGGGTTGACCCCTCCAATAAGAGCTACAACACGCGCAATATCCCTAAGGTGATCGGTGGCGCAACCCCTGCCTGCACCACCTTGGCCCAGTCGCTCTACGCCGCGGCGGTAGATAGCACAGTAGCGGTCTCCTCCACCAAAGCGGCGGAGATGGCAAAGGTGCTGGAAAACACCTTCCGCCTGGTCAACATCAGCTTCATCAATGAAGTGGCGATGATGTGCGACCGCCTCGGTATTGACGTGTGGGAGGTGATCGCCGCCGCCAGCACCAAGCCGTTCGGCTTCATGGCCCACTACCCCGGCCCCGGCATCGGCGGCCACTGCATCCCGGTTGACCCACTCTACCTTAGCTGGAAGATGAAGCAGATCGGCGGGGTCGCCCGCTTCATCGAGCTTGCCAGCGAGATCAACGATGGCATGGCCCTGTACGTGGTCAACAAGGTGGCCGACGCACTGAACGACCGCCGCAAGCCGCTGAACGGCTCAAGCATCCTCGTTCTCGGCGTGGCTTACAAGCGCGACATAGACGATATGCGCGAGTCGCCCGCCCTGCCGATCATCCGCCTCTTGCAGGCGAAGGGCGCAGTGATCAGCTACCACGATCCGCACGTAGCCCTTATCAGCCTGGCCGAGCATGGGCAGGCAGGTGGGGCGACGCTAGCGAGCGTGCCGCTGACGAACCTGGGCGGCTACGACTGTCTGCTGGTGATCACCGACCACAGCGCGTTCAACTGGGAGAGCATCGTGGCCGAAAGCGACCTGCTAGTGGACACCCGCAATGCCACCCGTGCCGTGCGAGCCGGGGCTGGCGCGAAAATCGTCGCTCTGTAGAGGATAGGGGAAGGTAAGAGATGCAGCAGCCCAGAACTTCAGCGGCCTTGCCCCACCATGCGGCTTGAGCGGGTCGCCACCGTAGTAGTGATCCTGATGGTTGGCCTCGGCCTGACCTTCTTCGTCGCCGAGGCCAATCTTGTGCTGCCAATCGTGGCCGTGCTGGTGGTGGTTGCTGCGTTGGGGGCCGAGAGTACAGTCCACTCACATCCCCACACGCAACTCTGGCCCTTCCCCCGCCTGCGTTTCGGCACTGCCAGGATCGAGATCGCCCCCCGCTACTGGTCGCTGCCTGCCTTGCTGACGCTAGGCTCCGCCCTCTTTCTGCGTATCTTCCGCGACGGCGTGGCTATCGGCGTGATCCTGGTCGTCACCGTAATCGCGCTCAGCGTCACCTTCATCGCCCAGTACCACAGCCTGGACAGCCGCGATACCTACTACGGCCTGGCGAACTCTAGCCTCAACCTGATCAGCCACTTGACCGCCTTCGCCTTGTTCAGTTCGATCTACCAGTTCAAGGTACGCACCCTCCTTTCGGGCGGCATGGTGGTGTTCGTCGGCGGGCTGTTGATCTACGAGATGCTGACACGGGCGGGTGGCCTCGGCTACGGCGTGCTGGGGACGGGAGTCAGCCGCTTCAGCTTCGAGGAGGCCGAACGCCTAAACACCCGCTCCCTCTTGCTGGCGGGCGCGGCGGGGCTGCTGCTCGGGCAGGTAACCTGGGCAATCAACTACTGGCCGGTAGTACCACTAGTTGGCGGGATGTTCCTGCTCCTCAGCCTCTACGTCCTCTACGGCCTGATGGCTCTCTATCTGACCGAGGGGCTGACCAGCAGGGCGGTGGTCGAGTTCAGCGTAGTCGCAGGGCTGGGCATGGTCTTCGTCTATCTCACCGCCTTCCTCAACCGGGGCTAAATATTTGACAGCAATACTACGCTTGTGATAAACTGGCAAGTGCTGTAATGAGCCAGACTGGGCCGCAGCAAATCTCACACTGCGCTGGGGAATATTCGCAAAGTATGTACAACCCACAGAACCCGCTGGTCGTGCAGAGCGACAAGTCGCTGCTGCTCGAAGTAGACAACCCACTCTACAGCGAAGCCCGCGACTACCTGGCCCGCTTCGCCGAGTTGGAGAAATCGCCCGAACACATCCACACCTACCGCATTACCCCGCTCAGCCTTTGGAATGCGGCGGCGGCGGGTGAGACGGCGGAGCAAATAGTAGCAGTGCTGGCCCAGTACAGCAAGTTCGATCTGCCCAGCAACGTCGCCGTTGAGGTGCGCGAATATGTCGCCCGCTTCGGTCGGGTCAAGCTGCTCAAGACTGACGATGGCCTGCTCGTCCTCAAGAGTGAGGACAGGATGCTGATCACCGAGATCATGCACCGCAAGCGCATGGCTGCTTACCTGCTGGGCCAGTTGGACGCTTTCACCATCCTGGTTGACCCGGCCAAGCGCGGCCACGTCAAGCAGGAGTTGGTTGCCTTTGGCTACCCAGCCGAGGATTTGGCGGGCTATGTGGAGGGTGCGCCGCTGGTTCTCAGCCTCGTCAGCGAACTTGAGTCGGGCAAGCCCTTTGCCATGCGCCACTATCAGCAGGATGCGGTAGATACCTTCTGGGCGGGTGGCAGTAGCCGCGGCGGCAGCGGGGTGATCGTCCTCCCCTGCGGGGCGGGCAAGACCGTAGTCGGCATTGGTACGATCAACAAGCTGCAATGCCAGACCTTGATCATGACCCCCAACACTATTGCTGTGCGCCAGTGGATCGAGGAGTTGTTGGAGAAGACCGACCTTACCCCCGATCAGGTGGGCGAGTACACTGGCGAGAAGAAGCAAGTGCGCCCCGTCACCGTTACCACCTACCAGATCATGACCTACCGCCCCTTCACGGTGGACGAGCAGACTGGTGAGATCGGCGACTTCCCTCACTTTGGCCTCTTTAACGAGCGCGACTGGGGGCTGATCATCTACGACGAGGTACACCTGTTGCCCGCCCCTGTCTTTCGCATCACCGCCGAAATCCAGGCCCGCCGTCGTCTGGGGCTGACCGCGACCCTGGTGCGCGAGGATGGCCGCGAGACTGATGTGTTCAGCTTGATTGGGCCGAAGAAGTACGATGTCCCCTGGAAGGACTTGGAGAAGCAGGGCTGGATCGCCACCGCCGACTGCACAGAGATACGGATTGGCCTGGACAACGAGCAGCGCAGCGAGTACGTTGTGGCCGAGGACAGCCGGATCAAGTATCGGCTAGCCGCCGAGAACGTGCGTAAGCTGCTGGTGATGCAGAAGCTGCTGAAGAAGCATGAGGGTGAGCAAATCCTGGTAATCGGCCAGTACCTTGAGCAGTTGAAGCTGATCAGCGACTTGCTGGGCGCGCCGCTCGTCACTGGCAAGACCCCTAACTCTGAGCGCGAGGTGCTGTACGAGCAGTTCCGCACTGGCGAGGTGAAAGTGTTGGTGGTCAGCAAGGTGGCAAACTTCGCCATTGACCTACCCGATGCCAGCGTAGCAATCCAGATGAGCGGCACCTTCGGCAGCAGGCAGGAGGAGGCGCAACGGCTGGGCCGCATCCTGCGCCCGAAGAAGGACGGCCAGATCGCCCACTTCTACAGCATCGTCACCCGCGACAGCAACGACCAGGACTTCGCCGCTAACCGCCAACTGTTCCTCACTGAGCAGGGCTACCACTACACGATCATGGACGCGGGCGAACTGCTAGACCCCAGCGAACTGGCCCAGTCGGTCGGCTTCATCGTCGAACAGG
>JBBROH010000013.1:0-38520 GCA_038229595.1 Chloroflexia bacterium | reverse complement strand
TTCATCAACTCGATCCTCAGCAGCGACTATATGCCGCCCAACGATATGTGGATGAGCGGCCACCTCACCAACTACTACTACTTCGGCTACATGATGGCCGCCACCCTGATCAAGCTCAGTGGCATCAACCAGAATGTTGGCTACAATCTTAGCAACATCCTTGTCTTCGCGCTGGCCGCCGTCGGCTGCTACGGCCTGGTCTACGAGATGGTTAGCTTGCGCCTGCGTGGTCACCAAGACGAAGCCGACCCCGAACTCTCGTCCTTTGCGGGCGAAGACAGGGCGGCTATCGTCACCCAGCGGATCGTCACCAGCGATGGTCGCCGTGAGAATGTGTTCTCCAGCGACGACAACCAGAACTTCACTATAGAAGCCTCTCCCCTGGTGGAGGAGAGCAGGCTGGCGGTACGGCGCAGTTTCGCCCGCGATTCGCTGCCGCACCTAATCGGCGTGTTTGCCGCCCTGCTGATCATGATGGGTGGCAGCCTCGCCAGTGTGCAGCCCTGGTTGCAGCCCGCCTACACCGTCCCTGCCCAGCAGGTCGGAGCCTGGGCCGAGCCGCCACAGCCATTCTGGAGCGACACGGTGTGGAACGGTAGCTGGTACGGCCTTCCCTGGAACTCTACCCGCCTGATCCACGACTGGCAGAACGGGCAGAAGGAGCCAACCGACTACGGCAATATCACCGAAACGCCAAACTTCAGCGCGGTACTGAACGACTTCCACCCACATTATAGCGCGTTGCCGCTAACTATCCTCGCGCTCGCCCTCGCTCTAGCCCTGATGGTAGGCGGCTTCGGGCGGCGGTCGCTGCTGGCGCGGGGCCTGGACAGCCGTCTGAGCCTGGTCGTCACAGCGGTGGTGCTTGGCTGCCTCTACTTCGCCAACACTTGGGATTACCCCACTTACCTGCTGGTCGTCGTTCTCGTGCTGCTGGCTAACCGCCTGCGCCTGCCCACGGCCAACCGCGACGGGCTGCCAGAGGCTAAGTCGGCGGCAGCCCTCGGCTTCGCGGCGATCCAGGTGGGCGCACGCCAGTTGGAAGGCGGGCCGCAGGTTTCGCCTTTGGATCGGTTCAATGCCTGGCTCGAACCACGCCGCTGGCTCGGCTGGCTGGTGCAGGCGGGTGCGCTGGTCGCCCTCAGCCTGCTAGCCGTCGTCCCCTACTTGCTCACCTACAAGGCTCCCTTCGGCACAGCCAACCTGCCCGACAGCCTCAAGGACAACTTCCTGGTCAACCTGCCAATCGTCAAGAGCCTGCTCAACATCTTCACCCCCAACTTCTACGACAAGTCGTTTGAGGGCTTCCTGATCCTGTTTGGCGTGTCGCTCTATGCCATCCTCACCTACCTGGTGGCTCAGGTGGTGATCACCGCCCGCAAGGGGCTGACGACCAGCTTCTTCGTCGCGGGCGGAGCAATGGCAGCCAGCCTGCTGCTAGCCTTCGCCTTCAAGTTTCCGCTCCTGCCTCTGCTCGTCCTGCTGCTCGCGGGTAGCATCTACGTGCTGGTGCGCGGAGCCGAATTGCCAACCGCGGATCGCTTCGCCTTGCTGCTGATCGGGGTGGCTAGCTTCGTTGCGCTCGGCTGCGAGATGTTCTTCCTCAACGACGTGTTCAACAAGCGGATGAACACCCTGTTCAAGTTCTATTACCAATTGTGGCTGATCTTTGGCCTGCTGGCGGCCTACGCTGCCTGGTGGGTGGGTGGCAGGGTGTTTGGTTACGCCCGCGATTGGCAGGAGGAGCGAGCGCGCCCTAACCCTGCACTGGGGGCAGCAACCGCGGTCTGGGCGGTCGGCTTCAGCTTCCTGGTGCTGCTCGCGGCGATCTACCCAATGGTCAACATCCGCACCCGCCTGCTCGACAACGGGGCGATCAGCCGCGACGGGAAGGCGGTCATCCGCCCCCTCAGCCTCGATAGCTGGGCAGAGTTCGCGGGCAAGATCGGCATCGGCGGCGACTTGCAGGCGATGGACTGGCTGCGGGCTAATACCCCCGGCGACGCGACGATCCTCGAAGCCAACCCCGATCAGGAGTACCAGTTGACGAACGGTGGGCGGGTCAGCAGCTACACCGGGCGGCCCGCTGTCCTCGCCTGGCAGGGCCACGAGCGGCAGTGGCACAAAGGCGACGAGATCACCAACAAGGGGATAGACCAAAGGCTGGTGGATGTAAAGCTGTTCTACACTAGCAGCGAGACGACGCAGATGCAGGGCATAGTAGATAAATACAAAGTGGACTATATCTTCTACGGTAGTGCGGAGAAGGCTCTGGACGCTGGTGGTAAGACGCAGCAGGCGTTGGACAGCCTCTACACCCGCGCCTACTCTGGCCCAGGGGTAGTAGTATACGCCACACCGCACTCGGCTCCAGGGCCACTCTACCCCAGCCGAGACACATTTAGCCGACCGGCGGCCCGACCATGAGTGTGCGCGTCTTCAGTGGGGCGCGTCCGACTGGGCGGCAGCACATCGGCAACTACCTGGGGGCGATCCAGAACTATGTCGCCTTGCAGCAGGACAGCAACAATCAGTGCATCTACTGCATTGTAGACTACCATGCCCTGACCACGATGGAGGAGGTGGGCGTGGGTCGGATGCAGAGCAACATCCGCGAGATGGCCGCCGACTGGCTGGCGGCGGGCCTCGACCCCCAGCGCAGCACGATCTTTGTGCAATCGCAGGTGCCAGAGGTAGCCGAGTTGATGATCTGCCTGGGCATGGTCACCCCGATTGGCAAGCTGATGCGCTCGCCCAGCTTTAAGGAGAAGGTCAAGCACCATCCCGACAATGTAAACTACGGGCTGCTTGGCTACCCCGTGCTGATGGCGGCGGACATACTGCTCTACAAGGCACAACTGGTGCCGGTTGGCGAAGACCAGATTGCCCACCTGGAGTTGGCGCGGGAGATCGTGCGCCGCTTCAACTACCATTTTGGCGAGACCTTCCCAGAGCCGGAGCCGCTGCTGACCAGCTTTCCCCGCGTGATGGGCGTGGACGCAGTGCATAAGATGAGCAAGAGCCTCAACAACCACATCGAATTGGCGGCTAGCGAGGGGGAGACCCGCGCCCGTGTCTCGGATATGACTACCGACCCCCAGCGCAAGACGCGCCAAGACCCTGGCAGGCCGGAACTCTGCAACGTCTACCAGCTACACAACTACTTCAATGCGGGTGAGACGGCAGCGATGGTGCGGCGCGAGTGCAGTACGGCGGGGATTGGCTGCGTGGAGTGCAAGGGCTTGCTGGCCGAGGGGGTGAACAGCAGGCTGGCGGCCTTCCGCGCCCGCCGTGCCGAGGTCAGCGACAGCCAAATCCGCGAGGTGCTGGCCGCCGGAGCCGAGCAGGCCCGCCCGCTAGCCCAGGCCACCTTGCGCGAAGTCAAGCAGAAGATGGGGTTGATTTAGCCGATGCGCGAAGCGATCAGCAGCGAGCCGCAATCAACTGCGCCAACTAGCAGCCGCAACGAGGGCAATCTACTGCTGGTGCTGACCGCGATTGGCGGAGCGTTGCTGCTGACCACGCTGCTACGCTACGGCCCAGCCAGCAGCGGCGACCAATACATCTACCTGGCAGATGCCTGGTTGCATGGCCGCCTGGACATCATCGGCCTGCCACCGCTAGTAGCCGACCAGATCAACTATGGCGGCAAGGTCTACATCCCCTTTGGCCCCTTCCCCGCCCTGCTCTCGCTCCCCGCCTACCTGCTGTTTGGCTACCAGGCCCACACCATGTACACGGCCTACCCATTGGCTGCTCTTTCGGCCTGGCTGCTCTGGCGCATTGGCGACCATCTGGGGGTGGAGCGAGTGCGGCGGCAGTGGTTGCTGCTCTTTTTCTTCTTCGGTAGCTCCTACCTCTACCCGCTGATCCACGAAGGGCCATCGTTCCTGGCCCACATCACTACTGTGGCTGTCAGCCTGGCGGCAATCCTGATCGTAGTGCGTAAGCCGCTGGCGAGCATGGGGGCAGCAGAGTGGCTGGCAGTAGGCTTGCTGCTGGGGGCGGCAGTGCTGTCGCGCTTTACTACCGGGTTGGTAGTCTTCTTCTTTATAGTATTGATTTTTGCCGAGCGGCGGGGCTGGCGGTCAACCATCGTGCCGTTGGTCAGCATGGGGGCAGGGCTGGCGGTAGGAGTGGTTATCTACTTCGTTTACAACTATGTGCGCTTTGGCTCCTTCACCGAGAGTGGCTTCAACTACGCGCAGTTGACTACCCAGCAACTGCGCGATCAGCTAAAAGTCGGCCTCTTTAGCCTGGAACACCTGCCGACCAACCTCTACTATATGTTCGTCAAGGGCTTCGATCCCTGGCCGGGCGCGAATGCTACCACCCTGTCTTTCCCCTGGTTGGTACCCTCAATCCAGGGGACGAGCATCCTGATCGCCAGCCCCGCCATCGCTTACGTGCTGCGGCCCCGCCTGCGCCAGCCACTAGTGCTGGCTTGCTGGGCGGCGATCCTGCCCAGCTTCCTCGCTATCATCTTCTACTACGCCAGTGGGTTGCCCCAGTTTGGCTATCGCTACAGCCTCGACTTTATGCCCTTCGTGGCGGTGCTGCTGTTGGTTGCCGCCCACGACCACTTCAGCCGCCTGCAACGCGGCCTGATCGCTGCGGGGGTACTGATCTGCGTGGCTGGCAACCTGCTAGTCAACTTCCAGCTTGGTCTCTAGGGGGCCAGTGCGCTCGCAGCAGATGGTCAGCATCCCCTTCTTCTTGCTCTTGCTTGGCTCGACTTGGGGGCTGGCGGTAGCCTTGCTGCACATCGGTTGGCCCTACAGCGTAGACTTCGGTGAGGGGCTGACCTTGAGCGGCGCACTGAAGATCGCGGGGGGCGGTCTCGGCGCGGGCTACGCCTACGTTGACCGCTACTACCAGGCTCCCTTGCTCGACTACCCCCCCCTCTATCCCCTGCTAGTTGCGGGCCTCTACAAACTGGGTGTGCCATTGCTGGTCGCAGGTCGGGGGCTGGCAGTCGTAAGCTGCCTGGCGGTGGGGGGCATTGTCGGCCTGTTGGCGAAGCGCGAGGGAGCCGCTCGCTGGCTGGTGGCCGCCTGTGTGCTGCTACCGCTCGGCGGCTACCCATTCCTGATGTGGGCGGGGGTGGCACGGATCGATGCGCTCGGTCTTGCCCTCAGTCTCGGCGGGTGCTACCTGGCGACGGGCAAGCAGGAGGCTGCGGGTAGGCTGAAGTTGGTAGCCGCAGCCCTCTGCTTTGCTCTGGCGATCTTTACAAAGCAGAGCATGGTGGCGGCCCCGGCTGCGGTCGTGCTGGCGGGCCTGAGCCTGGTGGGGGAGCGCAAGCGGGCCGTCTGGCTGGCGGGCCTGACAGGCGCATTCGCGGAACTGCTGCTGCTGGCGATGCAAGCAGCTACCGACGGCGCGTACCTGAACATCGTCACCGCAGAGCGGACCGCAGTCTTCTCCATCTTGCGGGCGGTGCAGAACTATGCCGTATTCGCAGGTATCTTTGCTGCCCTGCTGCTGCTAGCAGCGGTGGGCTGGTGGAGATTGCGGCGGGCAATAACGCTCGCCCAGCGAGCGATCTTCATCTACTGGCCCGCCGCGTGGCTGGTCGCTGGCACGGTCGGCAAGTTCGGCTCGGCAGAATACTACTTCATGGAGTTGCTAGCTGTCACTATCCTGCTGGCCGTGATCGGCTCACAACCTGGTCGCGCTAGCTGGTCGGGCTGGCGGCTGGCTGGCTTTGGCGGGGCGAGCCTGGCGCAGGCGGTGATGCTGGTGGCGGTAGTCGCTACCGGGCAGGGCATTGAGTTGCATGGCTTCCAGCGCGAAGCGGCGGCCCGTCAAGCGGTGGCCGCGTTGCAGGTGGCTGCGGGCGACGTGTTCTGCGACGTACCAGGGTTGCTGCTGGTGGCGGGTCGGGTCGATCAGGTGTATGACCGCTACGTGCTGCGTCAGCTAACCCGCGCGGGCTTGCGCGACGATGCAGCGGAGACAGCCGATCTGCGCCGTAAACGCTGGGCCGTGGTTGTCCTCTCCTTCGACCCCTTCGCCAGCGATCCTGGTGGCGACTGGGACGCTGGCTCGTGGCCGCCTGACTTCCTCGCTGCCGTGCAGCAGAGCTACCAGACGGTGGCGGTAGCCCAGCGCAAGGATGGTACGGCCCAATACTGGCTGCTGAAACCACGCTAATGAGCAAGCCTGGGACGCGTATTGCAGGTGTTCACACAGTTGCCAGGCAGCTAAGGCAGGCGTAGAAGCGGATCGGCGGAGCAGTTGCAGCCAGGCTTGTCCTCTGCGCCAACCCTCCGTATTAGCTGCGTGGCTCCAGCCCGCCCCAGCCGTTGTACCAGGCCGACAGCCGTAGTTACGCGCTCAACTTGCTACCCCCTGCTATAGACGGTATAATTAGGGGAGCAGATTGGCTTTCCAACAGATCACCTCATGAGGGGCGCAAGGTTCTGCGCCCGCTAAATTGGATTGGACAAAAGGGGTTTATGGCAAAATACAATCAGACGAGTAAGAGCGCAAACGAGCGCATCCAACGCCTAGCCGATGAGGTGGGGACGATCACCAAGAATTGGGGCGGGCGGATCAGTGTTGCGCTTGTTTTCCCCAACACCTATTATGTTGGTATGTCGAGCCTGGGTTATCAGGCGGTTTATGATCTATTTAATGCCGAGAGCGACATTGTTTGCGAGCGGGTCTTCCTGCCCGACTCCGCCGAGCAGCAGCCAGACTTGCCGCTGCCCATGCCGCGTTCGTTGGAGAGTAACCGCCCACTGTCGGACTTCGACGTGGTGGCGGTCAGCGTCAGCTTCGAGCTTGACTACTTCAACATCGTGCGTATCTTGCAGGCGGCGGGCATCCCCCTGATGAGCAAGGATCGCGATCAGCGGCAACCGCTGCTGGTCGTCGGGGGGGCGTGCGCGATTGACAACGCCGAGCCTATCGCGCCAATCTTCGACATCGTGGTGGTAGGCGAGGCCGAGGCTCTCTGGCCTGCTCTGCACGAGGCAATCCACGACCACATCTACGGCGAACGCGATGGGCTGCTCAAGGCGGCGGCCATGTCGCCCGGCCTCTACGTGCCTGCCTTCTACGACACCTGGTACAGCGAAGATGGCCGCTTTGGTGGGATCAAGCCAGGCGCGAGCCACCCCCGCCCTGACATTGCGCTGCCGGTCAGCAGGCAGGGGGCGCGCAACCTCAACCAGTTTAGCACCCACTCGCGCGTGCTAACCCGCAACACCGAGTTTGGCGACGCATACTTGATGGAGGTTGCGCGGGGCTGCGCGAGGGGTTGCCGCTTCTGCCTGGCTGGGTTCGCCTTCCTGCCCCAGCGCGACCGCCACGTACCCTTCCTGCTAGAGCAGGCGAAGGAAGGGCTAAAGTTCCGCGACAAGATCGGCCTGGTTGGGGCTAGCGTCTCTGACTACCGTTACATTGACGAACTGGTAACGGGCTTGCGGGCGATGGGGGCGCGGATTAGCATCTCCTCGATGCGGGCCGACAGCATGACCCCAACCCTCGTGCAGGCGTTGGTGGACAGCGGCGCACGCACGCTCACCTTCGCACCAGAGGCGGCTAGCGAACGGCTGCGGCGGGTGATCAACAAGCGGCTAAGTTACGATGAGGTGATGGCCTCAACCGACCTGCTCGGTAAGGCGGGGGTCCGTAGCCTCAAGATGTACTTTATGATCGGCCTGCCTACCGAGGAGCAGCAGGACGTGGAGGAGATCGTCAGCCTCAGCCTGGCGGTCAAGAAACGGATGGACGGCCTGCACCCTGGCAGCGAGATTCAGGTCAGCGTCACCCCATTCGTGCCAAAGAGCCACACGCCATTCCAGTGGGGCGGGATGTACCCACTGGACGACCTGGAGGACAAGGTTAAGTACTTGAAGAAGGAACTGCGCCAGAAGGGTGTTACCTTCAAAATCGAGTCGCCCAAGTGGGTGCGGGTGCAGGGTACGCTAGCGCGCGGCGACCGTCGCCTGGCCGAGGTGCTAGCTTACACCAATGGCACTGTCAACCAGATCACCTGGGAGCGGGCGTTGGAGAAGTTCGGCATTGACCCGCTCTGGTACCTGGACGCTTACGCCGAGGGTGCGCCGCTGCCCTGGGGCCACATTGAGAGCGGGGTGAGCTTCAGTTCGCTGGCCCGCCAGTGGAACAAGGCGCAGGCGGAATCCCGCGACTTCGTGACGATCAGCGAGTTCGCCCCCCGCAGCGAGATTCGCGCTCGCTCAGTCGCCCGCGAACAGGTCGTCACGCCCAGCCTGCCAGCCGCCGTGATCGAAGATGAGGGGCTGGTGGGGGCGAAGGTGACGGTGGGCCACGACATTTAGTTGGTGCTGGCCGCTGTTTGGGTGTGATACAGTGAAACAGACACAAGCAAGGAGACCCTATGAACAAGACCGGAACTTCATTGACAGAGATGCCGAGCGGTGAGCAGTTGGAGAGACTGTACCAGCTTGGGATGCCCAGTGATCAGCACCAGCATCTTGATCCATTGATCGGTGATTGGAATGTTGAGCTAACTGTAGCGGTGGTGGGTGCAGTCGTTGCTGGTGATGATGTTAGCCGAGTTACCAGCGGTATTCAACCACATCCCCGTCAGGCGATGGTAGGCGTGCTGTACAATGTCCGTTCAGTATTGCCGATTGAAAGCTCAGATCAACACCTACATCAGTTCTTCTTCCAGCCAGCAATAGGTAGCGAAGTGCTGGCGTTCCAGTTGGCTTATGCGCGAACTTAACCACGCATGAACATCGGCATCAATGCCCAGCTACTCTCCTTTCGCGGCAACTACCGCCAGGCGGGGGTAAGCAAGTACATCCAGGCATTGATCGAGCAGTTCGCGGCTATTGACCAGCGCAACCGCTACCGCCTGTTCGTGCCGCCTGCCCCGCGCCCAGCTGGGTTCGCTGCCGCCGCCAACTTCCGCTTCCGCGAGAGTAGATTGTCAACCGAGCGGCCAGCCGCCCGCATCCTCTGGGAGCAGCTAGCCTTGCCAGCACAGAGTGGCGGGCTGGATGTGCTACACTGCCCAGTCAACATCCGCCCGCTACTTGCCGCCTGCCCCACCGTCGTCACCATCCACGACCTGATCTACCTGATCTACGCCGACAAGCACAAGGCGGCCAAGCGCGGCTACCTCAGCCTGCTCACTGGCTGGTCTGTGCGCCACGCCAGCCAGGTAATCGCCGTCTCGGAGAGTACCAAGCGCGACATAGTGCGCCTGCTGCACGTGCCAGCGGCGAAAATTACGGTGATCCATAATGGGGTGGATGAACGTTATCGCCCGCTACCAGCCAACGAGGTCGTGGCCTTCCGCCAGCGGCAGGGGCTGCCAGCCCGCTACGTCCTCTACGTTGGCACGCTAGAGCCGCGCAAGAACGTGCCGACCCTCCTCAAAGCCTTTGCCGCTATCTGCAACAGTGACGACCTGGGCGATGTAAAGCTGGTGATCGGCGGGGCAAAGGGCTGGCTGGTGGACGACCTGCAACAGCAGCTTGCCAGCTACGGCTTGAGTGTGGATCGCGTCCTCTTTCCTGGCTACCTTGACGACGAGGAACTACCCTTGTGGTATAATGGAGCTAGCCTGTTCGTCTACCCCTCCCTCTATGAGGGCTTTGGCTTGCCACCAGCCGAGGCAATGGCCTGTGGGGTGCCGACGATTGTGGCGAACAGCAGCAGTCTACCAGAGGTCGTTGGCGATGCGGGTTTGCTGGTCGCTCCCGACGACATAGCCGCCCTCGGTGACGCGATGGCCGCGATCCTCAGCAGTCCATTGCTGGCCGCGAGGTTGGGCGAGGCTGGCCGCGAACGCAGCCGCCGCTTTAGTTGGCGGCGGACGGCAGAGCAAACCCTGGCGGTGTACGAGGCGGCGGCGAGGAAGTAGAGGACGCGGGAGCAGGCAAGCGGCGTGGAGTGTTATAGCAACACCTCACTGTACCTGACCACTGGCAGCTAACTATTATGGATGCAACGGAGCTAACCAAACAGGGGATCGCGGCAGCGCAGGCGGGCAAGCAGGATCAAGCCCGCCGCCTGCTTATGGCTGCTGTCGAAGCGGACGAGCGGCAGGAGCAGGCATGGCTCTGGCTGGGCAGCGTGGTCGAGGGACGCGAGGATCAGATCGTGGCTTTGGAGAACGTCCTCACCCTCAACCCCGCGAACGTACTGGCCGAGCGCAAGCTGGGCCAACTGCGGGCGCAGATGGCCTTCGCTGGCCCAGACGCGCCACCGATTGAGCAGCGCAAGCCGCTACTTGGCCCCTCACCCTATGTGGCTAGCGACATGGTGACGCGGGCCGCCACTACCGCTGAGCGCACTACGCAAGGGGCAGCGGCTCTGGCCGACAGCGGGCAGGCGGGCTATCAGCAGGCGGTGGCCGAGCAGATGACCGAGGCAGGGCCGATCCGGATGGCGGTTAGGGCGGAAGGCGAGCAGAGGCCGCTGGGCATCAGGGGCAACCAGGTGGTTGCCAGCCCGCCAGCCGGAGTTGAACTGAGCGAGCCACTGCGCGACGAGCAACTGGAATGCCCGTACTGTAGTGTGCAGACAAAGCTACGCGACCAAACCTGCCCTGGTTGCGCTGGCGAACTTTGGTTCAGCTATCGGGCGCGCCGTGAGCGGTCACAGTCGCTCTGGGGACTATCTATCCTCTGGCTAGCCCAGTGTAGTCGGATCGGCACCCAGTATGCGATTTGGGTTACGACCAGCTACCTGACCACAGAACTCAACAAGCGGGTTGCGCCACTCACCGATGGCGTGCTGCTAGGCGGCCCTACCCCCGATCAGTTCAAGCTCTACCTCGTGGGCGGGTCGTACTTCGTACTAATCGGCTTCCTGCTCATCAACGTGGTTGGCAGCTTCCTGCGGGTGCGCTCCTTCTACTTTGTCAACGTGGTGGCCTGCGTGCTGATGGTGGTCGAAGGAGTCTTCTCGCTGGCGGTGGGTGTTACTGGCAACTGGGTATGGGCGGTGGTCGGGGGGCTGCTGGCGGCGGTGCAATACTGGCTACTGACCCAGTGCGACGACGACTTCTTCCTCAAGCACGAGCGGATCGTAGCCCCGCCCGACGACCGCAAGGGGCGCAGTGCGCTAGACTACCATAACGAGGCGATCAGGTTCATGCAGGCAGGCTACACCGCGATGGCCGCCCGCGCCTGGCGCAAGGCCGCAGCGATGCAGCCCAGCAACCAGCAGTATCATCTCTCGCTAGCCAGTGCCTACCTCAAGCTGCGCCAGTACGGGCGGATCGAGGGCGAGGTGGGTGAGGTGTTGCGCCGCGAGCCAGACAACCTGCGCGGCCTCAACCTGCTGGCCCTGGCCCTCAGCAATCTGGGCCGCTTCGATGAGGCGGGTAAGTTGTTGGCGCGGGCTAGCCAGCTTAAACCAGGTGATGCAACGACGGCGGAGAACGTGAAAAACCTTACCCTGTTGCGGCAGCAGGCGGGGGTGGTGCAGGAGGGTGGGCAAGCGTGATTGACAGGAACCTGGACCCGGTGGAGATGACCCGCCTCGGCATCGCAGCGGCACGGGCTGGCCGCAAGGAGGAAGGGCGCAACTACCTGCTGGCGGCAGTGGAGGCCGATGAGCGGCAGGAGCAGGCGTGGCTCTGGCTGGGCGGCCTGGTCGAAGACCTGGACAACCAGATCATCTGCCTGGAGAATGCGCTCGATCTCAACCCCAGCAACGAGGCGGCCCAACGCAAGCTGGCCCAACTGCGCGCGAAGCAGGGAACTGCCCCTACCAGCCAGCCCCCCCCACCCGCAACGACCCCCCCAACGGTAGCAGCGAGGCCTGCGCCCTTTGGCAGCACCCAGCCCGCCCCCTCCCCCTTTGGTAGCACCCAGCCTGCCCCCTCTCCCTTTGGCGCGCAGCCGCCCGCGTCGCCCTTCAGCCTGCCACCGTTGGCCGAGTTGCCTACCCAAGACCTGGCTAGCAGCAGTGGCCCAGCAGCGATGGCCCGCCGCAATGAGAGGCTAGAGGAGGTGCGACGACTGTTCGCCCAGGATGGCGAAGGGGAACAGCCTAGCTACCAACCGCTCGGCAACGGCGCGGGGGTGGTCGGCGGCTGGGGCAGCCAACATGGGGCGGGAGCGACCGACCAACTGGCCCCCAGCTACACCCGCGAGATGAGCGAGGGCAACGACGCACTCAACTACTCGCCCTTTACCCAGCCCGCGGCGGCAGGCGGCAGCAACGGCAGCAGCGTGCGCCCTACTGCCTACAGCTACGACTATGCGGGCGAGGAGGCCGTCCCCACCTACAGCAGTGGTGGGGAGGCGGCCCACTACGCTGGGGCTGGCGAGGCCGAACTGCAAGAGGAGATAGCGGAGAAGTCGGTAGATGAGCGGCTGGAATGCCCTTACTGTGGCTGGGTGACGCAGATCGGCGACGAAATCTGCCCCAACTGCAAGGGCGACCTCTACGTGGAGTACCGCACGCGGGAAGGACGGTCGTTCTCGATCAAGCTGCTAGCCCTGTTCTGGTTGATCGAAGCGGGCCTCTCCACCCTGACCTTCTTCGGCAGCTTCTTCCTGGTCAGTATGCTCAAGAGCCTGAGCAGCCAGCTACCAGGGGTGCAGTATCAGCAAGCGCAGATCGTGGAGCGTAACCTCACTATCCTGAGCGTTGTCTTTGGCATCCAGATGGTAGTCAGCGTAGCGATGGTGATCGGCACGCTGCTGCGGATCAGGGTGTTCTATCGCCTGAACATTGGTGCAGGAATGTTGTCAGTGTGCAGCACGCTGATCACCTTCTTCCTGGCTGGGGCGCGGGATATAATCAGCCTGGTGGTGGGCATGGCGATCAATGCTATCATCTTCTACCTGATCCTCAACAGCGAGGACGACTTCATCCCCCAGCGGCGGCGGGTGATCGCGCCGGACAGCGTGGCGGGCCGCACCCCTATTGACCACTACAACGCTGGGGCTACCTACCAGCAGGCGGGCTACACTGCCCTGGCAGCGAAGGAGTGGCGCAGAGCAGTGGGCGGTTCGCCAGCCAACCCGCAGTTCCGCCTGACCCTGGCGAGTGCCTATATGCAGATGAAACGCATCGACCTGGCAGAGCAGGAGGTGAAGGAGACCTTGCGTTTCGACCCCACCAACCTGCGCGCCCTCAACCTGATCGCCCTGATCCTCAGCCGCAGCGGTCGCTACCCAGAGGCCGAGAGTTACATCCAGACGGCCCTGCAAATCAAACCAGGCGAAGAACTGACGCTGGCGACCCAGAAGACAATTGAGCAGGAGATGGCGAAGGAGTCCAAGCGTGACGCAAAGAAGGTGAAGGTTTGATGAGCAAAGAGCCAGAGGAGCGCGTAAGCAGCCGCAAGAGTGGTGAAGGAGCGGTTGCGCCCAACGAACTCGACCTGATCAGCCACAGCCTGGAGCAGACGCAGCGGATCGGGGCGCGGCTGGCGGCCTTCGTGCAGGCAGGCGACGTGCTGCTGCTGGAGGGTCAGCTTGGTGCGGGCAAGACGGCCTTCACCCAGGGGGTCGCGGCGGGGCTGGGCATCAACGACTACGTAAACAGCCCCACCTTCGTGATCATCAGCGAGTACCCGACTGGGCGGCTACCGCTCTACCACATAGACCTCTACCGCTTCGACGACCCCCGCCAGGCGATAGCGATTGGCCTTGAGGACTACCTGCCAGAGCCAGAGGGGGTGACGGTGGTAGAGTGGCCGGAGCGGGCGATGGACTTTATGCCTCCCGACCACCTGCGTGTCCGTATCGCCTACCTGAGCGACAGCAAGCGCACGATCCGCCTGCACGCCGAGGGCGACAGCCACCTCGAATTGCTCAACGCCTTCAAGCAGGAGAACTTCGCATGACTATGCTGGCGATTGATACCGCTACCGACTTTGCTGGGGTGGCCTTCTACGACGCGAACGGCGTGCTGGGCGAGCAGTCGTGGCGGTCGCATCGGGGGCAGACGGCGCAGTTGGTGCCAGTGCTGCAAGGGCTGATGGGCTATCTGCACCTGAAGCCGGGCGACCTGAGCGGGCTGGCGGTGAGCAGCGGCCCCGGCAGCTTCAACAGCCTGCGGGTCGGCCTGGGGACGGCGAAGGCGATGGCGGTCGCCCTGCAAGTGCCACTCTACGGTATTAGCAGCCTGGACGCACTGGCCTGGCAGCACGCGGCGGTCAGCAGTAGGCTGACGGTCTGGGCGACACTGGCGGCAGGTCGCAGCCGTCTGGCTGTCGCCGCCTACAAGACGGGCGGCAAGGGGACACCCGACTGGCGGCGGACGACGGAGTACCGCAACGTAGACATAGCCGAGTTCTGCACCCTGATCACCACCCCCGCCTACCTGTGCGGCGAGTTGACCGCCGCCATGCAGCGCGAGATTGCCGAGCGGATACCAGACCTGGTGACGTTTGCCAGCCCCGCCGCCAGCTTCCGCCGCCCTAGCTACCTGGCCGAGCTAGCCTGGCGGCGCAAGCAAGAGGGCGACCTGGGCGACAACATCGCCGACCTGCAAGCGATCTATCTCGCCAGTCCCAGCCCCAGTGCCGCTGGGCGGGGCTAGACGGCCAACTCGTCGGCTAGCCGCCGCTGGCGCAGGTTGCCGCGCACGCCGAGTGGCGGTCGCAGCCAGCCCGCCAACTGCCCTTCTATGCCTGCTACGCGCCCGCTCTGGATGCGCGCCCGCTGCTTCAGCACCGCTGGCAGACTGCGGAGCGCGGCCAACCGCCCCCGGACCAGCGCACTGTCGCCCTTCGCCAGCCCATAGGCGACGGCTAGCGCGTCGTAGGCGAGGATAGAGGGCAGGTGGCGGCGCAGCAAGCTGCTGGGAAAGTCGCGGGCGATAGTCCAGAGGCGATTGCGGGCTAGCTGGTAGCTCTTGAAGGGCGAACCCTGCTTGGCAGTCGCCGAGTAGTGATGCAGCACCGCCGCCCCCGGCGCGTAGAGGCACCGCCAGCCACGCAAGCGCGCCCGCCAGGCCAGGTCTACATCTTCGAGGTAAGCAAAGTAGTCTGGCGCAAAGTAGCCCACGTCCTGCAACAACTTGCGGCTGTAGAGAGCCGCCCCCGCGCTTGGCCCGAACACCTCATAGGGCTGGCCGCCAGCCTGGTAGGGATGCCCTGCCAGCCGATCCAGGGCGAGGCCGTCGCGGTAGACAGCCAGCCCTGCACTGGCAACCACCTGCGGGCGGCGGTGAAAGAGGAGTGCGCCCGCGATCATGCCGACTGCCGCTGGCTGCCCCACAGTCGCTGCCAGCAACGCAGCCAGCCAGCCGCGGTCGGCAACAGTATCGTTATTGAGGGTGGCGATCCACGCCCCGCGTGCGCTGGTGAAGGCGAGGTTGTTGCCGCCCGCGAAGCCGAGGTTGGTGGGGCTGGGCAGCACGCGCACCGGTCCCGCCGCGAAGCCCTGGCTGGCGAACAACCCAGCCTCGGCTAGATAGGCTGCCGAACCGTCGTGGCTGCCGTTCTCCACCAACAGCAACTCAAAGTCGCGCTCTGTCTGCCGCCCCAGGGCAGCAAGACAAGCAGGCAGATAGGCCAGCCCATTCCAGTTAAGCACGACGATAGAGATCAGGGGGTCAGCGGAGAGCATGGAGACCCTGCTCATCTACGTAGTAAAGCGTGCGGCTGGCGTAGAGTGGGCCGCTGCGGGGTACGCCGCTGGTCGGGTACTGCTTCAGCAGCGTGCCACGCTTCAAGTCCAGCGCGAGGATGCTACCCCCATCCTTGCCGTCCGCCGCTGCTGCGTACACCACGTCGCCGACGATGATTGGCGCGCCGACTGCCTGACCGCCAGCCAGGGGGTAGCTCCAAATCTGGGTGCCGTCGGCGGTGCGAAGGGCAGTTAGCTGGCTTGTGCTGGCGATCAGGATGTTATCTTTGACCGCCATTTGTACGGCACCACCAGCCAGACCACTGTTCCAGAGGGCTGAACCGTCGCGTGCGTCGTAGGCCTGGATGCTAGCATCGTCCGAAGCTAGATAAACAGAGTCGGCGGTATTTAGCAAGCTGCCGCGCTTCGCCGCCACTGACCACAGATGGTTTGTTCGCTGGGGGCCGGTCGCTCTAGCCTCCAGGGAGCAGCTTGTTGGCCCACAGATGATCGCGTAGGTAGAGGCTGCATCGGGGCTGGCAACTATATTGGCTTCGTACTGCGCCCCTGCTCTAACCTCACTAGCGAGTTCGTCGCCACTAGCTGCATCAAGCCGCCCTTCAGCCTCAGCAGAGAGCAGGTACACTACACCGTTAACTACTATCGGCCTGATAGTATTGCTGATGGTGCCAACCGCAGCCAGCCTGTCCTTTGCCCACAGCCGCCGCCCAGCGTTGCGCGGATCGAGGGCGGCCAGCGCGTTGTCGCCCGCATAGAACAGGCGTGGCTCCCCCTGGTCGCCAGCAGCGTAGGCTAGTGGGGAGGGGTTGGCGGGGTCGTATTCGGTCTGGAACGACCAGAGCGGCGCGCCCGTCTCGGCACTGAGGGCGGCTACGGCGGTGATCCCAGCCACGTCGGGCGCAACCAGGTAGAGACTACCCTCCGCGATCAGGGGCAGACTGAAGCTGGCGGTCAGCGGGATCGGGTAGCCCCACAATTGCGCCCCGGCGGGCAGCACGTTCGCCTCGCGGCTGTAGTTGGTGCGCCCCCAGTCGTAGCCCACCTGCGACCAATCGCCCACCCTGCTACGCGAGTTGTAGCCGGGTTTCGTCACCCCAGGCGGTGGCGGCACGGTGCTGGGGTAGGCTGGGCCGCTGCTGGCGATAGTTGGTTGGGCTGGGGTTGTGCTGCCCAGGGCGGGTAGCTGAATGTAGCCCGCCACCAGGGCGAAGGCCAGCCCGCCGACCAGCAGTAGCGCGATCACGAAGGTGGGGATCAGCGGGCCACGACCCTTCGGCACAGACTGCCCAGCCAGGGGGGTGATTGCTTGCTTGCCAACGAACCTGCTCCCTAGCACTGGCCTGGGATCAGGCGGCACCGCTTGCAGAGCAGGTTCGCTGCGGGGGGACGGCTCCTGTCGCCGCTGCTTGCGCGCTTCACCAACGGCGGGGAGCGGAGTTGGTTCGAGGTAGCGGGCATCTATCCGCGTGGTAGTAGCTGGTTGCCGTGCCTCCGCCCTGATTGCCCCAGCCAGCGGCGGTTTGCTTGGGCTGGCGGGGGGGTCGGCCAGGGCCAGCAGGGTCTCTGGCGGACTGGGGTGGGCTGGGCTGGGGTAGATCAGCTTGAGGCGGTCACGCACTGCGCTGATCGACTGGAGGCGTTCGCCCGGCTCCATGCGCGTCATCAGGGCCAACAGTTGCTCTAGCGCGACCGGCAGGGCAGGGTTGAGGGCGCGGGCTGGCGGCAGGTCGAAGATGTGTTCGGTTGGGTCGGCCCCAGTCAGCAGTTGCCAGAAGGTCACGCCCAGGGCGTAGATGTCGCTGCGCTCGTCCGTCTGGCTGCGGCCATACTGCTCTGGTGGGGCGTAGCCAGGCGTGCCGAGGGCGCGGGTGTCGCCACTGCCGTCATGCTTGAAGAAGCGAGCAATGCCGAAGTCGATCAGCTTGATCACCTCGGCCCGCGTGACCATGATGTTACCCGGCTTGAGGTCGCGGAAGATGATCGGCGGCACGTGGCGGTGTAGGTAGACCAACACATCCACCACTTGCCAGAACCAGTCGAGAACGGTCGCTAGCGGAGGGGGGCCGCCCGCTTCCTTCAACGCCTTGTTGAGGTTCTGGCCGTCTACCAAATCCATAACGATGTAGTAGCTGTCGTCCTCAATGAAGTAGTTGACGATCTGGGTGATGTTCGGGTGGTTGAGCGACATCAGCAAGCTAACCTCGCTGCGGAAGCCCAATACTGCCGCCGCCCGCTCCTCCTCGTCCAGCACCTCACCGATGCTAAACTGCTTGAGGGCGTAGCGAGTGGGGTTGCGCTGATCGCTCACCCGATAGACGCTGCCTGCCCCACCCTGCCCCAACTTCTGCAAGATGGTATAGCGTCCGCCGTCTAGTTTGTCGCCAACGTTCAACATGGCCCTATTTTACCACTTCGTAGAGGTAAATGTCGTCGGGCAGGCAGTGCCACTCGATATCGGGGCGGCGGTCGAACAGACGGAGGTCGCCCTGCCACATAGCTGCCTGCTTGAACACCTGCACCAGCCTGAGACGCGGGTTGGCCGCCAGGCTGTCGCGCACCTGCGGCCACGACTTCGCCGACTTGTAATCCAGCCCAGGGTAGCGCGAACTGACCGCCACATACTTTGCGTCAAAGGGTGCAGCGGCGATCAGGTTGATCGCCTGGGGATCGGGGAACTGGTTGAGCGCATCCTCGTTGGCGGTATAGAGGGGTGGCACGAAGGTTTCGTAGCCGTAAGCGATGCGCTTGCCGTGGTAGACGCTGCCCCACATCGCGGGGCCGTCCTTCCAAGAGCGATCCACGCTGAACATAGCGACGGTAAACTGACCGGGCTGGGCGGCCAACCAGCGATCCATTGGCTGCTCGAAAGCCTTGCTGTAGCCGAAGGTGTAGGGGTTGGCCCACCACTCAACCAGCAGCAAGCTACTGAGCAGCAGCACGGTGAGGAAGCCGTAGCGGGCGAAGCGTGGTTGTTGCAAGAGGGAACGCAGGCCGTAAGCCGCTAGCACCGCCACCGCCAGGATCACGATCACCCCAAAGCGGGCGTAGGCGCGCACCCCATTGAAGCCAGGCACGTAGTTGAACAGCAACAGGCCAGGCAGCGGCCACAGCACGCCACTGGGCGGCTGCACGTAGCCGAAGCGTTCTAGTTCGCCGCCCACATCTAGCAGCAGCCCGAAACTGAACACCGCTGCCACCAGCGCGACCACCAGCCACAGCCAGCGCAACCCCCGCTCCGCCCGCCCGCCGAGGACAAAAGCCAGCACTGTCAGCAGCAGTGGCACAATGCCCAGGTACACGTTGTAATCGGTGATGTTCAGGTTAGCAGTGTGCGCGTTGAGGAAACGGTCGCCCCAGAGCGGGTGTAGTTGGCTGGGCATGAAGTAGTCACTGGGCAGAGCCGAGCTACCGTTCGCCGCCTTCACTGTATAGGCCAGCTTCGCCTGCCCCCGCAGTTGCAGGTAAGGGATGAGGAAGGGCAGTACCATCGCCAGCACCGCCGCCCCAAACGCCGCGAACGCAACCAACGTCCTGCTCATCCCCGCTCGTGGTGCAGCGTCAGTCGGGGGCTGAGTGCGGGCCACCATCACCAGCCGTACCACACCGTACAACCCAACCATCACCCCCGCAATCGCCGCGAAGTACCACGCCTGCCAGGCACAAAGCGAGAAGAACACGCCAGCGAGCAAACCAGCCTGCCACCGCCGCTCGCGGATCAGCTTCTCCACAAAGAGGAAGGTGAGCGGGAACCACTGGATGCCCATCATCTGCAAGTGGCCCATCATTTGGTTCAGGTGCCAGGGCGCAAAAGCGTAGATCAGCCCCGCAAACAGGGCAATCAAGGAGGCTGCTTTTTCCTCTCCTTCCCCGCTCCCCTCGCGGCGGAGGGCAGGCTGGGCGGCTAGCAGGTACTTAACTAGCAGGTACATCCCCCAACCGCTGAGGACGAAGCTAGCAAACTGAGCGACGTTGTAGCTCCAGACCGGGCCGAGGGTGGCAGTGATCGGCAGGGTGAGCATTGTATTGACGGGTGTAAGCTCGCCCTGGGCCAGGTTGAAGCCAGCGGGGTAGTAGACGTTCGGGTTGTAGGCCAGGTCGCTGCCGGGCGGCGGGTTGCCAAACAGAGCGTGGCTCACCCACCAGATTTTGTAGAGGAAGTTGAAGTTGTCCATCGGCCAGCCGGGTAGCCACTCGCCCAGGTGCAGCACGTAGGGCCAGGTGAACACGCTTGCCAGACCAAAGTAGAACAGCGGCGGCCCCGCCCAGCGCAACCGCGGCGGCCACAGCCTGCCCAGCCGCACCCAGGCCGAGACCAGCCAGCCCTCAACCGCCAGCCGTTGGATGAGCAGCACGGCCACAGTCGCGTAGGCAACGATGAGGGTAAGTAGCAACGAGCGGTTGCTGACCCCGGCGAACAGATAGGCCGCCAGCCCCAGCCCGACCACCGAGCCAACCACCGCCAGCCCGAAGCGGGAGCGCGCCAAAGCCCAGACCAGCCCCGCGCCAAACAGCCACAGCCCCACGATCAGCGGGCTGGGCCAGCGCAACCCGAAGGGGCCGTTCGCCGCCTCTATCTTGAGGCTGTAGAAGACGATGCCAAGTTCGCGGTAGTCCTTGTCCGAGGGGTAGAAGGTTTGTTGCGGGCGCAGTTCGAGGCTCAATTCGGGATCGAGCGCGAAGTCGGCGTAATCGAGAGTGTAGGTAAAGAGCGTGTTGCTAGCCGGGATCGTTGCCACCAGCGTGCCAGCGAGGTAGAGGTCGGTGGGGCTGGCGGCGAAAGCGGGCGGGCGGCTGCCGTTCAAGGTGAGGGTAAGCCGTTCGCGGTAGGCGAAGCGGGGGCTGACCACGCTGCTTGCCTGCTTCGTCCAGCGGAACGGCAGGCCGCCTTCACCCCGCTCTAGCGGCTGGAAGTGGCCGAGCCGCTCGCCCGCCTTGCCGTCCGCCGCCACCGTCAGCGTGCCGCCCTGCCCAGCGAGGAGCAAGAGCAGGCCGAGGGCGAAGGCTAGCGTAAGCAGCAGGCTGACAGCACGCGGCAGCCGTGGTGAGCGGTTCAACAAGCGGTCTGTACCTCTTGCCGCTGGGCCGGGCGGCCAGCCACTATCACTCTCCTCTGCTGCCACATAGCTGTAGCCTTGTTGCTCATCACTTGACCGTGTTAAAGTAGCTGACGATGCCCTGAAAGTAAGCGTCCGCCTCTGCATCGTAGAAGCCTGGCTGCCTGACCAGGCTGCTGGCGTACTCGTTGGTGAGGAACAGCGGTTCGGCCAGTGCGCCAGGCATGGTGCTGGGTCGGGGAACGCGCCAGTTTTTGGGGCCGAGCAGGTAGAGGTGGCCGCCGGGTTTCTTCAGTACGTCGTCGGGGCTGATCGGCTGCACCGGGATTGCCCAGCCCTGCTGCTGCCACTCTGCCGCGAAGGCTGCCGCCAGGCTGGCCGCCAGTTGGGCCGACTGTGCGGCAAAGGGGCGGTCGGCGCAGTAGTAGACGGTGGTAAAGTCGGCGGTGGGGTCGTAGCTGCGGCTGTCGTGGTGGAGGCTGACAAAGATCGCGGCGTGGTTGCTGTTGGCGAGGTCTATGCGGGCCTGCAAGTCGTCATCCACATCTATCTTCTTGTTGCCGTTCACGTCCAGATGGGCGGCGTTCACCTGCGTGTCCGTGTTGCGGCTAAGGATTGCCAGGTAGCCCGCCGCCTGCAAGCGGGCCGCCAGCCTTTGGGCAACCCGCAGGTTGACATCCTTCTCCAGCAGATCGTACTTCTTGGTCTTCACATTGTAGTGCGCGCCGCCGCTCTCGCTGCCGCCATGCCCTGGATCGATCACCACTACCTTCGACGGCGGTTGCGGCTGGGCAGCCACCAGCCCCGACCCCGCTAGCGTCAGCAGAGCGAGGGCAAGGGCGAATGCCACCAGCAAGCGGTTCTTAGCCAAGCACATCTTCTTTCCAGCCAGCGGGGACGACAGCTTCGCCCCCAGCGGGTGACTACTTCTCGAAGCGCACGGCCAGCCTGCCGAGGCTGATCACATCGCCAGGGTTGAGCAGCACTAGCTGGTTGGGGGTCAGCTTCTCACGGTTGAGGTAGCTGCCGTTGACCGAGCCGAGGTCTTCGATGCTGAAGCGGTCGCCGCTCTTGTGCAGCTTGACGTGGCGGCGGCTCACCCCCTTGTCCATGCCGCCATGCGGGGTCATGTCCACGTCGGGGAAGGAGTTGCTCACCGGGTCTTCACGGCCAATAACCATCTCTGGCTTGCTGGGCAGCGGAATCTCTGCGCTGGTATCTACCACAACCAGGCGTGGGTTGAGCGGGGCGGTAGTGATCGGCTGCGGCGGCGGGGGCGCGGCTGGCTGGGACTGCTGGGCTGCTGGCTGCGGTGGCGGGGACGTTTGTGGGGGGGGGGCGGTGTAGACCGGTGCGCTGGCACTACCCGCACTGACTGGGGTTTCTGCTGCTGTCGGTACCAGCGACGCGCCGCAGTTCTCGCAGAACACCTCGCCAGGGATGTTGGTTGCGCCACAGACCGCACAGATCGGGCTGCCACCAGGGTTGGGGCTGCTGGCAGGCGGCGGCGGTGTAGGGGCGGACTCTGCTCCGCTGACTGGAGCGGGTTGGTTGCTGTATGGCTGGCTGGCTGGGGCGGCGGCAGTACCAAGCGGGGTGCCGCACTGGTCGCAGAAATGCGCCCCGGCGGGTTGCTCGCTACCACAATTGGGGCAACGCATGGGCAGTACCCTCCTTTTGCTCTACTAATATTGCACTGGTTGGACGGCAAAGTTTAGCTTTGCGCTCATTATACTTGCTAGCTCGCCCAGCGTCAAACCGAACACTGCGTATTCGCGGTTGGGCGAAGCAGCCAGCGAATTGGGTGTGCGCCGTTTGGCAAGTGGGCAGGCTGTGTGGTATCATGGATGATGAAACAACCTTGCTGTAATAGACAGCAGAACCTCAGCTTTTGCTTCAGGAGACAGGTGAGTTAGATGATAGAGAGCAGCACCCCACGCCCCGACCAACCTCAAATCCGCTTCACTGGCACCGCCCGGCTGCTAATCATCGTCGCCCTGGCGATTGCCACCATCTGGTTCCTCGGCAAGCTGGGGGTGGTGGTGATCCCCTTCATCCTGGCAATCCTGCTGGCCTACATCCTCAATCCTATCGTTGGCCTGCTTACGCGCCGCACGCACTGGCCGCGCCTGGTCTTCGTGGTGGGCTTCTTCGCCTTGCTCGTCGCTTTCGTCGCCTGGTTGGTCAGCATCGTGCCGCTGGCGATGCAGCAGTTTGGCGAGATTCGGCGCAACCTGCCTGTCTACCTGGACGACCTGCGTCGCACTGCCGCTGGGGTTGGCCTGAACATAGATGAGCCGACTTACGACACCCTCAAGCGCACGGTGGTTGAGTTTAAGTTTGGGGCCGGGGCGCAGATGGCAGAGATCGCACGGGGGGCGTTCGAGTCGTTCCTGCTCACCCTCGTCTTTGTCGCCGCCAGCTTCTTCTTCCTGTTGGACGCAGAGCGGATCGGCGAACGCATTCGCAACGCCGTGCCGCGCCGCTTCCGCGCCGAGGTGCTGCCGCTGATCGCGCAGATTAACGGTACGATCAGTGGTTGGATTCGCGGCCAGCTTGTGCTGGTAGTGGTGATGAGCGTCGCCAGCTATATCGCCCTCAGCATCCTGGGCATCCACTTTGCCCTGTTCATCGCTATCGCCACTGGCTTCTTGGAAACGATCCCCTACCTCGGCCCCTACAGCGCGGGCGGCCTCGCCGTCTTTGTGGCCCTGGTGCAGCCGCAGACCAACTTTGGGTGGAGCAACGTAACAATGGCGGTTGTGGTTGCGGTCGTCTATACCACCCTGCGCCACCTGGAGGACTACCTGATCGTCCCCTACGTGATGGGCAAGTCGGTGCATCTGCACCCAATGCTGGTACTATTCGCCGCCTTTGCAGGCTCAGCGGTAGCAGGGGTGCTGGGCCTGTTCCTGGCGGTGCCGGTGATTGCGATCATCAAGCTAATCCTGGAGTTCGTCGTTCCCCGCCTGTTCCCGCCAGAGAGCGAGTTTGAGGCGGAGGTAGCAGCGGAGGGGCAGGCATTGCGGGCGGCAGTGGAGCGGGCGAACGAGCCACCCAGCAAGCCGGGCCGTTCGTTGCAGGACTCGACCGCCCAATGAGCAGCTTCAACGTGCGCCCCGCCGAAGCCGACGACCTGACCGCCTGCCTGGCCCTGGACGACAGCTACAGCACCAACTGGGTCTGGCAGGTAATCGAGAGCCGCAGCGATTTGCTGCTCAGCGAACCAGGGTTGCTGGGTGAGGAGCAGCGCACCGTCAGCTTCCGCCCCGCCCGCCTGCCGCGCCTGCGCCTGGTCAGCGGCAAGAGCGAAACGCCCTATCGCTTGCGCGCAGCCTGGCAGCAGATCGACTTCTTTGCCATCGCCACCAGCGAGGGCAGCAACGAGGTGGTAGGCTACATCAACCTCTTTCTTGACCGCCAGCGCGAACTGGCCTGGCTAACCCAGGTGGCGGTCGCCGAGGGCTGGCGGCGGCAGCGGGTAGGGGCGGCCCTGCTGGAGGCGGCCAAAGAGTGGGCGCGGCTGGCAGCCCAGCGGTCGATCCTCACTGAACTGGCGACCGCCAACTACCCCGCCAGTCGCTTCCTGCAAAGTCAGGGCTTCAGCTTCTGCGGCTACAACGATGCCTTCGATCCAGTGGGGGAGATGACCTTCTTCTACAACTATCCGCTGGCCCAAAACCGCTGATAGCTGTTATAATGTGTTTATCTTGCCAGAGGTGGAGGGCTGATGAGCGAACCAGCGGTGGGCCGGGCCAGCAGTGTACTGCTGGGGATCGTGGAGGCGGCGCGCGCTCTGCTGCCAGAGCAGTGGCAGGGCTTCAGCGTCGGTGGACGGGCCAGCCTGGTGCAGATGTACTTCGAGCCGAACGCGCTTGGCCGCAAGGTGCATTTCGAGGTCTGGCAGCGGCGCGGCTACCTGGAGGTGGGGTTGCACTTCGAGGCCGAGGCGGGCGCAAACGAGTTCCTCTTTAGCAGCTTCCAACAACGCCAGCCCGCTATTGATGCCGCCCTCAACGCTGAAGCCAGCCTGCCGCCGGTGCGCGTTGAGCGGTGGGACAAGGGTTGGGCGCGAGTGCATTGCGAGATGCCAACCCAGGGTGTGCGCGCCGTCGCCCGTGAGGCCAAAGCCGTCGCCCACCGCCTGGCCGCAATGATCGCTACCTTGCAACCGATGTACGACGAGATCATGAGCTAAGGAGCAACGATGCTGCCAGAGCTATACCCGCTCAAGCTACAAGCGATCTACAAGCCGACGATCTGGGGCGGTCACAACCTGGCCGCGCTTAAGCCCGACCTGCCAGCCACGCAACTGATCGGCGAAAGCTGGGAGGCTTACGACGACTGCCTGATCCAGAACGGCGCACTAGCTGGGCGCAGCCTGCACCAGGCGGTAGCAGCCTGGGGCCGCCTGCTGGTTGGCACCGCTAGCCCGACCGCCGACCACTTTCCCTTGCTGACCAAGTTTATTGATGCGAACGATAACCTCAGCGTGCAACTGCACCCCAACAACGAGCAGGCGCAGGAGTTGGAGGGCTACTGGTGCGGCAAAACGGAGATGTGGTACGTGATCGGGGCAGCTGAAGGGGCGGCGGTGATCCTCGGCACCGCCGCCAGCGACGACCATGCGCTGATCCGCCAGCGCATCGGTGAGGGGAGGTTGGAGGAGAACTTGCAGCGGCTGGCGGTCAGCGCAGGTGATGTAGTCTACGTCCCCGCCGGGCGCGTCCATGCCCTCGGTCGCGGCCTGCTAGTCTACGAGGTGCAGCAGAACAGCGACCACACCTATCGCCTCTACGACTGGCACCGCCTGGACGCGCAGGGCAAGGGCCGCGAGTTGCACGTGGAGAAGGGGTTGCGCGTGCTGCGCTTCGAGCAGCCCGCCCCTGGCAAGCTGACCCCCCTGCGGCTGGCGGTGGGCAGCCATAGCGTCAGCCACCTGAAGGTCAGCCCCTACTTTGCGGTTAGCCTGATCGAGGCCGACGGCGGCGAACTGAACAGCGAGAGCGACGGCAGCAGCTTCACCCTCTATACTGTGCTAGAGGGGACGGGGCAACTGGGCTGGCAGGGGAGCGCGCACGAGCTTGACTTGCAGCAGGGCGACACTGTGATCGTCCCAGCGGGGCTAGCCAGCCACCTGATCCTCGCCAACGGCCCGCTAAAGCTGATCTGCACTACATTGCCCCCGCCCACCGACCAACTAGCCACCCGCCTCGTCCAGCCCCTCACCGAGGCGGGCTACGCTGCCACCCAGATCGCGCAACTGCTGGCAGCGGAGCTTTGAGGGTGGATGGCTGCCCATCTGGTCTGCGGCTAGCGGATTGGGCCAACGGATAAGCGGATGAGCAGGCATGACTATCTAACCTGTTGTGTTCAAACTCGCTTACGCCGCTCGGACGGGTTGCGCTTAGCAGTGTTGCCAGGGACAGCCCAGCTTGAGCCGCGTGGCTCCAATCTGCTGGCAGAAGCTCACTACTAGCCGCCGCAGTTATTGGCCCCCGCGTTGACAAGGCGGCAGGCGGTTGCCTATAATGGGCCGCGTTGGGCCGAAGCTCCCGGTCAGAGCATGACTACTAGAGAAGGGAGCCTTTGGAGCGGAGGGAAGCGTGGCAGCATTTAGCATCAAAGTAACGCTGGAATGGCTAGCCCTGTGCGGCGGCCTTGCGCTTGCTCTGTTGATCCCCGGTTACACCCTGCTGCTCTACCTCAAGTGGCTGCATGATGCACTGGCCGATACCGCCAGCCGGGTGATCGCTGCCCTCAGCCTCAGCATCCTCGCCACCCCGCTCGTCTTCCTCGTCGCCCATCTACTGCACCTGCCCCTGGGTACACGCAGTCTGCTGGCTCTGCTCTGCCTATCATTGGTCGCCCTCTGGCTGAAGCTAGCGGGGCGCAGGCAACCAGCTAGCGGGATAGAGGCAATGCCCATCGCCAGCCTCTGCCTACTTGCCAGCCGCTCAAGCCTGCTACCCCGCTTGCAAGCCACCCTGGGCCGCTTGCAATGGGCAAACCTGGCCCTGCTCGGCATCTTCCTGGCGGGCCTCAGCGTGCGGGTGGCCCAGGGCTGGGGCGAGCCAGCCGCCCTCGGCTCCGACGCTTACCACCACACCCTGATCAGCCAACTGGTGATCGATAACGCGGGCATCCCCAACAACTATCTGCCCTACGCCCCGCTCGGCTCGTTTACCTACCACTATGCTTTCCATGCATTGGTGGCAGTCAGCTATTGGCTGGGCGGGGCGGTGGCGTTCGGGGCCGGGCCGCTGACCACGGCGAAGCTGACCCTGATGGTCGGGCAGGTGTTGAGCGCGTTTGCGCCGCTCGTCGCCTACCTGCTGGCCCGCCACTTTACGGGCAGCACGAAGGTTGGTCTGGTCGCCGCGCTAATCCCAGCGGTGATCGAAATCTTCCCGACCTACTACATCAACTGGGGCCGCGACACGCAGATGGTCGGTCTGCTCGGTCTGCCCCTGGTGATGATCGCTAGCGGGCTTGCGCTCAACAATCACTCTCCCCTCGTGCGGTATATCAATTCTGGATCAGTAGAACGTGCGCGGCTAATTAGCGCGATCCGCAGGCGGCGTACTCCCCTCTTGCCGGTGACTAGCTTCTTGCACCACTCTGAAGTCAGGGCTGTGATGATCACTGGTACGCTGGCCGCTGGCCTCTTTCTCGCCCACTACCGCATTATCATCCTGTTCTACTTCTTCCTCGGCCTCTACACCCTGGTTGCGGTGGTCAAAGTGCTGACTAGCAGGTGGCAGGTGGCTGTGGATGCGGACGTGAGGATGGGAGAGCCACCATTTTTGCAGAAGCAGACGAAGAAGGCAAGGATCAGCAGGCTGCTACTCAAGGTGATAGGTATTGGCATCGTCAACCTGATCGTGGTTTCGCCCTGGCTGTTCAACCTACTGGCGGGCTTCAGCTTCACCCTCGCGCCGAAGGGCGGGCAGGTGGCGCAGAGCTTCTTCAGCACGCGCCTGAGCGATATTGTGAGCAACTGGTGGTTCGATAAGCCGCTGACGGCCTGGCTGCCCAGCACCGCTGCGCCCGACGGCAAGCCGCTGCCGCCGCTACTCAGTAATTGGTTCATCACCAGCCCAATCGTGCTGCTGGCGGCGGCTGGCTGGCTATCTGGTATAATTAGGCGGCAAGGCTACGTGATCGCTGTTGGCTTGTGGGCGGCTGTTAGCCTCGCGCTCTCCAACCCCTACTGGTTGCCGATCCCACTGGTCAGTGGCAGGGTGGACTACCAGACAGTGGTTAGCGCGTTCTGGCTGCCCGCCAGTATGCTGATCGGCTATCTGGCCGTGACGATCCTGGAGGCGCGGATTTGGCACAGGCAGGGTGAGGGGCAACCGCCCCAGGCTAGTTGGCCTTTGCAAGCGAAACTGACGACCGCTGCCCTGCTCGTCGGGCTGGCCTTCTATGCGGGTGGCGCACTGGCCCCCCAGCGGGAGGATGATCGGCTGGAAGCCTACCTACAAGCGGGAGACATTAAGGCACTTACCTGGCTGAAGGGGCAGGCGATCCCAGCAGGTACTCTCTTTCTGGTCAACACCTTCACCTACTCCTGGTCGCCAAACTCGCGCACTGGCAGCGACGGCGGTTTGTGGCTGCCGCTGCTCACCCAGCGCGGCTGGCAAACGACTGCGCCGCCCCTGCCCTACAACAACGAGGTGGCATTGGGCAAGGATTATCGGGGCAAGATCATCGACCTCTCGATCTTGGCGACGCAGGCCAACAACCCGAACGCTGTTGCCCGGCTGAAGCAGGCTGGGGTGCGCTATGCCTACATTGGGGCGCGCAGCGTGCAGCTTGGCACCAGCGGCCTGAGCGAGAAGCCAGAACTGGCGCAGTATCGTAAGAAGAACCTGCACATCGGCGGTACCCTGGATCATGTTCAATTCGACAAAGCACCCCAGCTTTGGGAGAAGATATATAATGAAGATGACATCTATATCTATGCCCTCAAGTAAAGAAGTGTCTGTGACAATGGCAGCCTCTTGCCAGGTAGCACCCGCGCTCACCGACCCGGTAGCGGCTGGTGCGGATCGCTCACCCTTCCCGCCGCCGAGCGTGCCAGCGCAGGGTATCCCCATCGCTGCCAGCCCAGCCCTACGCGCCCAGCTAGTATCGGTGATCATCCCGGTCTACAACGAAGAAGCACACGTGGGCGAAGTGCTGCGCCGCATCCTGGCGGTAGACTTCACGAAGGAGTTGGTGGTGGTGGACGACGGTTCGACCGATGGCACCCGCGCTATCCTTGCCCAGTGGGCGACGCATCCCGACGTGCGGATCATCTACGCGCCGCAAAACAGGGGCAAGGGGGCCGCGATCCGCCTCGGCTTGCGGGAGATAGTGGGCGAGATCGTAGTCGTCCATGATGCCGACCTGGAATACGACTCGCGGGAGATGCTGCCGATGCTAGAACTGATTGCCCAAGGGCGGGCGGACGTGGTGTACGGCAGCCGCTTCCTGGGCAGCGTGCGAGGGATGAAGTTCCAGAACTGGGTGGCGAACCGCCTGCTAGCCGTCAGCGCGAACCTGCTGTTCCGGGCCAACATCACCGACGAGGCTACGGCCTACAAGGCGTTTCGCACGGCGATCCTCCGCACGATCAAGCTGAACTGCACCCGCTTCGAGTTCTGTCCAGAGGTGACAGCGAAGGTACGCAAGAAGGGTTACAAGATAGTTGAAGTACCGATCCACTACGAAGGGCGCACGGCATTGCAGGGCAAGAAAATCAAGCTGAGCGACGGCTTCGAGGCGTTCTGGACGCTG
Source organism: Chloroflexia bacterium (assembly GCA_038229595.1). GTDB lineage: Bacteria > Chloroflexota > Chloroflexia > QHBQ01 > QHBQ01 > JBBROH01. The sequence goes on along the minus strand of JBBROH010000013.1, from coordinate 9,119 downwards.
CTCAAGTATCGGTTCAGGGACTGAGGCGCAGCAGCGAAGGAGCTTATGAAACCACTAACAATCATCATGGGGACAAAGGGTGAGTACGTCAAGATGGCTCCTGTCTTGCGCGAGCTTGACCGCCAGCAGGTGCCGTACCGCCTGCTACACACCCGCCAGCACAGCCATACCACCGATGTGATCACCGGCATCTTTGCTCTGCGCCAACCGGATGTGCTGCTAGATCAGCGCACTGCTGACGTAACCAACGTGCGCGACGCGGCACAGTGGTTCCTCAAGGGCTGTTGGAACGCGCTCCGCAAGCGCAGGGCTTACTTCCCGGCTGGCAAGGGCATCGTATTGCTGCATGGCGATACGCCTTCGACCTTGCTAGGGCTGATCATCGGCAGGCTGGGCGGGCAGGCTATCGCCCATGTGGAGGCGGGCCTACGCAGCTACGACCTGCTCAACCCCTTCCCAGAGGAGTTGGTGCGGATCATCACCAGCCGCTTCGCCCGCTACCTGTTCGCCCCCGCCGACTGGGAGTATAGCAACCTGGTGAAGGAGAAGCTGGCGGGCCGCAAGTGGAATACCGGGGTGAACACGGTCTACGAAGCCCTCACCTACGCCCTGATCCGTTACAAGCAGAAGCACGCCGACGGCAATAGCGATCTCAGCACGCCGCCTGACCGCCCCTACGTCGTCGCGGTTGTCCACCGGCTAGAGAGCATCCTCAATCAAGAGCGACTGAAGTTCGACATTGAGGTGATTTTGCGAGTCGCCGAGCAACACCACGTCGTCTTCATCCAGTACAAGCCCACGATGGAGAAGCTGGCCGCCTATGGGATGCTAGACAAGTTGCTCAATCACCCAAACATCGAGCATCGTGGCTACCAGGACTACTTCAGCTTCATGAACCTGATCGCCAACTGCACCTATGTGGTCTGCGACGGTGGCGGCTTGCAAGAGGAGACCTACTATCTGGATCGACCTTGCCTACTGCTCCGCAGCGCAACCGAGCGGATCATCGGTCTGGACGAGACGGCCCTGCTTAGTAAGTTCGAGCCAGCCCGCATCAACTACTTCCTCGCCAACTACCAGCAGTACCGCCGCCGCGACGACCTGGAGGCAGCCCGTCCCGCGCAGGTGATCGTAGACGCAATGCGCGAGTTGATGGCCGAGTGAAGCACAGCCCCCCCTCCCCCTCCCCTGGTGAGAAGGGCGGAAGCCTGCTACTCTCTGGCTGGTATGGGGGCGGCAATGTGGGGGACGAGGCGATCCTGGCTGCTCTCTTGCAGATGGTGCGCGACGAGCGGCCCGATCTGGCGGTGGCTGCGCTATCAGTCGATCCTGGCTACACGGCAGCGGCGCACGGCGTGAGGGCAATCCCGCGCCAACCGCTGGCGGCCCTGCGGGCAATACTCCTCTGCACTGGCTTTGCCCTCGGTGGCGGCGGCACGGTGCAGGACGTGACCAGCATCTACAACCTGCCCTCCTTCCTTATCTACCCTTTGCTGGCAAAGCGGCTGGGCAAGCGGGTGGTTTGGAGCGGGGTGGGGGTTGGGCCACTGGGTACGCGGCTGGGGCGGCGGCTGGCTCGGCTAGCAGGGCAGCAGGCCGACGCAATCACCGTGCGCGACGAGGCTTCCGCAGCCCTGCTAGGTAAGATTGGAGTGGCAGCGGCAAAGGTGCGGGTGACAGCAGACCCGGCCTTGCAACTGCGCCCGCAAACTGGCCCCGACGTGCTGAAGCTAATCGCTAGCAGCGGTATAGATAGAGGTGGTGTGGAGTCGGGCGGCCTGGATGCACTCCACGTGACCCAACCCGGCTCTGTGCCAGAGAACAGGCGGCCCCTGGTTGTCTTTGCTGTGCGCCGCCCGCTCGACCCTGCGTTGCACGGCCTACGCCCTGGCTACCTGCTGCCAGTCAGCCTGCGCGAACGCTTCCACAGTTGGTCGGCGGCGGGCCAGAAATTGTATACGGAGACAACGGCGAAGCTAGCCCAACTAGCCGACTATTGGGCGGGGCTGGGGGCGAGCATCCTCTTTATCCCTTTTGACCCGGTAGACGCAGTGGTGAATGCTGCGGTGATCGCCCAGATGCGCCAGCCGGGTGCCGCCCACCAGCTAGCCGGGCGGCACCATCCGGCGATGGTGATGGGCGTGGTCAACAGGGCAGATGCGGTGGTGGCGATGCGCCTGCACGCGCTGATCTTCGCGGCGGCCTGCGCCAAGCCAGCCCTGGCGGTTAGCTACGACCACAAGGTGAGCAGCTTCATGGCACAGGTGGGGTTGGCCGACTACTGCCATCCGCTGCAAGGTGGCGACCTGCGGGGAGCGGCGGCAGACCTCTGGCAGAATCGTGATATAATAGCAGCCACGTTGGGGGCGCGAGTAGAGAGCTTGAAAGGGAGAGCGGTTGAGAACAGCACCATCCTCATCGGAGCAGCCGACGGTAGCGGGGCTTAAGCCGGGCCGCCTGCGCCAGGTTCTGGCCTGGGTACGCAGCGCACGGGGGCGCACCATCTTGCAGATCACCCTGATCGCCCTCGTCCTCGTCGTGTTCGTCTGGCAGCTAGCGGGCAGTTGGGCAGACCTCTCGCGGCTACAACTCAGGCTGGACTACGGCTACCTCGCGCTGTCGGCGGTCCCGCTGTTCGGCAGACCGTTCCTCTCGGCCTTCGGCTGGTGGCGGGTAGTGCGTAAGCTGAAGGGGGAGCTAGGGATCGCCAGCGCGATCCACATCTACTTCATCTCTGGGCTGGCTCGCTACCTGCCCGGCCCCTTCCTCGGCAGTATTGGGCGGGCGTTGATGGCCGAAGAAGCGGGCGTGCCGGCAGTGACGGCTACCCTCAGCGTGCTGATCGAACTGGGCCTGCTGGTTGCCAGCGGGGTGATCCTGGGGGCGATCTGGACTGTGCTGCACCTGCCAAACGACCAGGTGATCTACATGGTGCTGCTCGGCATCTTCAGCCTGATCCTGCTCAATCCACGCTTCTTCCTGCCGCTGCTCAACCGGCTGCTGGGCCGCTTCAAGCGCAAGCCGCTGCGCCTCGACCTGCACCTGGGTGATATGTTGCAACTGCTTGTCCCCTACCTGCTCAACTGGATGCTCAACGGTCTGACCTTCTACCTCGTTCTCAAGGCGATCTCGCCGCTGGGCTACGACCTGTTCAACATCATGGGCATCTACATCGTCGCCCTGACGGTAGCGATCTTTGGGCTGATCGCGCCCGACGGCTGGGGCATCCGCGAACTGGCCTTGGGCAAGATGCTAGTCAGCTTCGCAGCGATCCCCGCAGTGCTGGCGACCGGGCTGGCGATCTTCACCCGCGTCTGGTGGATGGTCGGCGAAGCGGCCTGGGTCGGCCTTGCGCTACTGCTCGGTCGCGGCAAACGGGCAACAGTACAGCCGCTGGATGAGCAAGAATAACAGGTAGCCTTCTGCTACGTTGCTCAAGATGATGCATAGTTTGGGCTGCTTAGCAGGTGCTATTAGGGATAAGCACAGCCCTGAAAAATGGGCAGCGGTATTTGACAAACCCCGCATCCGGTGTTATGATCAGCCCTACCTTCTAGAGGATAGAGGGTAGGGCAACCGTGTTAACTGCCAGCCAGCCAATGCTCGTCCCGGCTGCTGGCATAGAGGGGGCGCAACTGGCAAGCTGCACTCCTAGCGGCAAGAGATGAGCGAGAAGAGAAAGGTTGAGAGATGAGGAACAAGAGAGTACAGAGTTTCCTGGCTTTGGGACTGACCGCACTGCTGCTGATCATGACGCTGGGGCAGTCCCTGCCGACCAGCGCAAGCAGCCTGACCGCTGCGCCTGCCAGCCAGGCGGTGAATGGCAACTCGGCTGATGCTGACAAGGCACCAGCTGGTGCTGTGCAAGCACCGGCAGTTGACACCTCGAAGGGCTATGCTCCGCACACCCCACTGGTAGAAGACCCCGGCCCATGGAGCAACGGCACAACTGGCCCTACTGCACGTTACCGCTTTGGCTCCGCTTCTGACGGCGTGCGCTATATCTACGTCTATGGTGGTGGTGACGGTGCTGGAGCACTCAACACCCTCTGGCGTTGGGACTCAACCACCGGCACCTGGACACAGCTTGCCAATATGCCCACTGCCAAGCAGAACGTGCAGGGCGCATACTACAACGGCAAGATTTACGTACCAGGCGGCTATACTGGTGCTGCCCACATCAACGAGAATGCGATCTACGACATCACTACTAATGTTTGGACAACTGGCACAGTTCAGACGGTACCGCAGAGTGGAACGACCGCTGCGTACAATGGCAACATCTACGTCTTCGGCGGTAATCCTGGCCCTAGCAATGCAACCCTGATCTACAGCACCACGGCCAACACCTGGACGGCAGGGGCGAATCTGCCCGCCGCCGTCACCTACGGACGCGCAGTTGTTGCCGGGAGCTACATTTACTATGCAGGCGGCATCGCTGGTGGTACTAGTGCTAGCACCCTCTATCGCTACGACCCTGCTGCTAACAGCTGGACGACGCTTGCGCCGATGCAGACTGCGCGGAGCAGCGAAGAACTGATTGCATCACCCACTGGCAGTAAGCTCTACGCCATCGGTGGCGCAACTGGTGGAGCCTTCTTCGCTGGCTTGCCGCTCTCCCAAACGGTTGAAGTATACGACGTTGCAGCCAACACCTGGGCCTATGGCCCTCCGCTGGTTACTACCGCTGCCGGGGTTGGTGGTGGACGCATAGGCAACAACCTGATGATCATGGGTGGCGTTGACAATACCACCTACTTTAACAACGTACAGGTGTCAACTGTCACTGGTGGCGGTGGTAGCCCCACTGCAACAGTTACTCCTGGTGGCTCGACCGCGACCAGCACCCCTGCTGGCTCGACCGTGACCGCGACCGCGACCCGCACGGCCACCGCCGTACCAACGGTATCGCCGACCTCGATCCCCCTTAGTTCGACCACCTGGAGTGCCTTGCCTGCTCTGCCGAGCGAGCGGTTCCGCGTGGCGGCTGGCGCAGCCAACAATCGTGTCTATGCCTTCGGTGGCCGCCCCGACAACGCCATCTACCTGACCAGTGTAGTCTCGATCAATCCCTACACCGGCACGGTCTGGATCACGGAGACGGCTACCTTCCCATCCGCGCGCACCGCTAACCTGCAATCTGCCACCCTGACCGAAACCAGTGGCACCTACATCTATCTGGTGGGTGGCTCTGGTGCCGCCTCCGACCTCAGTGGCACCAGCACCGTCTACCGCTTCGACCCGATCAGCAGCACGATCACCGTCCTCACCGACTCGCTGCCCCTCACCAGCACGACCGGCCTCGGCTCGGCGGTACTCAACAACAAGTGGTACATCTTCGGTGGCTTCACCCCGCCGACCAACACCCTTTCCGCCCAGACCTACGTGTTTGACCCGAATGGCACCCCTGGCAGCAAGTGGAGCCGGATCAGCAGTGCTGACCTCAGCATCGCGCGCGCCTATGTCGCTGGCACCGCCTTCGATGGTCGCGTCTACGCCATCGGTGGGGCCAACTTCGTAGGGATCAGCCTCAGCGACCTGAACATTGTCGAAGTGATGACCCCGACCGACACTACCCCGACCTGGCGGCGCATCGCCGACCTGCCTGTGGCCTTGAGCAACAACCAGGCTTACAGTTGGAACACCAGCAGCGGCTACCCGAACGCCGGGCGCGCCGTCGTCTGCGGCGGTGGCTTCACCACCATCGGCCAGGAGTGCTACCAGTACATCCCCAGTGCAGACCGCTGGCAGAGCTTCCCATCGCTGCTCAACATCAAGCGCAACTTCGGCAAGGCGCAGATGAACGGCTACTGGTACTCCATCGGTGGCACCGAGGATGGAGCAGTGGGCAGCACCGACGCAGAGACCAACCCCGCTGCTAACTCACTGCCAACCCCGACCGCGACCACCCCGGCTGGCACCGCTACCGCTACCGCCACGCTTACCTCTACCGCCACGCTTACCTCTACCGCCACTGCCACCGCCTGTTCGATCACCTTCAGTGACGTACCGACCAGCAACATCTTCTACGGTGACATCCAGTATCTCGCCTGCCGTAACATCGTGAACGGCGCGAACGGCCTGTTCCGCCCGAACGCCAATGCCACCCGCGGTGAGTTCGCCAAGATCGCCGTCCTCGGCTTTGGCCTCGCTCCCTTCACCCCCGCCAGCGGCCAGACCTTCGTGGACGTAGCTCCTGGCAGCGTGTTCTTCGGCTTCATCGAAGCTGCTGCCCGCGCCAGCGTAGTCAATGGCCTCTCGGCCAGCCAGTGCGCTGCCCTCGGCACCCCTGGCACCTGCTACGGCCCCAATGTGCAGATCAGCCGCGTACAGGTGGCTGTGATCGTGCAGCGGGCAAAGGGTTACACCCTCGCCACGCCAACTGTCGCCACCTTCCGCGACGTGCCAGTGGGTGCCTTTGGCTTCCAGGCCATTGAGACGCTGGCCGCCCGCAACATCATCAACGGCGCAGCCTGCGTCACCGGCGGCGGCACCTGCTTCCGTCCGAACGACAATATCAAGCGCGGTGAACTGAGCAAGGTTGTGCGCCGCGCCATCGAATCGGCCCCGTAGTAGCCACCACCCTGCGGCCTGCGGCGCAATCCACAAGCCGCAACCAACAAAGCAGCCCCGCCAGCTTCGGCTAGCGGGGCTATCTTTTTGCCAACCAACATCTTTGCTACTACTGGCTTGCGCCAGCCGCTGCCTCTGGCGGGTTGAAGCGGTAGCCGATGCCGCGCTCGGTGAGGATCATCTGCGGGTGCTGAGGGTCAGCTTCGATCCTCTCGCGCAGGCGGCGGATGTAGATACGCAGGTAGTCGATCTCGCCCTTGTACTCTGGCCCCCAGACCCGCTGCAAGAGGGTGTCGTGCAGCATTACCTGCCCGGCATTGCGCGTCAGTTGGTCAAGCAACTTGTACTCGGTGGGGGTCAGGCGCACTACCTCACCGCGCACCCGCACCTCGTGGGCAGCAAAGTTGATTTGCAGGCTGCCAGCCTTGAAGTTGGCGGCGGGGCTGCTGGTGGGCAGGGCGGTGCGGCGCAGCACGGCTTTGATGCGGGCAGAGAGTTCGAGGTAGCCGAAGGGTTTGGTTACGTAGTCGTCGGCCCCCAGTTCGAGGCCGCGCACCTTGTCGATCTCCTCGCCCCGCGCCGTGATCATCAAGATCGGCACATTGCTCTGCTCGCGTAGCTTGCGGCAGACCTCAAAGCCGTCAATATCGGGCAGGCCAATGTCCAGCAGGATCACATCGGGGTTCTCCTGCGAGAAGCGTTGCAGGGCCGCCCGCCCTGTTCCCAGCCCAACAACAGTGCTACCAGGCCATTGCAGATTGAAGCTGAGGCTGATTGCCTCCACCACATCGGGGTCGTCATCCACTACCATGATCTTCAACACGTTGTTGCTTGTTGGTGTGGTCATCTTCTTTTTGTCCGTTCTTTGGCTCGCGCTTGGGCAAGCAGGTAGTTAACACCTGGTCGCTGATCGCCCGTTACTGGTCGCTGGTTGCCGTCGCAAAACGAGAGAGGGAGAAGCTGTCTAGCGGCAGCACCGCTTCATCCTTCAGCGCGAGGTTCGCCAGCACCTTGCCGACCAGGGGGGCGAACTTGAAACCGTGGCCGCTGAAGCCCGCAGCAACGACGACGTTGGCTAGCCCGGGCACGCGGTCGAGGATGAAGTCGCCGTCGGGCGTGTTGTCGTAGAAGCAGACGTGGGTCTTGACCAACTCTGCGTCGGTGAGGGCCGGGATGTAGCGGCTGAGGAAGCCACGCGCCCCTGCATCAGCCTCGTCGTTCGCATACCAGTCGCGCTGGTTGGGGTCTACGCTGGGGCCGAGACTGTGGTCTGCGACCTTTACCGCATCGAGGCCGAAGCTAGGGAAGCCGTAGAAGCCGCTATCGAGGTCAGCAAAGACCGGGAAGTTGACTGGCAGGTAGTGGCTGCGGTCGCGCTGTGGGCGGTAGTAGAGGACGGGCTGGCGCGTATTGCGGACCCAGTCTACGCCCAACAGGCGGTTGATCCAGCCGTTGACTGCCAGCACCACCGCATCCGCGAAGTAGCGTTGGCCGCTCTGCACGCTGACTATCACCTCGTCACCCCGCTGCTCAACTGCGCTGACCCGCTGGCCGGGCAGGTAGCGCGCTCCCTTGCTGACCGCACTGCGCCACAGCGTCTCCACGCAGAGATTGGCGGCCAGGATGCCACCGTTGGGGTCAAGCACAGCAGCTTGCAGGCGGTCGGCGGCAAACTGCGGGTAGCGGATGGCTAGCTGACCTGGCTCCAACAACTCTACCCGCTCGCCCATGTCGCGCAGGGTGGCGAGGCTATCAAGGGCGAACCCCCCCGCCCCGCTGTCGAGTAGCAGCAGGCCCACTTGATGCAGCAGGCTGGCTCCGCTCTCCGTCTCCAGGTCGCGCCAGAGCCGCCCCGCCTCCTTCGCCCAGACTACGTACTCGCGCTGGCCCGCATAGGAATAGCGGAATATCTTGCTACAATCGCTGCTGGCCGCCTTGCTGTTACCTGCCGTGTCAGCCTCCAGGATAGTCACGTCGGCCCCCAGCCTGGTGGCGTAGTCAGCAGTGGCAGCCCCCATCACGCCGCAACCGACGACGATCAGCCGTTGTTTCATCTGTATCTGCGCGGTGGAGACCTTCGGCTTTAGCCGCAGGGAGGAAACCGCGCCCTCCAAGGTCCTCAACAGGGCGTTTCCTTGCGCCAAGTTGAGACGTGACTGCTTGACAATAGTCGTTGTATATGATATGCTATTCGTATGGACAGAACGATTGTGCTTACCCTCAACCCTACGCCAGAGCAAGCAGCGGCCATGTTGCAGACGATGCAACAGGCCACCGCTTGCTTCAACGTGGTCGCCGAGCAAGGCTACAAGGCTGGCATCTTCAACGGGGTGGAACTGCACAAGCGCACCTACTACCCGCTCAGGGCTGCCTACCCCAACCTGCCCAGTCAGCTTGTGGTCTCCGCCCGCATGAAAGCGACCGAGGCGGTCAAGTCTGCACTTACCCACCAGCGCAAGGGCCGCCGTAGCAGCCAGCCCCGCGCTAATCTCTGCCCCATCCGCTACGATATGCGTAGCTACTGGGTCAAGTGGGCCAGGCTGACG
>JBBROH010000012.1:0-40167 GCA_038229595.1 Chloroflexia bacterium | reverse complement strand
CCCGCAACTGGCGATCTGCTATAATATTGCCAACCCCCCATTCGTCTCCTCGGTTGCAGCAGACGTGGCTCAAGGCTGAGTCGTCGGGTCGTCCACTGGTTCAGCCGTCTGCCCCGGCTACTATCCTGGAGGAGTAATATCATGGCCGAGTTTATTGACCGTATTGAGTTCAGCGGGATCGTCAAGGTGCGCGATGCGATCCTCAAGCTGGACAAGCCGTTCCGCCTCGAAAGCGGTGAGCCGAGCTTCGACGTGCCGCAGCACATCAAGGACGCGATCAGCAAGGCTCTGCACGACAACCACACCCACTACGTCGCCTCCGCTGGTATCCCCCAACTGCGCCAGGCCATTGCCGAGAAGGTGGCCCACAAGAACCATATCCCTGTAGGCAAGTTCGCCGAGGTGTTGGTCACGAATGGTGGGATGCACGCTCTCTACGTCCTCTTTCGCGCCTTGCTCGAAGCAGGAGACGAGGTGCTGATCCCCGACCCGACCTGGACTTGTGTGCAGGAGTTGCTCAAGCTGGCGGGGGCCAATGTCACCCGCTTCCCCCTGCGCGAGGAGCTTGGCTGGCGGTTCAACCCCGCCGAACTGCGCGCCGCGATCACCCCACGCACGAAGGCGATCATGATCAACTCGCCGCACAACCCCACCGGCGGTGTTCTCACTCGCGCCGACCTGGAAGCCATCGCTGCGATTGTGCAAGACCACCCTGGCATCACCGTGATCTCCGACGAGGCGTATGAGGATGTAATCTTCGACGGCGAGGAACACGTCAGCTTCGCCAGCCTACCAGGGATGTACGAGCGTTCGGCCAGCGTGTTCACCTTCAGCAAGTCCTACGCGATGACCGGTCTCCGCCTCGGCTACATCGTCACCCCCGATCCAGTGCTGATGGATCGCATGGCGAAGGTCGTCCTCTACACCTCGAATGGGGTCTCCTCGATCACCCAGTACGGTGGCCTGGCGGCCCTGACTGGCCCGCAGGACTGCCTGACCGAGTTCCGCGACGAGTACAAGCGACGGCGCGACCTGTTCTACGACGGCCTGGCGACCATCCCCACCTTGCAAGGCGCGCGGCCAAAGGGGGCATTCTACGCCTTCCTCAAAATCGCCCCCACCTGGCAGGATGAGCGGGGCCGCAGCGACTCGTGGGCGATGACCGACTACCTGCTGAAGGCGCGGGTTGGTTCGTCGCCTGGCGTGATCTTTGGGCCGCACGGCGAAGGCTACGTGCGCTTCAGCACCGCCTGCGTCGCCACCGACCTCAGCGGCGCGTTGGCGACCATGCAGCAGCTTTTCGCCGAGGAGCCAACCCTGGTAGAGGCAGGCAGTTAGCTACTAGCTCAACAAGCCTCAGCTGGCAGCAAGGTGAGCAACCGCCTTGCTGCCGACCCATCACTGCTTGGCGTGGGCCTTGAAGAAGTGCCAGATCACCTGCGCCAACGACTGCTCATCCCCTGGGCGGCCCGGCAAAGCGCGCACGCTGCTATCCTCGAACCAGGTGTGGGGGCCGCCCCTCACCGTGTAGTAGACGACCTCCGTACCAGCCTTGCAGCCGCTGAAGGTTTGCTTGCTGCCGCCTTCGCTCTGGGCGACCTGCGGCGTGGGCTGGCAGCCGTCGGCCTGCACCCAGAACGCCTGGTTCTCTGCCACCGAGTTGTAGCGGTAGCCGTCGGCCTTGTTGCTCACCCCAGCGTAGCGCACGTTGTCGTCTGCGTCGCCGTGAAAGACGACAAGGGAGAGCGGCTGGGTAGGCAGGGCTTCATCGCCGCGGATGGTACCCGCAACGGGGGCCACCGCTGCCAGCCGATCAGCCAGCCTGACACCCAGGTAGTAGGCCATCATTGCCCCGTTGGAGAGGCCGCTGGCGTAAACCATCTTGAGGTTGACGTTGTAGCGTTGGTGCATTTCGTCAATCAGTGCGCTGATGAAGCCCACGTCGTCCAGGCCGTTCGCCTGCGCGTAGCCGCAGCACCAGCCCGCGTTGAAGCTGCTGTCACTGCGCTGGTCGGTGCCATCAGGGTAGACGACGATGAAGCCCTCCTGGTCAGCGACCCCGTTCATGCCCATGTAGCCGCTGGCGTTGAGGCCCGTGCCACCCCGCCCATGCAGCATGATCACCAGGGGCAGCGACTTGCCAGCGGCGTAGGCAGCCGGTATGTGCAGGTAGTAGCTGCGGCTGATACCGCCAAACTGCATCGCCTGCCCGAAGTCGCCTGGCCCACTCGCTGGTGGCACCAGCACCGCCGTTGCGCCGTTCACGCTGCCGCCCCCGCCGCAGCCCAGCAGCAACCCGACCAGCAGCAGAACCACCCCCACTATAGGATGCTTCTTCGCCATCAAACCCTCCTACTGCTTTGGGTGTGCCTTGAGGAAGTTGAGGATCAGGGTGTCAACGTCCACGTCGCCCGCCTCGCGGTCCGCGAAGCCGAGGATCGCCGCCGTGGCGGGGATTTCGTGGCCGCCCTGCTTAAGTGAGTAGGAGACCACCGCCGTGCCGCCTTCGCAGCCGCCATAGCTCTCCTTCGTGCTGTCTGCGTTGTCCACCCGCTGTGGCTCTGGCTTGCAGTGGTTCGCCTTGACCCAGTAGGCTACAGTATCCGGCTCGGCCTGATAGCGGTTGCCGAACACCGTGCCGCCCTGGTAGAGGATCACCGGGTCGCGTTCACCATGCACCTCCATCACCGCCACTGGCTGGCTAGGCATCGCTGCGCCCGCCTGCATCGCCCCGGAGAAGGAGACGACGGCGGCGATCTGCTCTGGTATCTCCCGCGCCAGGCGGTAGGCCAGCATCGCGCCGTTGGAGTGGCCGACCACAAACAGCCGCTTGCCATCAACCTGGTAACGCTGCTCAAGATCGGCGATCAGCTTGCGAATATAACCCACATCGTCAACCTTGTTGGTCACGGCAGAGCCGCAGCAGAAGCCTGCGTTCCAGCCGGGATCGGGGCCGCTGCCATCGAGGTAAGCAAGGATGATCCCCTGCTCATCCGCCCGCCCTGCCATGCCGCTTGCTCCGCGAAAGATACGCGCGCTGCTGACATAGCCGGGCAGCAGCAAGATCAGCGGCAGCGGCTTGCCATCCTTGATCTGCGGTGGCAGGTGCAGGATGTAGGTTCGCATCAGGCCGCCATCGCTGAACTGCTGCTCGTAGTCGCCCGCTTGCTGCGGGTTGGCCGCCAGGGTGGGGGGCGGCACGCTGGTGGGGAAGGGATAGGGGCTGGCGGTCGGGCTGCTAGGTAGCAGGGCTGGGGTTGGCGGCGGGCTGACCGTCGCCCCATCGCAGGCCACCAGGGTGAGCAGGGTAAGCAAGACAAGGGTGCGCCAATTCTTCATCGTTCTCTCCAAAGTTTAGATAGTTTACCCTCTATTATAAGCTATCTGTGTGAGAATGGGATGAGAGGGGATGGTTCATTTGCCTGCCTACTCCACGCTGATCATCCGCACCTCCAGCAATTGCTCGCGGCTGAAGCCTTCCAGTTGTAGGTAGTAGGCGGCAGCGTCGATCATCGCGTCCAGCGGCAGCAGCCCGACCAATTCGCTATGCGCTATCGTCACCCCGTAGCGGGCGGCTTCGGCGCGCACCAGTTCGAAGGCGCGGTAGAGGGGGGTAGCCTTGTGGTTGAGCAGGTTCATCGAAACCTGAGCCAGCCCCTGCGCCGCCAGGTCTACGCCCATCGCCTGCACGTTGACCAGGCCGCCGCTGCTCTCGCGGATGTTCTTGCTGATCCTCTTGGCGATCTCCACGTTCGGGGTGTTGAGGTTGATGTTGTAGGCGATCAGGTAGTTGCGCGCCCCCACTGCTGTCGCCCCGGCGGGTGGGTGCAGGCGCGGCTCGCCCGCTGGGGCGAAGTCGGGCCTGCGCTCTGGCAAACCAACCGCCTCCTTCAAACCCTCGTACTGCCCCACCCGCACGTCTGGTAGCCGCTTGCGGGCAGCAGTAGTAGCCGACTCGGCGTAGAGGTAGACAGGGATCGCCAGTTCGTCGGCTAGCCTCGCGCCAAGCTGCTTGCTCAAGGCCACGCACTCTGGCATGGTGATCCCGCTGATCGGGATGAAGGGGATCACGTCGGTCGCGCCGATGCGGGGGTGCGCCCCCCTATGCTCCTCCATGTTGATCAACGCCTGCGCCTGCCGTGCCAGTCGGAAGGCAACCTCGGCCACCGCCTGCGCCTCACCGACGTAAGTCACCACCATCCGATTGTGGTCGCGGTCAGCAGAGTGGTCGAGCAGGCTGACCGCCAACCCTTCCTCTTTCGCCTGGCGAACCACATCCACGATCTGCTCAACCACCGCTGGCCTGCGCCCCTCGCTAAAGTTGGGGACGCACTCTACGATCTGCCTGGGCATCGTTGCTCCTTTGCCTGCTACGGCGCAAGCTACTCGTCTTCTACCTTCGTGAAGCGGTGCTGTGGGAAACGCCGCTTGATCAGCTTGATCGCTTCGGCGATCCGGGTACGCGTCTCCTTACCCTGTTGCTCCTGACCAGACCGCTCGTAGAGGCGGGCAAGGTGGATCAACTCTGTGTAGAGTTTGCGTTGGTCGCCCTCCTCCTCGTAGACGGCTACCGCCCGCTTGCGGTATGCTATCGCCTGCTCCACATCGCCCAGCCGGGCATAGCTGATCGCAATGCCGCTGTTAAGTTCAGCTAGCATATCAACATCTATCTTGTCATCAAGCAACAACGCCTGCTCCTGAGCCGCAATAGACTCCTGGTAGCGACCCAGTGCAGAGTAGGCATCGGCCATAGCGACCAGCGGCCAGAACTGGTCGTTGGCATCGTCGCCCGTGCGCGCATAGGCCAGTTCGCGCTGGGTGGCAGCCACTATCTGCTCATAATCCTTCGTCTCGCCATAAAGCTCGCGCAGGAACATGAAATCCTCGGTCACATCAACCCGCTCGTCCCGCTCCATATCCAACTGGATCGTCTCCTCGGCCAGGCGGATCGCTTCTGGGTAGTTGTGCTGCCTGCTGTGATAGATCGCCAGGTAAGTGGCGGCCTGCACTATGGCAGCCTGCGTACTCTCCTTGCGGGCCAGGGCTAGGGTGCGTTCCATGAAGGGCAGGGTGCCATCTGGATAGCTGAAGTTGTCGAAGCTGCGGCCACTGTCTATCTCACCCAGCACCTTCATGCGCTCCTCCAGGTCGGTGCTTTGCTCGGCTTGCAGCAGCAGCGCGGCGGCGGCCTGGAGGCGGGGCTGACCAACTGTGGCTGCCGAGGAGGAGCTGCCTAGTTGGGGGGCAGCAAGGCGGGGGCGGGCTGGTTGCTCAAGCTGGGCCGCCACGGCGGTGCCGAGCAGCGTCTGCAATTCCTGCCGCTCTGCTGGCTCAAGCCCACTCTCGCGGCCTAGCAGTGGCTTGATCATCCCCTCTAGCTGGCTGTAAGCACCGTACTCTGCCAGGAAGTCGGCGAGGCTGCTTTTTGGCATATCCCCAGCAACCACCTCCTGGTTGAGCAGCGCAAAGGCAGCGGGATAGTCTCGCGCCAGCACCAGGTAGTTGAACTGCTGAAGCAGCGGCTGCACGTCTGCCAGAGCCTGCGGTGGGTTGTCCGTCGCCTCGAAGTGGTATTGGCTGGCATACTCGGCGGCTTTGGCCCGCTGCTGCTCTGGCGTAGGCGGGGCAGGGCGGTTCTGCCAGTAGGCGCGCTGCCGCTCCTCTTTCTTCTGCTTGTCATTCCCCTTCTTGCTCATCGCTTTCTCCTTTGGCCTACATCTTTGGCCGCAACATTATAGCACACCTACCGATAACCGCCCATGATGTTGTATAATTCCCTGCAAGTGGCAAAAGAGGAGACGACTTTATGACCCTAAAGCTATTCAATACCCTGGGCAGGCAGAAACAAGAGTTCCAACCGATGGGCCAGACGGTGGGGATGTACTGCTGTGGCCCAACCGTTTACGCCTTCGCCCACGTTGGCAACCTGCGAACCTATGTGTTCGAGGATGTACTGCGCCGCGTGCTGGAATACAACGGCTACGCTCTCAACCAGGTGATGAATATCACCGATGTCGGCCACTTGGTCAGCGACGAGGACGAGGGTGAGGACAAGATGATCCTGGCGATGAAGCGCGAGGGTAAGTCGGCTCTGGAGATCGCCGCGTTCTACACCGCTGCCTTCCTGCGCGACCTGGGTCGCCTGAACATTGAGCCAGTGGAGATCATCTGCAAGGCGACCGACCACATCCCAGAGATGCTCACCCTGATCCAGAAGCTGGATCAGCGCGGCCATGCCTACGCCATCGACGACGGCGTGTACTTCGATGTAAAGACCTTCCCCAGCTACGGCGCACTGAGCGGCCTCGACCTTGAGGGCCAGGAGGCGGGAGCGCGGGTAGAGGTCAACCAGCAGAAGCACAACGCCAGCGACTTCGCCCTCTGGAAGCGGGCTGCGCCGAACCACCTGATGCAGTGGGACAGCCAGTTTGGGCGTGGCTTCCCCGGTTGGCACATCGAATGCTCGGCAATGAGCATGAAGTACCTGGGCAATCACTTCGATATCCACTGCGGCGGCGTGGATCACATCCCGATCCACCACGAGAACGAGATCGCCCAGAGTGAAGGGGCGACTGGGGAGAAGTTCGTCAACTACTGGCTACACGGCGAGTTCTTGCAGATGGACGGCGGCAAGATGAGCAAGTCGCTTGGCAACCTCTACACCCTCGACGACCTGGCAGCACGCGGGGTAGAGCCGCTTAGCTACCGCTACTTCCTGCTTAATGCCCACTATCGCACAAAGCTGAACTACACGTGGGAGGCTTTGGAGGCCCAGCAGCGGGC
The DNA here is from genome assembly GCA_038229595.1 of Chloroflexia bacterium. Taxonomy (GTDB): domain Bacteria; phylum Chloroflexota; class Chloroflexia; order QHBQ01; family QHBQ01; genus JBBROH01. The sequence continues at coordinate 33,384 of JBBROH010000012.1, read as the reverse complement.
CTACCGCCGCCTACGCGAGTTTGTTGGCGGTGCGCTGGCGGCAGGGCAGGACGGCGCAAGCCTGGGCGACACTGCCTGGCTCGAACCCTACCACAACAGCTTTGTAGAGGCGATCAACGACGACCTCAATATGCCCCGCACCCTCGGCCTCTGCTGGGAGCTTATCGCTGAAGCGAAGCGGCAAGGGAGCGGGGCGTTGCTGGCCGCCCGCCAGCAGTTGCTCGACTTCGACCGCGTGCTGGGCCTGGGCTTGGGCGAGGTACTGGCTTTCCGCCCGGCGGCGCACAGCAGCAGCGACACCAGTAGCCTCGACGATCAGGTGAACGCCCTGATTGCCGAGCGCAAGGCAGCACGGGCGAACAAGGACTTCAAGCGCGGTGACGAGATTCGGGATGAACTAAAGGGGTTGGGTATCGAACTGATCGACAAGCCTGGCGGTGTCACTGAGTGGCGCAAGGCTGATTGACGATGCACACCCCCGCTGCAAAGTAGGGGTGTACTTCTTGCACCGCCGACCTGAGAGGAGCGAATCATGTACATCATGGTGACCAACGATGACGGCTATGATAGTGAGGGGCTGTTGGTGTTGAAGCAGCAGTTGGAGCAGATGGCTGAGGTGGTGGTGCTGGCCCCCGACCACAATTGGAGCGCAAGCGGCCACAGCCGCACCCTGCGCGACCCCTTGCGGGTGTGGGAGGCGCAGCTGCGCGACGGTTCGACCTGCTACATCAGCGACGGCACACCCTCGGACTGCGTAGCCCTGGTGACACTCGGCTTCCTGGGCCGCAAACCCGATCTGATCGTCAGCGGCATCAACCGGGGCAGCAACCTGGGTGACGACATCACCTACTCTGGCACAGTGGCGGCGGCGATGGAGGGAGCGATGCACGGCATACCCAGCATTGCGGTCTCCTGCGAGGGCCGCGGCAAGTGGCATTTTGAGACAGGCGCACTATACGCCGCGAAGCTGGCCCAGCAAGTTGCCCAGCGCGGCCTACCAGATCACACCCTGCTCAACCTCAATACGCCCAACCTACCACCCGCAGAGATCAAGGGGTTGGAGATTACCCGCATGGGTCGCCGCTACTACAAGGACGAACTGATAGAGCGGGTTGACCCCTTTGGTCAGAAATACTACTGGACGGCAGGCGAGCCGCACGCCCTAGAGCCGGATGACGGCACCGACACCGGGGCAATCGCCAACGGCAAGATCAGCATTACCCCCCTGCACCTCGACCTGACCAGCCACGCGATGCTGGCGGATTTGGCAGGCTGGGGGCTGGAGTTAGCTTGCTGGGCCGCTTATCGCATCATGCAATAGCAAAGGCAATGAGGATGCAATAAGCGATCCTGCAAGCTCTCACCCATTCTCCCGGCTACCAACAAACCCTATCTTGTCTTCGTCAGACAACACGGCCAGTGGCCTGCTAGTTTGGGTTGCCGCTAAGTAGCCGCTTGACAAGCCAGCCGCCCAGTGCTACAATCGCAGCGATCAACTTACTTCTACAGAGGTGCGGCAGTGGCGAAGGCAGCAGCTAACGAGCAAGCGCAAGCGGCGGCGGCGCAAGCGGCGGCGGAGCAGGCAGCGGCGCAGGCGGCTCTGGCTGCCGAGTTGGAGGGCAGCAAGCCAACCTCAACCTGGCTGTTGCGGCTGGTGGCGATCAGCCTCGCGTGCCTGGCGATTGTTGCCGCCAGCGTCTTCTTCTACCAACAGGCCAACGCCCCCGCCCAGGCCATTACTACTCTCCCCCTGCACGCAACTGCCACCCACGCTGGCAAGCAGGCCATCGTCGTCTACGTCACTGGCGCGGTCTCTGCCCCTGGTGTTTACCGCCTGTGGGAGGATGCGCGCATCGGCGACCTGGTGGGCAAGGCGGGCGGTCTGTTGCCCGCTGCTGACCCTGTGGCGATCAACCTGGCGGCCCGGCTTGAGGATGGGGAGCAGGTGAACGTCCCCTTCAAGGCCACCGCCGCCCCGGCTGCCCCGCTGACCGTGGTCGGCAAAGCGGACAGCCAGCCGAGCGCACTGGCTGCCGCGGTAGCCGCTAAGTCGCCCACGCCCGGTAAGGTCAACCTCAACTCTGCTAGCGAAGCTGAACTGGATGCAGGTCTGCCAGGGGTCGGCCCGGTGCTGGCAAAGAGCATCGTGGCCTACCGCACGGCCAACGGTCGCTTCCGCAGCGTAGACGACCTCCGCAAGGTGGACGGTATCCACAAGTCACTTTTCGACAAGCTCAAGCTGCTGGTTACCGTCTAGGCCAAAAACAAACTGCTGCTGAGAGGAGCCGCTCATGGTGATGGTCTACGTGGCGGCTGGCTGGCTGCTCGGCATCTTCGTGGGCAGCGAACTTGCGCCCCTCCCCACCCTCGCGCTGCTCACCTGCGGGCTGGCGGCGGTGGCGATGCTTGTTCTTGGCAGGCGACTGCCTGATGGTCTGGCCCGCCAGATCGGTTGGGCTACCCTCGCCCTCACCCTCGGCCTCTGGCGGGCCACTGCTGCCCAGCCATCGGTTGGCGCGCATGATCTCAGCTACTACAACACCTACCGGACGGTGCAGATCGTGCGTGGGGTGGTGGATCAGCCGCCGGAGGCCCGCGACCGCGACCTGCGCCTGCACCTGGCTGGGCGAGCGGTCTGGCGCGACAGCGAAAACCACTGGCAGCCGGTGGGCGGCTCCATGTTGGTCAGCCTGCCGCTCACCGACAGCGGCCACTACCGCTACGGCGACCTGCTCGAACTGCAAGGGCTGCTAACTGCCCCGCCCGACTCTGGCGGTAGCTACAGCACTTACCTGAAGCGGCAAGGCATCCTCAGCTACAGCCACAACCCGGATGTGCTGGCCGCTGGCAAGGAGAACGCGCCGCTAATCAGCTTCTATGGCTGGCTGTTTGGCCTGCGCGAGGCGGCAGGGCAGGCTGTCAACCGCCAGTTCCCCCAGCCCGACGGTGCGCTGCTCAACGGCATCTTGCTTGGCGACCGCACGGGGCTACCAGGCTGGTTGAGCGACGACTTTGCCAGCACTGGCACCGCCCAGATCGTGGCGATCTCCGGCCAGAACATGGTCTACGTCCTCGGCTTTATTCTCCTGCTAGCCGACTGGCGCAAGCGACCGCGCAGCCGCTACGCACTCTACGGCGTAGCCCTGATCGCCGTGTACTCGGTATTCGTGGGGGCAAGTGCCAGCGTAGTGCGCTCGGCGATCATGGCGGGCGTGGTCGCGCTGGCGATTGCCCTCGGCCAGTCCTACAATGTAACCGCCGCCCTCGCTTTCGCCGCGATCCTGATGACCGCCTTCAACCCAGCCTACCTCTGGGATATTGGCTGGCAACTAAGTTGCGTGGCGATCCTCGGCCTCGTCTACGTCGCTCCCCTGCTGAAGGCCGTCTTCGACCACATCCTGCGTGGCAGGCTGACCCGCTTGCGCTGGCTAGGGGGGCTGCTCTCGGTCTCTATCGGCGCGCAACTGGTGACAGAGCCGCTGATCTGGATGTACTTTGGTCAGGTTTCGCTCATCTCACCGCTCGCCAACATCATCGCCGAACCACTGTTGCCGCTGATCATGGCTTTCGGGGCGGTTAGCGTGCCGTTGCTGCTGCTTTGGCCGCCGCTGGCGATCCCCTTCGCTGCGCTAGCCTGGGTCTTCCTGCGGGCGATGATCCAGATCGTCGAGTTCTGCGCCCTGCTACCCTTCGCCGCCTTGCAACTGCCCAACCTCTCCGTCTGGTGGGTGCTGGCCTACTACAGCGCATTGGCAGCGGTCGTCGTCTGGTGCAATGCCTTGCGGCTAGAGGCTAAAGCCGCGCAGTTGACCGCCCGGCTGGCCGTTGGCTAAGAGCCAATTGGCTGGCCGATCCTGCTATTCTACCCCCTGGGGCTGCGCTGCCGCCGCCCGCCCCTGCTCTACCCCCGGCTGGACAGCACCACCAGCCCTGCTAGCATCAGCCCTGCGCCGAGGCCAACGGTGAGGTTTAGCTGATCCTTGCTGAAGGCTGGAGCTGCTGTCAGGTAGAAGATAGCTGCTGAAAGCAGGGTAGCGGTCAGCGGTTCGGCAAGGGTGATGATGCTAGCTGTGGTTGCTGGGATGCTCTGTAGGGCGCGCACGTAGAGGAAGTAGGCGAGAAAGGTCGCCCCCAGGCCGAGGTAGAGCAGCAGCCCCCAGCCGCTCGCCCCCACGTCGCCTAGCCTCCCACCCAGCAGCATTACTGGCAGCATCAGCAGCGCAGCGAGGCCGAAGGAGAAGGCATTGAGTTGCGCCCCCGCATAGCGCGTGGTCAGCGACTTAGTGATCACCGAGTAGATCGCATAGCCGGTGCCAGAGAGCAGGGCGAATACCACCGCCACTGCGAAGTCCGCCGCACTGCCGTGCTGCCCATCACCGCCCTTGCCACCAACCAGCAGCACGGCCCCGGCCAGGGTGATCGCCAACGCCAGCCAGCTACGCCCAGTTAGCCTCTCGCCCAGGAAGGCCGCCGCCACCGCCGCTACCACCAGCGGTGCGCTACAAATCGCCACCAATGCTGCCAGCCCCGCCCCGCCCAGAGCCACTGCCTGGAAGAAAAGAGTCTGGTAAGCCATCATGCAGCCACCACAAGCGACCAGCCGCAGCAGGTCGGCGCGAGACTGGATGCGCGGGAAGGGGCGGCCAGTAGTTGCCAGACTGAGTAGCAGGAAGGCGGGCGCGGCAATCGTCAGCCGCAGCCAGCCGACCGCTATCCCGTTTGCTGCCGGGCCGATCAGGTTGCTGGTGATCCCGGTCGTCCCCCACAACGTCGCCGCCAGATAGTTCAGCAACAGCCCCATCCGCATCTTGCTCATCGCCAGCCTCCTCACACCTGTAGCCTCATTATACCCTGCCCACGCTACTGGGGGAGCAGGGCCAGGTACCGCTTGCGACCTATCTTTCTGGCTCTTGACAGGTGGCTACATCCAGTCTAGAATAAGAACGGCCCATTTGTTTCATCCCTGCCATCATCCCTACTTAGGAGATTGTATGCTCAAGCTAACCCCCTGGTTTATACTGCCCTTCTTCCTGATCACCGTGCTGGTCGCCTCCAGCCCAGCGCGCCCGCCCAGCCTGGCTCCGGCTTCCCCTCCCGCTCCACAGAACACCCCCTGCACGATCACCTTCAGCGACGTGCCAGCCAGTAGCATCTTCGCCAGCTACATCTACGACCTCGCCTGTCGCGGCGTAGTTGGTGGCATTGGCGGCGGCCAGTTTGGGCCAAGCGGCCAGGCCAACCGCGCTCAGTTCGCCAAAATGGCTAGCCTCGGCTTTGCAGTGCCGTTGGTCGAGCCTGTCCTCGGCAACTTCAACGACCTGTTGCCCAGCAACGTCCTCTACCGCTACATCGAAAGTGCCGCTGCCACCAGCGTGATCCGTGGCTACCAGCAGCCCGCCCAATGCCCCAGCACGGTCGAGCCACCCTGCTTCCAACCTAATCGCACCATCAGCCGCGCTGAAGTCGCCGTGATCGCGATGCGGGCTGGCGGCTTCGGCCTGGTCGCTGCCCCAGCCAGCCCGACCTTTAGCGACGTGCCTGCCACCTACTTTGCCTACCGCGAGATCGAAACCGCCGCTAGCCTGCACATCATCAGCGGGGCCAATGGTCGCTTCCGACCCGCCGACCCCATCCGCCGCGACGAGTTGTGCAAGGTACTCTCCCTTGCCATGCAAGCTGCCCCCCCCCGACCTACCCCCGGCGGCCCGCCCGCCGCCAGCCTCGGCATCTACGCCGACGGGCTAGCCGCAGGTTGGGACGACTACTCGTGGGCTAGTACCCGCAACTTCGCCAGCAGTGTCGCCCACAGCGGTAGCCACAGCCTCAGCATCAGCTACGACGCTAGCTACGCTGGCCTCTACCTCCACCACGAGCCGATCAGCATCGGCCCCTACACGACACTGCGCTTCTACATCCAGAGCGGCGCGACAGACGGCCAGAGTATCAGCGTCCACCTGGTGAACGCCGCCGCCAACCAGAGCGGCAGCATCCGCGCCGTCACCGACTACATCTACCCCGGCCACCGCATCACCGCTGGGCAGTGGCAGGCGGTGGTCATCCCCCTGCGCGACCTGACCAACGAAGGACAGATCAGTGGCATCGTGCTGCAAAGTGAGTCGCAGGCGGCCCTGCCAGTCCTCTACATTGACGACCTTAGCCTGGTCAGCGGCAATCTCAGCTACTACCCGACCGCCGCCGCCACCCCTGGTCCAGCCCCCACCGCCATCCCTGCCAACCTCACCTACTATCGGGGGGTCAACCTTACCGGCGGCGAAATCAGTTGGGTGGGCTGGCCTGGCACTTTCGGCCTGAACTACACCTACCCCCGCGCCGCCGAGTTCGACTACTTCAAGAGTAAAGGGTTGAACCTGATCCGCCTACCCTTCCGCTGGGAGCGGCTGCAACCGACCCTCAACGGCCCCCTCGACGGCGCAGCCCTGGCTCACCTCGACATCGCAGTAGGCTACGCCCGCACGCGGGGGATGCAGGTGCTGCTCGACCCTCACAACTTCGCCCGCTACCGGCTGGGCAGCAGCGACTACCTGATCGGCAGCCCACAGGTGCCAAACGCCGCCTACGCCGACTTCTGGCGCAAGCTGGCCCAGCACTACGCCAACGAACCAAACCTCTACTTCGGCCTGATGAACGAGCCGCACGATACCGGGGGGCTGTGGCCCGCAGCAGCGCAGGCGGCGGTCTCTGCCATCCGCGAGGTAGACAGCAGCCACACCATCTTCGTTCCTGGCGAGTGTTGGACGGGGGCATGGACGTGGCAGGAGTGCAATGGCAGCCTCTCGATCAACGACCCCCAGAACAAGATAGTCTATGAAGCGCACCAATACTTCGACCGCGACGGCAGCGGCAACTACGCTGGCAGCTATGATGCAGAGGGTGCCACCGCCAATACTGGCGTAGAGCGGGTGCAGCCCTTCATCGCCTGGTTGCAGGCTCACAATGCGCAGGGCTTCCTCGGCGAATACGGCGTGCCGAACGACGACCCACGTTGGTTGGAGGTGACGGAGCGGATGCTCACCCGCCTCGACCAGGCAGGCATCGGCGCGACCTACTGGGCGGCTGGCCCCTGGAACGGCAGTTCGCCAGTGGTGATCGAACCCTACCCCAATGGCGACGACAAGCCGCAGCTAGCCACCATCCGCCGCCACCTCGGTCGCCAGCAATAGCAGCACGGGGCGAAGATGGGAGGGCGCGTCAGCCATGATCGCCCGCCTCGGCCAGCGCAGTTGGCTGCTACTGCTGGTCGGCTATGCTGTCGCGCTGCTGCTCTACTCGCCGGGGCGCAACTTCGCCATCCTCGACGACTGGATTTACCTGCGCTCGGTTGCCGACCTGTTGGCTGGCGGTGGCCTGCACCCAGCCGACTACGCGCAGGTGACGCTGGTTAGCCACACGCTGTGGGGAGCGGCCTGGACTACTGTGTGCGGCTACAGCTTTACCGCCCTTACCTGCGCCAACCTTGCCGCCGCGCTGGTCGCCAGCCTCACCTGCTATGCTCTCCTGCGCCAGCTAGCCGTCAGCCCCACGCGCAGCCTGCTAGGGGCTGCCCTGCTTTCGCTCAACCCCCTGTTCGTGCTGCAAGCCTACAGCTATATGACCGACCTCACCTACCTCGCCTGCTTGCTGCTGGCTACCCTCCTCTACCTGAAGGGGACGCAGCGGGCTAGCCTTTTGCTGCTGCTGCTCGCTAGCCTGTGGGCGGCCCTCGCCTTCCTCACCCGCCAGTTCGGTCTCGCCCTGCCGTTGGTGGTCGCGGCTGTCAGCCTCAGCCAGCCGCGACTACCGGCTGAAGGGAACAGAGCGGTGCGGGGCTGGCGGCTGGCGGCGGTGCTGACTCTGCCGGGGCTAGCGGCGGCTGGCTACCTGCTCTGGCGCAGTGGCTTCGGGCCAAGTTGGAGCAGCAGCTATCAACAACTGGCGATCCGCGAACTGGTTAGCGACCCCTTGCGGGTGTTGGCTGACCGCGCCGTTTATGTGGGTGGTAGCCTCCCGCTGCTGGGCCTCAGCGTGCCGCTTTGGGGCTGGCCGCGCCGCCGCTGGCTGCTGCTGCTCACCTCGCCAGTTGTGGCCGCCGCCGTCTACTTTGCGCCGAAACCGCTGCCCCTCGTCGTCTACCCCGAAGCGGACAGCCTCTCACCGTTCGGGTTGGAGGCTACGCCGCTCTGGTGGCTGGGGCTGCCGTTGGCTGCCCTGCTCTGCGCCAACCTGCTTGAGTGCGGCGGCGAGTTTGCCGCCCAGTTGTTGGCCGCCGCCCGCCAGCACCGCCTACCTAGCCTGCCCGCCAGCTTGCCCCTCACCGCGACGGCGGCCCTCACCTTCGCAGGCACAGTGCTGGTCAGTCGCCCCTTCTTCAGCCGCTACTACCTTGCACTGCTGCCCGCTCTAATCTACCTGGCTGTTGCAGAGCGGGGCAAGCAGGATAGCAGCGAGCGACGAGCAGGGGCGGTGGCGGGCTGGCAGTGGGGATTGCTGGCCGCCCTTGCCGTGGTCAGCTTTGCGCTACACGCCGACAGTTACGCCTACAATGCTGCCCGCTGGCAAGCGGGGCGCGACCTGTTGGCGAGCGGGGTGGCGATTGAGCAACAGGACAATGGCTACGCCTGGGCTGGCTACTACCTCTACGAGGCAGCGGTGCAGCGGCTGGGCAGCAGCAGTGTGGCGGTGGCGGGCATCTTCGCGCCCAGCAAGCTGATCGACCCCCTCTATGTCGTTGGTGCAGCCGCAGCGGGTGGCGGCCCTGCGCTCCCTCTGCGCCCGCCAGTGGCTAGCTATCGGGTAGTAGCCCGCTACCGCTGGTTCAGCCTGCTTGCCCCTGGTTGGCAGGAAGTAGAGGTTTGGCAACGCCACTAACGACGGCACAGGCTGTCGCAAAACTCACTCGCTGGTCAGTTGCCGTAAAGCAGGCTGCTGAGGGTGCGGCGGTCGCTGGTAGAGAGGGGCGGCAAGTCACTGGCAGCCAGGTTCTCGTCCACCTGCTGGGCCGTCTTGCAGCCGACAATCACGGTGCTGACTTGTGGGCTGTCGAGGGCGAAGCGCAGGCAGGCCTGGGCCAGGGTGCGGCCCTCATCTTCGAGGAAGCGCAACTCCTCGGCAGCCTGGAGGCGGTTGGTCAGGTAGTGGGCAGGCATCGTCGAGCGCACATCTCCGCTCACCCAGGTGCTGCTGGCCTTGTACTTGCCGGTCAGCAGCCCGTTGTTGAGCGGCTCGCGGGCGATCACCCCCACCCCTCCTGCGGCAGCCGCCGGGAACAGCCGCCGCGCCGCCTCCTCGCGCAGCACATTGTAGACGATCTGGATCGTCTCCGCCCCCGCCTGGATTGCCGCCAGCCCTTCTTCTACGCTGAAGACTGACACCCCCCAATGGCGTATTTTGCCGTCGGCCTGCAACTCTTGCATCAGCTTGCCGAGGCCGCCCTGCTCAAGCTGCTGCACGCTGGGGTTGTGTAGCTGGTAAAGGTCGAGCCAGTCGCGGCCCAGCCGCCGCAAGCTCTGGTCAACGGCGAAGCGGATGTACTCTGGGCTGAAGTCCAGGCGAAAGTTCGCGCCGTAGAAGTTGCCGCCCACCTTGCTGGCGATCAACACCTCGTCGCTCATGTTCAGGTCGCGCAGGGTGAGGGCCACGCCCAGCAGGTGTTCGCTGTGGCCGTGGCCGTAGACATCGGCGGTGTCGAAGAAGTTGCACCCCTGGTCGAGGGCGCGCAAGATTGCCTCTAGCGAAGTGTTGTCGTCGGTGTAGCCGTAGCTGTTGCCGTGCTGGTTGCCGCCAATGCCCCAGCCGCCGAAGCCAACCTCAGAGACGCGCAAGCCAGTGCTGCCAAGCTGCCTGTAATGCACTCGATCACCTCACCTTCACTTACTGTGCATATAGACTGTGATTCGATTGTACCACAGCAGCAGCCCCCCCACTATCGTCCAGCCGAGTAGGGCGGTGACCAGCCAGCCACCAGCCCGGCCAACCGCCCACAGCCGCCCCAGCAACACCCCCCCGCCCAGCGCGACGACCGGTAGCAGGAACAGGGCGTAGCGCACGTACAGGTTCAGCACCATGCCCACTAGCGCAAATAGACAGGCGACCACAACCCAGGCCGCCGCCGCTAGCAGGACGAGGCGGGCATTCGCCTGCTCTATGGCGGTCTGCCGCTTGTTGCCCAGCAGCAGCAGACCAAGCGGAAAGAGCAGCAGCCACCCGCCATTGTAGACCCACGCTTCGCTGAGGATGCCCTGCAAACCTTCGCGCAGCCAGGCAGACTGGTCGGTGATGTAATGCGGGTTGAAGCCGAGCGTGGGGTCGTTGGGCAGCACGCCAACCAGCTTGCGGAAGGGCTGCCCCGCCCGGCTACTCTGGATTTCGCGGAAGGTAGCGATGGTATCGGCGGCAAAGTGTTGGTAGTAGACCAGGTAGACAAAGACCGCCGCAAGCAGCGTGCCGCCCGCCAGCAGCAGCCAGCGCAGCCGCGCCCCCCTCTGCCAGCGCAGGACATAGCCGCCCCAGACGAGGCCCAACAACCCCAACCCCCCTCCTGCCAGGATCACCACGCCAGGGTGAGAGAGCAATGCCAGGCTAGCCAGGGCTAGAAAGAGGGCAGCGGGCCGCAGCAGCGGGGAACGGGGCCACGCCCGCTGCACCTCCCCTACCTGCGTCGTCATCACCGCCACTGCCGCCGCCAGTGCGCCGAGCAAGGCCCATTGGCCGAACAGGTTGGCGGTAATACCCCAGGAGAAGGGTAGAATGCCGAGCGGTAGGCTAACGTAGAGGATCGCCGCTGCCAGCCCAGCCCGCCAACCAGCCGCCAGCTGGGTCAGGTAGTAGACGAAGAATAGTGCGCTACTATCCAGCACGGCACTGAAGATGTTGATTGCTAGAGCCTTACTGCCCGCCACCCAGTAGAGCGGGATGATTGGCAGGTAGGCAGTGGGCAGGTAGAAGGTTTCGCGGCCACCCCATTCCGCCGACTTAATCTTGAACAGAAGGTTGCCGCCCAGCACGTCTTCCAGGCGGTGGATGTGGAAGCCGAGGTCTACGATCACCGTCTGCGGGTGCAGTTCGAGCGCGAGGCGAAAGAGGATGGCGGCGAAGAAGGTGGTCAGCAGGTAGTTGCGCGGGGCTACGTTGGTAGGCTCCGCTTTAGCCGCCCGCCAGCTTGCCCAGCAGCCAGCGGTGAGGGCGGCCAGCCAGGTGGCAACGGTCGCCACCACGGTTGCTTGCAGCAGGCCGGGGGCGAAGGCGGTTAGCCAGAGGCGGTCGTAGAGCAGCCAGAGGGCGCAGGCTGCGGCGAAACCAGCCGCGACCGCCAGCCAGACCCGCCGCCCCCAGCCCAGTCGGACCAGCAGGTAGAGGCCGAGCGCGAGGCTGAGGCTAAGGTCGAGCGCGAGGTCGCGGGGTGGCAAGATGAGGCTGCCGCTGGGCAGGGGGGCGACGAGCAAGCGGCTGAGGATGAAGCCGAGTTGACGTGGATCACCCGCTGGCTCAAAGCCGTTGCTCTCTACTACTAGGCGCAGGTCGCCGCCAGCGAGGTCGGTGGGCGGCACCAGCAAGGGGTAGTCGTGCAACTCTGGGGGGGGGTGCAGCACCGCCAGCCGCCGCTCCTGCCCTGCCGCCCCGACGCTGATGGTCAGCACGGGGGCGGCTACGCTAGCGGGGCGACCGCCCGCCAGTTGCAGGGTGAGGCTGAGGGGCTGGCGGGCGAGGCCGGGCAGGGTGACGACCAGGCGCGGTTTCGTCCAGCGATACTCGTAGAGGGGCTTGCCGTCCGCAGCCTGTGCCTGCTCCACGCCATACACGCCTGCAAAGAAGGGTGCGCCGTCAAGGGGGGCAAGCTGGCGGCTGCGAGCGGGGAAGTCGTAGCTGGGGCGCGCCTGATAGGCGAGAGTAAGGGCCAGCAGCAGCAGGCCGAGGGCAGCCAGTACGAGCGGCCAGCCCGCCGCCAGCCGCCGCCAGCCTGCTACCTCCTGCCGCCACCAGTTAGCCAAACTTGCCCCTCCGTCTGCTTTCGCCCGCCTATTATACCATGCCGAGGGGTGGAAGCGGCGGTTCGCTTCTTGCCATAACAGTCGTTCACCAGATAGTGGCGAGCGGAAGTCTGCATTAGAGTGCGATTAGTTGCATCTGAAGGGTGGGCGGTTACGTATTACAGCCATGAAGGACTGTAAGGGGCAACCGACCACAATCATTATCGGGTATAATGTGGACACAAATGCCACAAGCACGATAAGCTGATGAAGGAAGAAGCCCCGATGGACTACAGTACATTCAAAGACGAGGAATTGGCAGCTATGCTGCGCCAGCGCACGATGCCGAGCGGTGGGGTGGCGGTCGCTGAAGACCCCGCCGAGCCGCTAGCTCTGCTCTACGACCGCTACTTTCGGCAGTGCTTCGCCCTCGCGGTGCGGATGCTGGCCGATGCGGGCCGGGCTGAGGAAGTAGTGCAGGAGGTCTTCCTTAAACTCTGGCAAGCCCCCCAGGGCTTCGACCAGACGCGAGGTAAGTTTGCTAGCTGGCTACTAAGCGTCGTTCATCACCGCTGCATAGACGAGATTCGCAAGAACAAGCGCAACCTGACGATCAGCCACAGTTTCGGCCCGGATGGGGAAGAAGGGGACGACCCAATCAACCGCATCCCCGACGAACGTAGCGGCCCAGAGGAACTAAGCTGGCTCAACCAGCAGCGCGGTGCAGTACGCCAGGCTCTTACCCGCCTGACCGATGTGCAGCGCAGGGTGATCGAACTGGCCTACTTTGGCGGGATGACCCAGGCGGAGATTGCTGCTTACCTCGGTGAGCCGCTCGGCACAGTAAAGACCCGTGTTCGGCTTGGCCTCCAGAAGATGAAGGCAATGCTCGAAGCTGAAGGATTGGAAGTAGTGTGATGGAGAGACAAGAGATAATCGATTTGCTGCCCGCCTACGCCCTCGACGTGCTTGATGCCGACGAGCGGCAGGTGGTGGAGGCTGCCCTCACCGCTGACCCTGGGCTGCGGGCGATGCTGGACGAGTATTCTGGGCTGGCGGCGGGCCTAGCCACGAACGTCGCTGCTGTGGAGCCGCCCAGCGGCCACCGCCAGCGGATGATGGCTCGCTTGCAGGGGGTGACGCTGCTGGCTACTACCGCCGCTGCCCACACCTTGCCGCAGCAGCTTGCCAGCCGCGACTACTACCGTGCCGCCGAGGCGCAGCCACCACCGCGACCAGACGAGCGCGGTCTGGCGAACCCGCGCCCACTACGCACCATCTTCAGCTTCGCCGCCCTGGTCGCTGCCGCCCTGGTGATTGCCGCCCTGCTGGGCTGGAATATCGCTTTGCAGAACGAAATCGGCAACAACAACACCAGCGTCGCCAACCTGAGCGGCCAACTGACCCGCATCCAGGCGCAACTGGGCGAAGCCAAACAGGAGGTCGCGGGCCTGCAAGGGCAGATCACGCAGGCGAAGGGTGACAATACCACCCTGACCAGCCAGCTAGCCGCCGCCCAGCAGAGTGTCAGCAGCCTCCAGGGGGCGAACGAGCTGTTGGCCCAACGTGGCACGGTAGTACGCGAAGTGGCAGCCAAAGATCAGCCGCTAACCAGCCAGTTTATTGCCAACCCCAACAGCAACAAGGGTGTAGTACTGGCCTACAACCTCGCGCCGGTGCCGAGCGGTAAGACGTATGAGTTGTGGGTGATTAGCAAGGACGGCAAGCCGCTCCCGGCTGGCACCTTCGACCCCGACGCAAAGGGGCAGGCGATCCACAACCTCACCTTCAGTGGCAGCCTCGCGGACTATGCAGCAGTCGGCATCACGGTGGAACCGACGGGTGGCAGCCCTACCCCTAGCGGCGCACCAATCGCGGTCGGCAATATCTAGTCGGGTGGGCTGGTGGTGCCGTGCTATAATGGAGGTGGCGGCCAACACAGCCCACGATTTTAGCTAGCAAGGCGGTACTATGCGTAAGTTCCTCCTCATTATCGGCTTCGCCTTGCTGCTCGCACTCAGTCCCGCACTTGTTCAGGCGCAGACGGCGGCGGACAAGGAGTTCGCGGGCGACATGAGCTTTGCGCGCAACAACATCAACGCTTATTGGGCCAGCCAGTTCAAAAGTTGGAAGCTACTCTACCGCCCGCCCGCCAACGTAGTTAGCTACAGCACTGCCTTCCGCAGCAAGGCTTGCGGCTACATCCCCACTAACAATGCTGGCTACTGTGGCTCGAACAACACCATCTACTACGATGTGAACTTCCTCAAACGCTACTATCGCACAGTGGGCGACTTCGCGCCAGTGCTGGTTCTGGCCCACGAGTGGGGCCATCTGGTGCAACTCAACCTGCTGCGCGACGGCTACGACCCCAGTTATGCTGGCTACCGGGTGATCGAATACAATCTCTACCTCGAATTGCAGGCTGACTGCTTCGCAGGGGCATGGACGCAGCACAGCAAGCAGATCGGCTGGTTGGAGGCGGGCGACCTGGATGAGGCCACGATCAGCCTCTATGGGGCGGGTGATCAGGAGGCGATGCCCTGGTTCGACCCTGCCGCCCACGGCCAACCGGGGCAGCGGGTGGATGCGTTCATGGCTGGCTACGACGGTGGCCCACTGGCCTGCCTCAAGTTAGCGGCCTGCCCCAGGAGTAGCCCATGTTCCACTTCGATCCACTGCTCATCCTTGAGGTAGCCGCTCGTTCTGCTATCGTCTACCTCTTTCTAGTGATCGACCTGCGGCTGACGGGCAAGCGCGAACTGGGCCAACTCAGCCCGGTTGACCTGGTATTGCTGCTACTGCTCTCCAATGCGGTGCAGAATGCGATGGTCGGCAGTGACAGTTCGCTGACCGGCGGCCTGGTGGCGGCTAGCACGCTCCTGTTGCTCAACACCGTACTCACCTTCCTGCGGATGCGTAGCCCTACCTTCAATCGACTGATTGACGATCAGCCAACTCAGCTTGTCCACAATGGCGTGTTGCTGACCGACAACCTGCGCCGCCAGCATATCAGTGCTGACGACGTGCTGCAAGCCCTGCGCGAACATGGCGTAGACCAGATCAGTCAGTGTCTTTCAGCAGTGCTAGAGGTGGACGGCTCGATCAGCGTGATCGTCGGGGGCGAGGTAAGCAACCGCCCGCTGCCCGCCCAGATGCGCCGCCGCCGCAAAGCTGGGCTGCGCGAGGGTCGCTGACGGCCTCACGCGAGCTTGAGAGTTTCAATTCGCTAGCCTATCGGCTATAATCAAGGGGTCAGCAAGTAACAGGGGGGTAGCAGATGACACGTGGAGTGAAGAAAGAGAACTTGCCCAGCAAGGTCTGCGCCACCTGCGGTCGGCCATTCACCTGGCGCAAAAAGTGGGCGAAGGTGTGGGACGAGGTGAAGTATTGCAGCGACGCTTGCAGGACACGCAGGACGAAGGGGTAGGCTTGTCAGCGGCAACATAACGGTAGTAGTAGGTTGTCAGGAGGGGCGAGATAACCTATCTATCACCTAACCTAGCTGGAGAAGTTGGCTGCTGGCAACCTCACTCAGTCGGAGCTTGAGCGGCTAACCCTCGGCTACAAGCCGTGACAACCACGCTGCTCGCTAACAGCTTACACTACCCGCAAACCAGGGCAAAGGAAGCACCACTGATGAGCAACGATATGCGCCGCGACTTCGCCAGCCGCGAGGAGTTGATCGCTTACCTGCACGAGCAGTTCCCCGCCGCTGCCGCTCGCGATAGCCAGGTGACCGCCACCGTCGGCGGGCGCAAGGCGGCGGAGGCGCGGCTGGCGGCGGTTGACCCGCTGCGCTATGCCGCAAGCCGCAACTTCTTCAGCGGGGCCGTCACCCGCCTCAGCCCCTACCTGCGCTATGGTGTCCTCAGCCTGGCCGAAGTGCGAGACTACGTGCTGGCCCAGGTGCGGGCGCAGGCCGAGGCCGAGAAGCTGGTCAACGAATTGGCCTGGCGCGACTACTGGCAGCGCGTCTATTGGCAGATCGGAGACGGCATCTGGCAAGACCAGGAGCCGTACAAGACGGGCTACCAGCCGAAGGACTACGCCGCAGCACTGCCCGCCGATGTGGACAAGGGCGAGACGGGGCGAGTCTGCATTGACAGCTTCAGCCGCGACCTGCACGAGAGCGGCTACCTGCACAACCATGCCCGGATGTGGCTGGCGGCCTACCTTGTCCACTGGCGGCGAGTGCGCTGGCAGGTGGGGGCGCGCTGGTTCCTGCAACATCTGTTGGATGGCGACCCAGCCAGCAACAACCTCTCCTGGCAATGGGTCGCCAGCACCTTCAGCCAGAAGCCCTACTTCTTCAACCGCGAGAACCTGGAACGCTATACCGCTGGGGTCTACTGTCGGGTCTGCCCACTCTACGGCCACTGCGACTTTGAGGGGACGTATGACCAGATCGCGCAGCGGGTCTTCCCCCGCGCCAGCTTCGGCGACCGCCGCGAGGGTGGGAGCAGCCACAACGACCGCAGCCACCGCCGCTAAACTTGCACAACCGCCCGCCACTCTGCTAGAATACGCCAAACCTGGGAACCGGCCCAGCGAGTGGAGGAGCGTAAGTTGAAGCAGCGGCTAGATTTCATTGACGGTCTGCGGGGGTTTGCCGCACTGATAGTGGTAGTATTCCATAGCTGGCTGTGGGGTGGCTACTACACCACTAATGTCAAGGTAATAGGGTTGCCACTAACCAACTATTTCGTCATCGGCTCGTTTGGTGTTCACCTATTCATGGTTATCTCAGGGTTCTGCCTGGCTTATCCACTAGTTGAGTTGGATGGGTGGAAGCCATTCAATGTCAAAGACTTCTTTGTGCGCCGCGCAATTCGCATCCTGCCCCCTTTCTACGCTGCGATTGGTCTGTTCGCGTTGCTCTACTGGCTGGTGCCTGCGGCCTATGCTGCTTTCGGCCTCAAGCACTACACTACCTTTGTGCAACCCTTCCCTTCAGCTTTTACCCATGCGCTCCTCGTCAACAATATATTTCGTGGCCTGACACCAGGCTTCCCCACAATGAACGGTGCGTTCTGGTCACTCGAACTGGAAGTCCAGTTCTACCTTTGCTTCCCTATCCTGATCTACCTGTCCCGCCGCTTCGGGGTGCTGCACATGGCGGCGATTGCGTTGCTAGCTGATCTTGCCTGGCGGATTATGATTGCTAACACTGTTCTGCCCAGCAAGAAGTGGAATCAGGTGGAGGCATGGTCGTGGCTTGCGCCAGGTCGCATTTTCGAGTTCGCTCTCGGCATCCTGGCGGCGGTGATCGTGGTGCGCTACCGGGACAAGGTAAACTCGGCGATCAGCTTTGCCCTGTTCCTCGCCTGCCTATGGGTTGGCTTCTCTTACTTCTACATCAGGCAGGGTGGGTTCTATCCTTTTGTAGACATTGCCATTGGCATGAGCTTCTTCTTTCTGGTACTGGCGGCGGCAGCGACAGGGCTACTCCAGCGCGTATTTAGTTGGCGGCCTCTAGTCTGGGTTGGTGCCTTCAGCTACAGCCTCTACCTGATCCATGACAGCTTGCTGCTAGAGATAGCAGGCTGGCTGCCGCGTGGCCTGCGCGACTGGCAGGCTTTCTTCACCTATACTGTTGCACTCACACCGTTGATGATATTGGCTGGCTACCTGTTCTACCTGGTAGTGGAGAAGCCCGCTATCGCCTGGGGGCGCAGGCTGGCCCGTCGTCAGCAGGCGCACACACCCCCTGACCCCACTATCGAGCAGCCGGTGGTAGCGGCGACCAGCGAGCAGCACGCGGCACCTTAGAGCGCAAGGAGAGAAGTAATGGCCGCTAAACTTGCACAACCGCCCGCCACTCTGCTAGAATACGCCGAACTTGGGAACCGGCCTAGCGAGTGGAGGAGCGTAAGTTGAAGCAGCGGCTAGATTTCATTGACGGTCTGCGGGGGTTTGCCGCAATGATGGTGGTGGCCGCTCACTCGATGTACTTTAATGACACCTATGCTTTCAAGCTCGGCCCGCTTAATGTCAGCCAGGTGCTTAGCTGGGGCGTGTTCGGGGTCAACCTCTTTATGGTCATCTCCGGCTTCGTGCTGGCCTACCCGCTGGTGCAGAGCGACGGCTGGCGTGAACTGCGCCTGCGCGACTTCTTTGTGCGGCGCGCTCTCCGTATTCTCCCGCCATACTGGGGGGCGATCCTGCTCTTTACCGTGCTGGGCGTGGTAGTACCGTTGCTCTATCACGCTCTTGGCTCAAACCAGCGTGGCGCGTTCCCCCCTCTCACTAATTCGCTACCAGCCATCCCCACTCACTTGTTCTTCGTCCATAATGCTGCGCTAGCCTTCGACCCCAACTTCCCCCAAATTAGCGGCTCGTTTTGGTCGCTAGAGTTGGAAGTACAGTTCTACCTCTGCTTCCCCTTGCTGATCTGGTGGGCGCGCCGCTGGGGGATATTCAACATGGTCGGTGGTGTACTTCTGATCACCGCTACCTGGCGGGCAATAAGCTGGGGCGCAGTCGCTCCCTACAACAACTATTACCTTACCCGCCTGATAAGCTGGGTTGCTCCTGGCCGTCTGTTCGAGTTCGCCCTCGGCATTCTGGCTGCCTACCTGGTCGTACGCTACCGCGAACAAATCCGACCTGTCACCAGCCTGCTGTTGGCAGTGGTATTTTTCTGGCTGGGATACTCCTATATGTACGTGCGGCTGGGTGACCTGTCGCCACTGATCGATTTGTTTATTGGCACTGCCTTCTTCTTTCTGCTCCTCTCGGCTAGCAGTAGTGGCCTCACCCAGTTGGTATTTAGCTGGCGACCTCTGGCGGCGGTAGGAGCCTTCAGCTACAGCCTCTACTTGCTGCAAGAGCCGCTGATCGTGCAGTTCTCCTCCTGGCTCCCACGCATGAATGGAGCAGCCGCTTTCTTCGGCTACACCGTCGGCGTAGGTCTATTGGTTATTCTTAGTAGCTACCTGTTCTACCTGGTAGTGGAGAAGCCCGCTATCGCCTGGGGGCGCAGGCTGGCCCGCCGCCAACAGGCGCACACCCCCGCCGACCCCACTATCGAGCAGCCAGCCGTTGCTGCTGTCAGCGAAGAACACGCGGCACCTTGAAGACTGGGAAAGAGGAAACCATGGCTGAACAGCAAGCTGGCATCGAAGCGCAGGCCAAAGTAGTTGTTTGGCTGCATGGCGACAACCTCAATCCCTACGGCCCCGCCCTGACCGCCTATCCTGGTGCGCCCGCGATTTTCGTCTGGGACGATGGGCTGCTAGAGGAGTGGGGCATCACCCTGAAGCGGGTCGCCTTCATCTACGAGTGCCTCTTGGAGTTGCCAGTGACGATCCGCCGCGGCGACGTGGCAGCAGAGGTAGTCGCCTTTGCCCGCGAACATGGTGCCACCCAGGTCGCCACCACCGAGTCGCCCAGCCCCCGCTTTGGCGCGATCCTGGGCGAGATAGAGCGCAGCCTGACGGTAGAGGAGCTACCAGAGGCCGACTTCGCTCGCTACCCTGGCAAGCTCGACCTCACCCGCTTCTCCCGCTACTGGAATAAGGTGCAGCCCTCGGTCTTTGACCGCCGCCCAGCGGGGCAGTAGCTGCTCACGGGCAAACAACAACCCCCACCCACTGCTGGGTGAGGGCTGGAGGCTGACTGCCAGTTAGTAGCGGAGCAGGCTGCGGACGATGCTTTGCAGGATATTCAGCAGCACAATAGCGACCAAGGGCGAGAAGTCAATGCCCAGATTGCCAGTAAGCTGGTTCATCGTGTTGCGGATCGGCACCAGCACTGGGTCGGTAACGGCAGCGAGCAGCTTGAACCACTGCTGGTACTGGATGCTGGGGCCGAGCCAGGTGGACAGCGAGCGGACGATGATCAGGATGATGTAGATATTGAAGAACGTGGAAATCAGTCCGTACATTAAAGGAACCTCCTACGTGGGTGCTGCAAAAGCAGCGTTGCTTGCGTCTCTTTACGCCTATAGGACAGCATTTGGGCGGCGTTTGTTTCAACTACTTCATTATAACAAATTGCCCACCCAGGCACGGCTTCGGGCAAATAAGAGTTGCATGAGAGCGCATTGGCTACCCACTCCAGGGTGGCAGCCGGGTTGCGCGGGCGCATCTGAAGCACAGCGGGTGTCGGTAGAGACGGCTAGCTCCGCCAACTTCACCAACACCCTGGAGGCAGGCCACATAAACTTGAACGCCTGCTGACCAGGAATGATCTTGACGGATAGGCTCAGGTTGGATAGAATTAGGTTGAGACAAACTTCGCCCGCCCCCAGTGAATGGAAGCCTGCCATGACCGAACTGCTCACCCTCTGCCACAATTGCGATCAGGATTTCGCTCTGCCCGATAGCTACGCCAGCGGGCTAGCCGTGCGCTGTCCCCACTGTCGCGCGGTGGCGATCAGCGGCGTGCGCTACCGCTACTGTCTACCCTGTCGCAGCTACTACCGTCCCGATCTGGCCGCTTGCCCCACCGCTGACCGCCACCCCGCCGACCCAGAGTTGCCGCTCGAATACTATCTCGAACTACGCGACATCTACACCCAGGCTACCCGTGGCAGCAGCAACGGCAATGCCCCAGCTAGCAGCAACGGCAACGGCAAGGCGCACGGCAACGGCTCGCAGAACAAGGCTGGCAACGGCAACCAGGCTGCGCCGAGCCTCGGTGCCGACGGGCGCGTGCGGGGCGACAACAGTGGGCGCGGCGGGGTTTACGCCTATCTGCCCAGCTTCCCGCTACCCGCTGCCCCCGCCCCGCTGATGGTGCGCGAAGAAGCGACTAGCTACGAGGTGGACGACGACGACAATGATAGCGACACCGACGACAGCGACTTCAGCCCCGCCACCACGGTGCTAGCTGCTGCACCAGCGGCAGTAGCCGACGAGCAAGCAGCGCAGCCAGCCGAGGCTGAGCGCGAGTGGGACAACGCCGAGTTTGAACTGATCAATGACCCCAAACGCATGGCCGAGGTGATCCAACTGCTGCTCAAGGAGACGGTGATCGCGGTGGACACCGAAACCACTGGCCTCGATCCCTTCACCAACGACCTTCTCCTGCTCCAGATCGCCACCCACGAACATGGTTACATCTTCGACATGGCGGGCGGCAGCAATGCTGGCAAGAAGCTGGATGTACACCCACTCAAGCGCGTACTTGAGCATCCCGACATCCTCAAGCTCTTGCAGAACGCGAAGTTCGATTACAAGATGCTCATGCAGCAGACTGGCATCGCCCTCAACAATATCTACGACACCATGTTGGCCGAGCGTGTGCTAACCAGTGGCATCAGCCGCGAAGTTAGCCTCAAGAATATCGCCAACAAGTATCTTGGCCGCCCGATAGACAAGACCGAGCAAAAGAGCTTTGTTGGCATGACCCCTGGTAGCCCCTACAGCCAGAGCCAGCTAGAGTATGCGATCCGCGATGTCCACGTCCTCTTTCCGATCTGGGAGGCCCAGAAGCCGCAGTTGAAGAAGCACAAGCTGGAGCGCACCGTCCAACTGGAGTTCGAGTGCGTCCCCGCTGTCGGCGACATGGAGTTGGCGGGGGTGAAGATCGACGAGACCAAGTGGCGGCACATCATCGAGGCAGTCAAGGTGCTACGCGACGAGGCGGCAGGGGAGTTGCACGCCCTGCTCGCCCCCGCCACCCTACAAGCGACCATGCTGGGGGTGAGCAGCATCAACCTGAACAGCGGCCAGCAGTTGATCGAGGTGTTTGGGCGGTTGGGCGTGGCATTGCCAGACACCAGCGAAGGCACGCTGACCAAGTTCGACCACCCCGCCGTCAAGAAGCTGCTGGAGTACCGCACCCACGAGAAGACGCTCAGTGCCTTCGGCGAGAATATGTTGCAGCTTATCCACAAGAAGACTGGGCGCATCCATCCCAACTTCAATCAGCATGGGGCGGACACAGGCCGCTTCTCTGCCTCCGAGCCGAATGTGCAGCAGATACCAGCCACCTCCGAGTTCCGCGAGTGCTTCATCCCCGAAGCGGGCTACAAGCTGATCACCTGCGACTACTCGCAGGCCGAACTTCGCATCCTTGCCCAACTCAGCGAAGACCCCGCCTTCATCGAGGCGTTCGTCAGCGGCGGCGACCTGCACCAGCTAACCGCTAGCCAGATGTTCCAGGTGGCGGTTGAGGAAGTGACCAAACAGCAGCGCGGCCAGGCGAAGGCGATCAACTTCGGTCTCGCTTATGGCCGCGGGCCGGGTTCGCTGGCCGTGCAACTGGGCGTGGACGTGGATGAGGCCAAGCGGCTGATCGACACCTACTTCAAAGCGTACTCTGGGGTGCAACGCTGGCTGGATGGTGCGGCGCGACTAGGAGTACGCAAGCTCTACAGCGAAACGCCGATTGGGCGCAAACGCTTCTTCACCAAGCCCGACCCCGCCAGCCCCGACTTCAACGCGCAGCGGGCGGCTATCGAGCGGCAGGCCAAGAATGCGCCCATCCAGGGGGCGAACGCGGATATGACCAAGTACGCCCTTGTCGCCCTGCGCGATAGCCTGCGCGACTACCCCGCCCGCATCGTCAACACGGTACACGACGAGATCATCGTCGAAGCCCGCGAGGACGTAGCCGAGATCGTCTGCCAGATTGTGGAGCAGGAGATGATCCTGGCGGGCCAGAAGATTCTCACCCTCGTCCCCGTCAAAGCTGACGCGCACATCGGCGACTACTGGAGCAAGTAGCCAGAGCCGGACGCGGGGCAGGTTCACCGTAGCTGCCGCCACCCGCATGGCGTACTAAAAACAGCTTTGCTTGACAAAAGTAGCCCTTTGCTGCTACAATCGGGGTGGATTATACGAGGAGGTGACGTGTTGATGACTGCAACCGAAGTACCCGCCCAGGACAGCAAGCTGTCTGGCTATGCCCACCCCGAAGTGCTGGTCACGACCGAGTGGGTTTTGCAGCACCACCAGGACGCGAACGTGCGTATCCTGGAGAGCGACGAGGACATCCTACTCTATGAGCAGGGCCACGTTCCCGCTGCCCTTAAGCTAGACTGGCATACGGAGGAGCAAGACCCCTTCATGCGCGACTTCGTAGACCGCCAGGCTTTCGAACAACTGATGAGCAGCAAGGGCATCGCCAACGACACCACAGTGGTCGTCTATGGCGACAAGAACAACTGGTATGCCACTTATACTTTCTGGTTGTTCAAGTATTATGGGCATCCGGACGTGCGGGTGATGGACGGGGGCCGCGCCAAGTGGGTAGCCGAGGGCCGCCCAATGAGCAAAGATATGCCGAGTTACCCGGCTAGCAGCTACCAGGCGAAGGAGCGCAACAACGACATCCGCGCCTACCGCCGCCAGGTTGAAGCCGCCCTGGAAGAAGGGCGCACCCGCCTGATCGACGTGCGCTCGCCCCAGGAGTACAGCGGCGAACTGATGCACATGACTGGCTATGCCCAGGAGGGCGCGCAGAAGGCAGGCCACATCCCCACCGCCAAGAGCATCCCCTGGGCGAAGTCGGCGCAGGAGGATGGTACCTTCAAGCCCGCCGAGCAACTGAAGGAACTGTTTGAGGGTCAGGAGATCACCGCCGACCGCGACGTGATCGCCTACTGTCGCATTGGCGAGCGCAGCAGCCACACCTGGTTCGTTCTCACCTACCTGCTCGGCTACCCCAACGTCCGCAACTACGATGGTAGCTGGACCGAGTGGGGCAGCAGCGTCGGCGTGCCAATCGAGCGCACCGCAGAGACTCGCCCTTCCCTCTAACCCTTCCACTTCATCCCCTTGCCCGCTGTGTCAGGGTAGGTGAATAGCGCGGAGCGCATCCAAATGATGCGCTCCCCTTTTGTACCTGCACCCTCCACATATCACGTGGTTGCCACCTTTGCTAGCCAGAGCGCAGTAGTAGCCTGCCACCCTGCTTTGCTGCGCTGATCCGCTGCCACCCAGCCGCTACCCAGCCCCGCTAGCCCGAACACTTATGGCAAGATGGTGCTATAATAGCGGCAAGGAGGGTCAGGCCAGGATGAACATGGGCGAAGAAGTGCGCCGCTTCTATACAGTGCGTGAGGCGAACGAGGCGTTGCCCCGCGTTAGTAGCCTACTTTACAGCATGAGGCAGGCCCGCGCCCGCATCGTAGCCCGCCAGGACGAACTGGACGCGATCACCGAGAAGGCGCGGCAGAACGGTAGCGCACGCCACGCCGAAGCCCTGCTGGCCGAGGTTGAGGCGGCGGCCAGCACCCTGCGCGCCGACTACCAACACCTGTTGGAGATGGGTATCGAACTCAAGGATTTGGAGCGCGGTTTGCTAGACTTCCCTGCCTATCGGCTGGGCCGCATGGTCTACCTCTGCTGGCTGTTTGGCGAACCCGAAGTTGGCTGGTGGCACGAGATCGCCGCTGGTTTCGCTGGCCGCCAGACGCTAGCTAACTTCTAGCCAGCGTCCGGGGCGGCTGGCTCAAGCCAAGGCCTGCGCCAAGTCAGCCAGCAAGTCCTGCTGGCTCTCGATGCCGACCGACAGGCGGATCAGATTGGCAGGCGGCAGGTAGGCCGAACCAGCGAGGCTGGCGTGGGTCATACTGGTGGGGTGTTCGATCAGCGACTCGACCCCGCCTAGCGACTCGGCAAGGGCAAACAGCTTCGTCTTCTCCACCACCCGCTGCGCCTGCTCCAACCCACCCTTGACCAGGAAGGAGATCATGCCGCCGAAGCAGCACATCTGGCGGCGGGCGATCTCGTACTGGGGGTGCGATGGGTGGCCGGGGTAGATCACCTGCTCTACGGCAGGGTGTTCTAGCAGGAAGTTGGTGATCGCCATTGCGTTCTGCTCATGCGCCCGCATCCTGATCGCCAGCGTCTTGAGGCCGCGCAGGGCCAGCCAGCAGTCCAGCGGCCCCGGCACAGCCCCAATCGCATTCTGCAAGAAGGTGAGCCGCTCGTGGTCATCTGCGTCGTTGAGGATCAACGCGCCGCCTACCAGGTCGCTGTGGCCGCCAATATACTTGGTCATGCTATGCACGATGATGTCGGCACCGAGGTTGAGCGGTTGTTGGCCGTAGGGCGAGGCGAACGTGTTGTCGGCCACCACCCGTGCGCCGTGCGCGTGGGCGATCTGGCTGAGGGCGGCAATGTCCACGATCTTGAGCAGGGGATTGCTGGGGGTCTCCACCCAAACCGCCTTCGTCTCTGGCTTGATCGCCGCCTCAACCAGGGCGAGGTCGGTCATGTCCACAAAGTCGAACTTCAGCCCGTATTCAGCGAGGACGCGCACGAACAGGCGGTAGGTGCCGCCATACACGTCGTCGGCGCAGAGGATGTGGTCGCCCGGCTTGAACAGGTAGAGCAGGGTAGTCTCTGCCGCAAGGCCGCTGGCAAAGCAGAGGGCAAAGTTGCCCCCCTCCAGACTGGCGAGGGCCGCTTCCAATGCAGTGCGCGTTGGATTGCCAGTGCGCGCGTACTCGTAGCCCTTGTGCTGGCCGAGCGCGTCCTGCACGTAGGTGGAGGTCTGGAAGATCGGCACCTGGATTGAGCCGGTCGTTGGTTCGGGTGCCTGGCCCGCATGGATCGCCCTGGTCTCAAAGCCGTACTGGTCTGCTGCTTCGTCGCGTGTAGTCATGATCACTCCTTCTGTTTAACTTGCCGCCCCCACTGCGCTTCAAACTCGATGAACCCGGTGAGCAGGAGCAGGCCGAGGGTTGCCTGCATAAACTGGATGTCTAGCTTGAGATCGTAGCCACCGATGGCGATCAGCAGCAAGCCGAGGCCGAGTGGCGTGCTGCCTAGCCAACCCTTTGCTGGCCCGCGCAACGCCTGCGCGATGCTGTAAACCGCCACCCCGACCACAAGGATGTAGATGGGTGGGGGCAGGAAGAACTGGTAGCCGCCGCTGAAGATAGCGATGTAGGCTGGTACGTCCACCTTGAGCGGCGCGAACAGCAGACCAGCAAAGAGGAGCATCAACCCCACGCTGAGGCCGACCGCTAGCCGATCAGGCCGACCGAGCGGCAGGATGTAGCAGCCGAAAATCATGCCGAGGGCAGCAAGAACGAACAACTGACCGAGCGGGTAGACCCAATCCACCCCACCAGCCTTGCCGATTGGCAGCAACTCCTGGCCCAGCACGTTGTAGGCAGAGCAGGCGTAGGCCGCTAGCATAGTGGCGAAGATCAGCCGCGCCCGCCAGTCTACCGCCGCGACGATGGCGTAGAGCAGCACGAGGGCGATCATGGCGAAGGCCAACACCTGGTAGCCGCGGCCCGCCGCATAGCTGCCGCCAAAGAGTAGGCGCGAGGCGGCCAGCCAGAGGCTGAACAGCACGAGCGCAAGCACGCCGACGCAGATCGTCAGGCGCAGCCGCCGCCAGCTACCCCTTTCGCGCAGAGCCTGCCAGCCGAGCAGCAGCAGGCTGGCGACCAGAAAGAGGGCCGCGAAGTTGAGGCTGATCCCGGTTACCCGGTCAACAAAGAAGAAGGCATCCACCACCGGCCCGGTTACGCCACTCATCGTCAACGAGTTGCCCATACGCGAGAGGCCGCGTTGGAAGACAAGCTCGATCAGGCAGACGATAGCGGTGACGACCAGCACCGGGCGCAGCAAGTCCAGCACCGTGCTGCTGGCAGGCTGCTGCTTCGGTGTAAGCTCAGTTAGCTGCTGTGGAGTTGGTTCTGCTGCTGCCATCACTGTACCTTGTTGCTGACAGGCCACTATATAATACGACGAAAGTGGGGCCAGGCGGGCCAACGTCCCGCCTGCGACTACCTACCACCATTAGAGAGCGTAACTAGAGGTTCTTGTCTGGCGAACTGGATTTGCGCGGCTGCCCTACAGCAGCCACTCTTACTACCTCCGCACCCGATACAAAATTGTAGGGATTAGGTACTTCACTTACCAAATCTGCAATCGTTTCGCGGGCCTTGCCATCATCTGGCGTTGCGCCGAGGTAGGCTGCCGCGCCGGTTAGTTGCGCTTCCTGCGGGGTGACGCGGCGCATCACCAGGCTGGTGGCGAGGATCACGCGCACCCCAGGAGCGACTTCAGTCAGCAGCCCCTTCTCGTATACGCCCACCACCTTGCCGATTAGCCCGCCATAGGCCACCACCAGGTCGCCTACTGCCAGCTTGGCGATGATCCGCTTGCGCTTGCGGTTCTCCACCATCATTGGCAGGATCAGGAAGATGAAAAAGAGGAAGGCGATCAACACCCCGCTCATGTAGACTTCGGCCATACCGTCCATAGCTCAGACTCCCTTCTGTTGCTTTCCAACTGTTCGCTTTGGTACAATTATACCAAATGATTGTTCAGATTTTCACATTTACCTTGCCGCTCCCGCGCACGATGCAGGAGAGACGATTGACGGGTTATGCTACAATTATAGCCTCAACTGGGCAAAGGTGCAATGATGGGCGAACGAACGGAGCGCAAGGGCGGGCGGTGGCAGCAGGAGGCGCGTAGCTTCTGGCTCTGGTTGCGCGACATTGCTACGGGCCGCTGGCAGTTGCTCGTCACTCTCGACGAGCGATCTGGCTTCTCGCTAGAGGGCATGAGCCTGACGGTGCGCTGGTTGGGCGTGCTGACCGTGCTGGCTCTCAGCTTCTTCATCGGCCACCTGCCGCGTCCACCATTCGACCTGCCAGGGCCAGTGGTGGCGATGGCCGCCGTTGCCTACAACCTGCTCGTCACCCTCTTTCTGCTAACCAAGCGGCGGTACAACAATCGGCGCATTGTATTCGCTATCCTCTTGCTAGACTGGCTGACGGCGGGGGCGGCGGTGATGCTCACTGGGCGGGCGCACAGCGTCTTCTTCATCCTCTTTTTCACCCTGGTGATCACTGCTGCCGCCCAGTTCGGCATCATCACCAGCCTCGGCTATGTGGGGGCCACCTTCATCTTCAGCGCGGTACTCTACTGGCTCGGTCTGGAGCGCGACGACGTACCGTTGCTGGGCATCCTCAGCGTCTACATCAACGCCCTCGGTCTGGCGGCGTTGGCGACGGTCGCCCTACGGCAGGCCCTCTACGCCGAAGCAGAGCGCAGCAGGCGGGCGAGCGCGAAGGCGGAGGAGAGCGCGAACCGCGAACAGATGGAGCGCGACTTCCTCAGCATCGTCTCGCACGAACTGCGCTCCCCGCTCACCGCGATCAAGACCTCGATCAGCACCTTGCAGGCTGTGCCACAGAGCGAAGCCGAACTGAAGCTGCTGGCGAACGTCAACCGCAGCACCGAACGCTTGATCGCTTTGGTCAACGACCTGCTCGACCTCGCCCGCTTGCAGGCCGGGCGGTTGCAGATCGTGCCGACCACGATTGACCTGCGGGCAGTGGTTGAGGAGGCTGCCGAACACCTGCGCCCGCTCACCGAGGCCAAGCGGCAGGAATTGCGCGTTCACCTGGGTGACGAACCGATCTACGTGCGGGCAGAGAAGCGGCGAGTAGAGCAGGCTTTGCTCAACCTCCTGTTCAACGCCAACAAGTTTGCGCCAGAGGGCGGCCACCTCAGCGTCGCCCTGCGGCGGGGGATTGGCTCGGACGGCTGCGAACAGGGGCTAGTCCAGGTGCGCGACGACGGGCCGGGCCTCAGCCCAGAGCAGCAAGAACGCGTCTTCGACCAGTTCTACAGCGTGGCTCACCAGGAAACTGGCAAACTGGCGACCCAGAAGCGCAGCGGTGAGGGTCTCGGCCTCGGTCTGGCGATTACGCGCAGCCTGATCGAGTTGCAGGGTGGGCAGGTGGGGGTGCAGAGCAGGCCGGGCTGGGGTAGCATCTTCTACTTCTGGTTGCCGCTCTGCCTTGCACCGTTGGAGGCTGAAGAGTCAGAAACCCCGCGCATAAATGCGGGGGCTTGTCCCTAAGTCTCTTGCGAGACCTGAGACGATAGGCCGTCTGACAGCGACCCGCCAGCAAAGGATGTACCGATGCGGGCAAGTTGTACTACGTACTTATCGCGGACGTTTCTAGCCCCGTTGAGGTCGGCATTAAGTTGATAACCGCACTGCCCACACATGAATACACCCTGCGACTTGCGGTTGCTCTTGGCCGTGTAACCACAGCGGTTGCACGTCTGGCTGGTGTGCCGCGGATCAACCGCTACCACCCGCTGACCGCGCTCCTCACCCTTGTATTCAAGGAACGCCCGCAGTTGGGCAAAGCTCCACGAGTGCAAGCGGCGGGACTGCTGCCCATGCCGCTGCGAGACGCGGGCGCGGATGTGGGTCAGGTTCTCCACCACAATCGTGCCACCGGGCGGAGTGTGATCAACTATCCTGCGACTAAGTACGTGGTCATGGTCACGGCGTTGCCGCAGCAGTTTACCGGAGAGCTTACGCAGATGCCGTTTCGCGCTCTTTGTGCCTTTGGCTTGCAGTTTACGCCGCAACCGGAAGATGCGGTTCTCAAGTTCCTTCCAGCTACGCTCACCAAAGAAGTGATTGTTGCTGGTGACAGCGGGAAGAACAAGACCGAGGTCAACCCCCACCACGTCAGCCGTCGGTACGATCTTGGGGCTGGGTACGTCAACAACGACGTGCAACCGCCATTTACCCTTGCGGTAGACGAGATCGGCACTGGCAACCTTGCCCAGGGTGTACTTGGCGGCGTGCGCAGGTACGACGAAGGCGAGTTCTACCCTACCGGCGACGGTGGCAAGGCTGCAAGTCAGCCGCTCCCACTTAACCCAGTAGCTACGCATATCGTAGCGGATGGGGCAAAGGGTAGCACGCGGTTGGCTGGTACGGCGGCCCTTACGCTGGTGAGTGAGGGCGGACTTGACCGCCTCGGTTGCTTTCATGCGGGCGGAGACCACAAGCTGGCTGGGCAGTTCGGGGTAGGCTGCCCGCAACGGGTAGTAGGTACGGCGGTGCAGTTCCACCCCATTGAAGATGCCCACCTTGTACCCTTCCTCGGCCACCACGTTGAAGCAAGCAGTGGACTGCTGCATCGTTTGCAACATGACCGCTGCCTGTTCGGGGCTGGGGTTGAGGATAAGCACAATCGTTCTGTCCATACGAATAGCATATCATATACAACAAACATTGTCAAGCAGCCACGTCTCAGCCGGGTGCAAGGAAACGCCCTGCTGAGGGACTTAGGAGGGCGCGGTTTCCTCCCCGTGCGTAAACGCAGGGTCTCCACCGCGCAGATACAGATGATCAACGACCGTGTGACGACAACCAACCTGGAGCTACCAGCGCAGCGGGGGGCGCGGCGTTTGCCGGTCGCCCTGCTTGCCATCCCGCTCCTGGTCATCTTCCTCCTGCTTGCCGCTATGCTGGGCTATCAGTGGGTCAACAGCGACAAAATCTTCCCCGGCGTAAGCGTCGGCAGCGTCCCCCTCGGCGGCAAGAGCAAGGGCGAAGCAGCGGCTAGCCTGGCCGTGCTGAACCAGCAGGCGCAGCAAGCCGTGACCATCAAGCTTACCTACGACGGCAAAGAGAAGACTATCTCTGGCACCGAGCTTGGCCTCAACGTAGACGCTGACGCAGCAATAGCCGAGGCGGTCAAGGTAGGGCGCAGCGGCAACTTCTTTGCCGACCTGGGGACGCAGTGGCAAGCCCTGAATGGCGGCCAGAGCGTCGGCCACACCTGGCACTATGACGAGAGCCGCGCCCGCCTGATCCTGGCCGATCTGCACCAGGAGATCGACCGCCCTGCCACCTCTGCCAGCCTCAGCATCAGCCCTGCTGGTAAGCTAGAGCGCGTCCCCTCGCAGACGGGCCGCAATCTAGACGAGCAGGCGACGGTGGAGCAGCTGGCGGCGATAATCACCACCCCTGGCGCAGCAGTCCGCACGGTGGCGGCAGTGATAAGCGAGCAAAGCCCGCCACTCACCGAGCAGAATTGGGCCACTGCCGAGGAGATCGCGGCCAAAGTGCTGCAACCCTTCACCCTCAGCTATCCCGACCGAGCGGTAGAGCAGACCCTCAGCACTGCGGAAGTGGCCGCCCTGGTCAACATCATCCCACCCACCCTGGACGCACCCGCGCAGGTGACGATCAACCAGGAGCGGGTGCGCGCCCTCTTGCAGACGTTGGCCGATAAGGTGGGTATTGCGGCGAACGATGCGCGCTTGCAGATCGACACCACTGCCGCTACCGCCAACATCCTGCCAGAGCAGACCGGTCACGTGCTGGATATGGACGCGGCAATGCAGACGATCAACGACAACCTGACCACTGACAACCGCAAGGTGATCCTGCCCGGCAAGGTGTCTGCCCCCGCTGTCAGCAGTGCTGACCTTGCCCCGGCGCAGGCACAGGCGACCAGCCTGCTGCAAACCGGCTTCAAGCTGAACTACGAGGGTGGCCCCTGGAACATCGTGGGGGTCAAGATGGCGGTGATGCTCGACGTAGCTAGCGGGCAGAACGGCAAGCCTGTGATCAGCTTCAAGCAAGATGTGCTGAAGGCCAAGTTGCAGGTGATCTCTGGCCTGACCGCGCTCGCCCCCAGCGAAGGTCTCTACCGCATTGGGGCTGATGGTCGCGCCTTTGCTGCCCTATTGCCGAAGGCTGGCCGCGAGATGGACATAGCCGCCACCGCTGCCGAGATCAACCGCCAGTTGCAGGCCGGTAGCAGTGCTGCGCCAGTCGCCTTCAAGCTGACCCCTGCGCCTAGCTATGACCTCAGCCAACCCATCGCCTTCCCTGACACGCTCGCCAGTGCCGTTACCAGCCTGAAGGCATCATCGGTAGATCGCGCCTACAACGTGACGCTCGGCACCAACAACTTCAACGAGACGGCGATCCCCCCTGGTGGCACCTACAGCGCAAGCGACGCATTCGGCCCGATTGACGAGGCCAACGGCTTCCACACTGGCTTCGCTATCGTCCGCAACGGGGCAAACATCAGCACCATCCCCACTGTCGGTGGCGGCATCTGTCAGGTAGCTACTACCTTCTTCCAGACTGCCTGGTGGACGGGCCTCAAGGTAGTAGAGCGGCGCGGCCATATGTACTGGATCGGCACCTACGGCAGGCCGCCGCTGGGTAGGCTCGGCCTTGATGCAACCGTCTACCAGTATGACACCGACCTCAAGGCGAAGAACACCACTGGCAACTGGCTGCTCGTCCGCAGCTTCGTGTCAAAGGACCAGATGGTTCACTTCGACCTGCTTGGCACTAAGACTGGTTGGAAGATCGTGGTCAGCGAACCAAAGGTCACTAAGTACGTCAAGAGCGACCAGGCGATGGTCTATGAGGCCGAACCTAGCTGGCCGTTGGGTAAGGAAGTGCTGGTAGAACACGCACAGGATGGCTTCGACGCAACGATCAGCCGCCAGGTGTACGACGCGAACGGCAAGCTGCTGGACACCATAACGCTGAACAGCCACTACGAGCCAGCCCATAACCGCACCCTGGTTGGCACCAACGGGGCCAAGACGCTGCCCGCCAA
This sequence comes from Chloroflexia bacterium, assembly GCA_038229595.1. Taxonomy (GTDB): domain Bacteria; phylum Chloroflexota; class Chloroflexia; order QHBQ01; family QHBQ01; genus JBBROH01. The sequence goes on along the minus strand of JBBROH010000012.1, from coordinate 1,092 downwards.
CTACGGCAAGCCGAAGGCCGCTGCCAGTGCGACCCCCCCTCCTCCACCCTCCACCCCGGCAGCCCCAGTCGCCCCAGCAGCGGCTGGTGGCGACCTGCCAGCCGTCGTCACCCCCGCCCCTTGAGCCGAACTGACCCCTGCTAGCAACAAAGAAACCCGCTCTGCAACAGGGCGGGTTCTCTCTTGTGCCATGCCTCTGCGAACTGGGTAATGGCACGCTGACTGGGTAGATACGCAGCGGTGTGCAAGCGTCAACAGGCGGGTGGCTGACCGCCCTGCTAGCCCAACAAGTGGGCAGGAGTGGCCCCTTTGCGCCCACCTGCTAGCCCAAAAGGGGCGGATCGTCAGCGATCCGCCCCTGGCAGCTTGCATCCAGCCTGGGTTAGCGCAGGTAGCGCAAGGGGTTGCGGGTCACGCCGTCGATCTTGATCATAAAGTGGACGTGCGGGCCGGTGCTATGGCCCGTCGAGCCGACATAGCCGATAAACTGGCCGCGGGAGACGCGCTGGCCGTCGTAGACAGCGGGGCGGCGTAGCATATGGCCGTAGATAGTGTGGTAGCCATTGTCGTGGTCGATAATCACGCAGTTGCCGAGGCCATCGCTGCGCCAGCTAGCGTAAGACACGGTGCCGCCATCCGCCGCCACAATCGAGCTACCGGCTGGCTCTGCAATGTCCAGCCCATTGTGCCGCCAACTGTAGTACTGGGTGATCACCCCATCGGCGGGCCAGATGAAGTGGCCGGTAGTACGTCCACTGCTGCTCGGTTTGGGAGTGGCGGTCGGTTCGGGTTCTGGTCGCTTCTTTGGCTGGTCGCTACCCGGCTTCTTGGTGTTCTGGTCACTGCTGCACTCGTTGCGCGTACTCGGCTTGGCGGTGCTACGCGGTTTGGCCGTGGCGGTAGCATCTGGCTCATTGGCACCGCTGCTGCCGCCACCCTCGTTGCTGCTAGCCACCTCAGCAACGGTGGGGGTTGGCTCGTTGGTGGCAGTGACCAGGGGGGTGGGGGTTGGCTGGTTGGCTCCTGGCACCATCAGGATCGTTCCCGGCTCAAGCTCTGCGGTAGGATCGAGATGGTTGGGGCCGTAGTTTG
>JBBROH010000011.1:0-40774 GCA_038229595.1 Chloroflexia bacterium | reverse complement strand
GCGAGACCCCAGCGAAGGTGGCGATGCGGCGGGCAGAGGGTTGCGCGACGGTGGAGATGGAGGCAGCGGCCTTCTTCGCTGTCGCCCGCTTTCGCGGGGTCAGCTTTGCCCAGTTGCTCTATGGTGGCGACGACCTCAGCACCGACACCTGGGATGGGCGGGGCTGGGCGCACCACGCTGGGCGCGAGGCACTATTCTGGCTGGCAGCAGAGGCTTGCTTGTTGCTCTGATCGATCTTGCCTCAGGCTCACTGTGCTATAATGTAAGTATGGGATTGAGTGGCTAAATCCTCGGTAGAGCGGAGGTGTCTGGCGTGCGAATCTATGGCGGAGACCTGAACGCAATACGCAAGATTGTCTACATACTGGGTGCTTCTACCCTGGCGGTGGGCATCTTTGGCCTGGCGACCTTGCCCAAAAGCGACCCACTGATCCTCACCAGCCTGGGCCTGGCAATCACCTGCGGCCTGCTTACTATCCTTGCTGCCCGCTACAATCTCACCTTCGCCTGCTACTTCGCCTGCGGCTCTACTACATTGCTAACCACCACCTCCGTCTTCCAATCTAACGACCAGTCGTCGGTGTTGGGCTACGCTATCGCTGTCACCCTGGCAGCAGTGCTGATCAGCGAGCGGGCAGTGCTGCTGATCGGCTGCCTGTCGATAGTCTTCTACTTGCTGGCTGCCTGGCTCAGTCCTGAGGGCGGCAGCACGTTGAACTCAACCGTCACTGGGCTGGTGGGCATCATCATTATGGTGATCGTGCTGCTCTACTTTGCTCACCTCCAACAGCGCACTGCTACCCAGGCCCAGCAGGCCGAAAAACGTCTGCGCCAGCAGTCAGTGCAGGTGGCTCTGATGGCCGAGCGCACGCGTCTGGCCCGCGAGATGCACGACACGGTAGCCCAGGGCTTCGGCTCGATTATGATCCAGAGCAAGGCGGCTACGGCGATGCTGCAAGCCCAGCCTTCGCGGATGGACGACGCACTGACCCGGTTGGACAAGATCGATAGCACAGCACGGCGTGGCCTCCAGGACTTGCGCCGCTCGATCCTTGACCTGCACCCGCTGCCCTCGGCGGGCGACTCGCTGCCCCACGCCCTGGTTGAAGAAGGGGAGCGCGCGGCAAACGAGGGGGGGATGGCAGTCACGGTCAATGTCAGCCCCGACCTGCCCACCCTCAGCGGCCCGGTTGAGGCGGGTCTCTACCGCATCACCCAGGAGGCGATCAACAACGTCCTCAAGCACAGCCAGGCCACGACCGTAAAGATCAGCCTCGATCTGGATGAGGACGAGGTGTGCCTGACGATCCTGGACAACGGCTGCGGTTTCGTGCCTGGGGAGGTGGTAGCCACCGACCATAGCGGCTTTGGCCTCAAGAGCATGGAGGAGAGGGCGCGGCAGATCGACGGCCTGTTCAGCTTGCAGAGTAAGCCGGGGGAGGGGACGCGCATGAGAGTGCAGGTGCCGCGCAATCTCGCCCTCACCCGCTGATCTGGCGATCCTTTGTTGCGTTATGCACGAGCGGTGCGTTATAATGGGAGCGGTCGTACCCGCCCTTACCTAGATTGTTGGAGGATACTTTTTGCCGATAGCCACGTTCTACCGCCGACTTGCTGCCGCCCTGCTGCTCGTTCTCAGCCTTAGCCTGCTGACCAATGGGCGAACGCTGGCGGCTGCCTCGCCTGACGCGGTGAGCGTGCCGCTGGCTGCCCACTCCTCTGCTACGATCCGCGTCGTCGGCTACAGCCTGCGCTTCGGCGGCACAGGGGGCAGCAGCCTTGCCCTCTCCCCCATCCTGCCCGATCAACGGCTCCGCAATGTCCTCTTTTATGGCATCACCTGGGGCTACGCCAGCAGCAGCCCAGAGCAGGTGGCGGCAGCCCTCTGGTATATGGGCGACGGTCAGTGGCACACTGCCACGCACGAGGCCGCCCAGCGCATTGTTGAGACCGCCAGCAGCGGGATGTTGCCCGCTAGCAGTCCGCTCGGCAGCAATCTGCTAACCGCTCTGGTTGGTGGGCGGGTGCAGGCCAGCGTTAGTTTCGCTCCTGGCAACCCCAGCGGCACTGGCAGCCTGGTGATCGAGAACCGTAGCGACTTCGCTCAAACTTACTACCTGCCATATGGCAGTGCGCTCAATGGGGCCGACGGCCAGCCCGCCTACCTGATCTATGCGGTAGAGGGGGCGGCTAGCCAGCTACCGACCAGCACCCCCGCCCAGCCAACGGCCACTACCGCTGCCCAGGCCAGCCCCACGGCCAGCAGCACTATCGCTGCCCAGGCCAGCCCCGCGGCTAGCAGCACGCCAACTGTCGGGGGCAACCCCGCCCTGCCAACCGCCAGCCCAACGGCAACTAGTGCAGGCGGCAGTGCTATGCCCAGCCCTGAAGCGACGAAGGACGGCGGCAAGGTTGGCAGCGATGTGTTGACCAACACCCCTACGCCCAGCGTAACCCCTGTGCCAGCTACGCAAACACCCCTGCCAGCTACCCAAACACCGCTGCCACCAACTAGCACACCGCCCCTGCCGACGGCACCACCAGCATCACCAACTGACACGCCGCAGCCGACTAATACCGCGCAAGCCAGCCTGCCTGCTACCGCTGCCCCTGAGATCGCCGCACCGAGCAGCAATCCGGTTGCCCCAGTGGGGGTGGCTGCCGCTAGTTTGCCGCAGCAGCCCGTGCCAACCGCCTTGCCGACGGTCGAAGTGCCGCTAGCGCAGTCAACTGGCGAACCGAATGCCCAGCCACCACCGCAGGTGACCGGTGAGCCTGCTGTCACCCCTGGCAAGACGATCATTACCCCAACCACTACAGCCACCCTAGTCCCAGGGTTGCCCACCTTCCCACCAACCGCCGCCCCAGGGCTGCCCACGATCCCGCCGGGGCTGCCGACTGGTACTGGCCCCTTCCCCCCCCGCCCGACCATCGTAGCCACCGCTGCCCTCAGTGGGTCGTCAGCAGCAGCGACAGTGGCAGCCTTGCCGCCAGCGGTGGCTACTGCTGAAGCGATTCGGGCAGCCTTGCCCCCGACGATCACCGCTGCCGAGGCGACGGCTACCATTGCCAGCCTCAATCCCGGCACTAAGCCAGACCCCGGCACTGCTGTAACCGACCCTGGTAGGCAGCCTGCCGCCGGTGATAGTGGCGCGACCAGCAACCCCAGCACGGTCAATAATACGCAGCCCTCGACTGGGCAGGCGCAGAACGACAACACCCTCCTGCTCATCCTTGCAGTCGTTGCGGTGATTGCCATCGTCGGTGGAGTTGCAGTGCGGGTGCTGGCGGGTCGCAAGAAGTAAGCTGCTAGCGCATATCGTTGGACAGCTACCGCAACCTACGCACTAGCACGCCCGGCGCGTCATCGCTCGCTTTGTCTTCGCCCCCGCAGCGGCCACCATTGCCCCGGCCAGAGTAGCAGCAGCAGCGCAAGGAGCGTTCCCCCTGCCATGCTAACCAGCCCTGCCTGCCACAAGCGCGGCACAAAGTGGAGCGCAATGGTATGCTGTCCAACGGCCAGGCGGATCGCCTGGAAAGCGTAGTCAGCCCGCTGGATCGTTGCTGGTTGCCCGTCCACCGTCGCCTGCCAGCCAGGGTAGTAGACGTTGCTGACCACCAGGTAGCCCTCCTCCTTCAGCGTGGTGCTGACCGTCAGGCTGTCGGGTTGCTCTGGGCCGTAGCCAAGTATTGTCGCCCCCTCACCCGTCTTCGGGTTGCTACCGCTCAGTTCGGCGTAGCGTGCGCTGCCTTCTAGCGTACCGCGTAGCCCCACCCCACTCTCCAACAGCACGGCCTTGCGTGGGTTGAAGCTCGGCCCGGTCAGCTTGCTAAACAGTTGATCAGCCAGCGGCTGGATGTCAGAGTTATGCACGATGTAGGCACGTGGCAACGCCCCAGGATTGTAGTAGAGAACCAATCCTTTAGTGCTGGTAAACACCTTCTCCAACTTGCTATCGGCGATGAAGCCTGCTCCCACTACGCTGCGTGTATCCGTCATCCCCACCACATACTTGACGTTGAACAACTCGTAGAGCGCGGTATTGCGATCCTGCCGTGCCTTGTTCCACAGCTCGTCGTAGCGGCTCGGCTTGAGCGGGTTGTAGATGCCCCCGCTATCCTCAAACCCAGCCCGTGCCGCCAGGCTCGGCTGCCAAACCGCCCCGATGCCAGTATCGCTGTCCAGGCGAAAGACCTCACCCCGGTTCTGGAAGCGGTCAGTGCCATTCCGCAGGAAGCTAACTGCATCGGCGTGCTGGAAGCCCAACGTGTTGTCGCTCGTGCCGGGGTTGAAGGCAGCGTTGACTGAAAAGAGGTCAACCACCAGCAGAGCGATCAGCAACCCCCCCACTGTCGCCCCTCTGCCTGCCCGCGCATACCACAGCAGCCCAGCACTGAGCAGCAGCCAGAGGATCAGCAGCAGCGTATCGTTGACGAAGGGGATGGTGCGCTCAAGATTCTGTCCACTCGTCACCCCCAGCAGAAAGATCGGCAGCGGCAGCAGGGTGAGCAGCAGGGCCGCCACCAGCAACCCGAACGACATACCGCTGAGTGCCGCCTTCGTCCCACCCTCCGATTGCCCTTGCAGAGTCGGGCTGGGATCAGTCCAGGCTAGCAGCCGTCCCGCTCCTAGAGCCGCCAGCGTCGCCAACGCGAAGCTGAAGGGGAGCAGCAGCCGCCCGGCATCCCTGAACCTGTTCCAACCGGGGATCGTCTCGAACAGCCAGCCGAACAGCACCGTCTGCCCACCCAGGGTTAGCAGCAGACTGACCAGGGCCAGCCCCGCGAAAAAAAGAACAACACCCCGCTCCCCCGCCCTGCGCCAACCAGCCACCGCCAACCCCGCCAACAGCAAAGTGATCACCCCGGAGTAGGCCCAGGTCTCGGTGCTGGCCCAGGTGTCTACCCCCCAGTAGTTCTGTGGGTTGCTGCCCCAGACGCGGGGTAGTAGCAGGCTGACCAGACCAATCGGGGCGGTGCTGAAGTCGGTCGCTGCCTGTTGGTAGCCAATGCCAGCCCGGATCGACTCGCCGCCCAGTTCGTTGCTGAGGAGCAACTGTGGCAGAGCGAGCAGGCCGAAGATCAGCCCAGCAGGGAGCAGCGATTGTAGATTGTAGAGGATGACCTGCCTGTTGCTGTGGCTTGGCCGCCGCCAATTGCTGGCGATCAGGTAGATTGCCCAGGCTGCGACGGTCAGCGCACAGTAGAAGAATATCTGCGGGTGGCCCGCCAGCACCCCCAGCGCAAGGCTAACCCCCCCCACTGCCGCCCAGCGCAACCGTCTTGGAGGCGCAGCAAGAGCGCGATTGTTCAGTTCCCTTCCCCCTTGCGAGGGGGAGTCAAGCTGGGGGTTTGCCCGTTCTGCTGACAGCATCTTTGTGACCGCCAGCATACTGAGCGGCAGCCAACTGGCGACTGGTACCATCGGCAGGTGGCCGAAGTGGGCGGTCATGAAGCCGCAGTAGGCAAAGGCGATCCCACCGAGGATGGCAGCCGCCCGCCCTTGCCGCAAGCCTTGCCGCAGGAACAGGTACATGGTTATTGAAGCAAACAGATAGTGGACGACCACCAGCAGTTCTAGCCGCCCATAGCTGAACTGGCCGAAGGCAAGCGCAAGCAGCGTTGGCGGATAGAGGGCTGCTGTCTGCAAGTCGGCCACATAGGGCATCCCTGCGTAGAGCGATGGGTTCCAGAGTGGCAGGTGGCCCGTGTACAGCGAACGGCTGGCGAAACTATAGAGAGGATAGTAGAAGGAGGTGAAGTCGCCGCCGCCGCGTGGCAGCCACACCCCGCTACTGAGCAGCGGTTGCCAGAAGAAGCCGACCCAGGCCAGCACCAACCCCCCCACCGCCAATACTTCCCCTGCCAACCCCCGCTCTCGTGGCAGAGAGGCAGCGTGGAGGCGCGTGCGCCGCTCCCACCAGCGCAGCGCAAAGTAGCTAGTAACACCGAGTAGCAGGAGAGCGAACAGCAGCAAGGGGCTAACCAGCCGCTCGTTGAACTCAAGCAACGCGTTTGACCTCCTGCGCTACGGGCGGCTCAACCTGCTTGTTCGCGCTGCCCGCCGCACTGGTCAGGCTACCCCAACTCAAGCCCTCGACCAGCATGATTACGAAGCCGACGATAGCTAGTGGCAGGTAGCCAATGATGTGCAGCACGAAGGCGAAGCTGAGGTTTGCGCTGTCGTCTTGTTGCCCAAACACCTGCTTAAGGATCAGGGTGACGATGTACTCAAAGATGCCGAGGCCACCTTGCGTGGGGATGCTCATGCCGAGGTTGAACAGGATGGTGATCAGCAGGCTGGCGGTAATTATTGGCACTGGCAGGTTAAACGCCAGCACCACCGTCAAGGTCGTACCAGCGTTGGTCAGCCAGGTAAAGAGCGACCAACCGACCAGCGGCAGGGTGAGGCGCGGGTTAGCCAGCGGCTCCAGCCCCTTGATCACCTGTTCGGCAATGCCGTTTATCTTGCTGCCAATGCTGGCAGGTAGCGGGCGAGTGGCGTAAGCGACCGCCATCATACCAAGCTGCGGCTTGAGCGCGAATAGCATAATTACTACGAACAGGGCGAAGAACAGCACACTAAGAAAGAGAGCTGGCCCCTGCAACTCGCTGGGCAGTGGGGCGAAGGGCAGCACCGCCGCGAGCAGCAGCACCAGGGTGAGGATGTCTAGCACCTTCTCGACGAAGATGGTACTGAGCAGGCGCACGAAGCTGATGCCCTCCATCTCGGCCACGTAGTAGGCGCGGATCACCTCGCCAGGGCGGGCGGGTAGGGCGATGTTGAACAGGTAGCTGATCAGCAGCCCGTTGTTCAGCTTGCTCAGGCGCGGCCTGTCGGGGTAGAGCAGCACCCGCCAGCGGAAGACCTTGCCTGCGATAGTCAGCACGTAAGGGATCAGCGTTGCCAGCATCCACCACCAGTTGATCGTCTGCAACGACGAACCCACCCGCCCCCAATCTATCCTCTGCTGGGTAAAGACCAGCACCAGGGACACTAGGCTGATCGCAATGCCGATCCAGACTATCGCTTTCTTCATTAAAATACTACCTTCGTAATCTTAAACTCGCGTTCGTCAGTAACCGGCTCGTTCAGGCGGTCGCCATACTCGGCCTGCAACCATTGGCCCAGCTTTTGGATCGCAGGCTTGAAGAACTGGTCGGGAATCTCCCACTGCCCACTCCAGATGCGGCGGCTAAACCAGTCGTAAGCCTGACTGAGGGTGCGCGTCTGCTGCCAGCTAAAGGCAGTGTAGTCGGCAACCGGCTGGCTGCTCATCTCCTGCAAGATGGTTAGCACGTTGGGCCAGTTGCGGCGGGGCGAGTTGCTAGCTTCCTCCACCTTTTGATAGCCCGCAGCGGTCAACAGATCGTCCATCTTATCGTGTAGCTCGTCCAACAGGTCGTGCTGGCTGTTGCTGCTGCGGCTGTCACCAATAGCGACCAGCGGTGCGCCCGCTGGCAACACGCGCTTGATCTCGGCGGCCATCATCCGCACATCAGAGACGAGGTGGAAGACGTGTACCACTACCACCCCCTTGAACGCAGCATTCCGATAGGGCAGCATGGTTGCGTCACCCTGTACGATGGGTAGCAGGTCACCCGGCTGCATCTTCTCGCGTAGCTTCAGCATCATTGGCACGGAGAGGTCTACGCCATGATAGCGGTAGCCAAGCCGACTGAGTGGCAAGCCAACCCGCCCGGTGCCAACCCCCACCTCAAGCACGTGGTCAGCAGGCGCAAGGTTGAGCGCGTCGGCCACCGCTCGCACTGCCTGCTGCTCGACACCGGGGGCATAACCCCTCGTCTGATCGTAATAGTCCACCGCCCGATCAAAGGCTACTGACTTTGCCATCTCCAACCCTCCTTCTCTAGAACAACGCAGTGATGATCTCGAAGTTGCGCTCCTGGGGGATCGGCTCGTCTACTACCCCCCTGTACTCTGCGCCCAACCAGCCGCCGAGCCGCAGCAGTGCGGGCTGGAAGATGTCTTCTGGCACGGCCCACAGCCCACGCGTCTGCCGCCCAGCGATCATGGCGAAGGCAGCACGTGGGCTGGTGGTTAGCGTCCAGCCAAAGGCAACGCTGCTCTGCACCTCGCGTGCGCCTGCCGTTGTCAATGCCGCCAGCGTCACGTTCCCCTTTGACTGCTGGCGGCTATCGCCTGCGTAGCCCTCCTCGCCCAAGAACAGGGCCATCTGCGCCTCCAACTTCGCGCCCAGGTCATCGCCAACGGGCAGGTTGTCACGCACGCTGATCAAGCGACCACCAGCCTTTAGCACGCGCCGCACCTCCCTCAATGCTGCCGCCACATCTGGCAGCAAATGCATGACGTGGACGGCCAGCACTGCGCCAAAGCTCCCGGCCTGGTAGGGCAACGCCGCCGCATCGCTCTGCGTCAGCATAATCCTCTGCTTAGGGCTGGGCTTCTCGCGCAGCCTGCCCATCATGCCAGCGGAAATATCCTGCCCATGATAGCGGTAGTCACTCGCCTGCGCCAGCGGCAGAGCCAGCCGCCCGCTGCCAACCCCGATCTCCAACAGCCGCCCCCCGACCGCCAAACTGAGCGCGGCAGCGATGGCTGCAACCGCCCGTTGCTCGACACCAGGGGCGAAGGCGCGGGTCTGGTCGTAGTACATTACCGAGCGGTCGTAGTTGTAGTTCACCCTCTAGCCTCCTTTATACCCCACCTCAGCCCAGCCTATCCGCTCCTGCTTGGGGGAAGATGATACGCTTGATCACGAAGGTGCGTGGGTTCTCGAACGTCTCGTCCAGGCGACCCTTATAGTCCACAGCTAGCCAGTTGTAGAAGCGGCGGAGGGCGCGGCTGAAGATCAGCTCTGGCACGTGCCACAGCTTACTGGTCTGTCGCTCGGCCAGGCGGACGGCAAAGGCGCGGGGGCTGACCGTCAGTGACCAGGCGAAGGGGCGGAGCGTCTCCACCGTCGCGCCCGCTGCAACAAAGGCTGCGGTAGCCTCGTCAAAGGTTGGCTGCCGCTCGTCGCTCACGTAGCCCTCTGCGGCAAGGAAGTAGTTGAGCGCGTTGGTCAGCCGCCCGCGCATATCCACGTTGTCGGGGTGGCCGTCGTTGACGACGAGCAGCGGAGCATCAGGGCGCAACACGCGCTGCAACTCGGCAATCGCAGGCGCAAGGTCGGGGATCAGGTGGAAGACCTGCACCGCCAATGCGCCCGCAAAGCTGGCTGCCTGGTAGGGTAGCGCACTGAGATCGCTCTGGGTCAGCAGCACCCCCGCCCTGACTTCTCCCGTGCGTGGGGCGGGGGGAGCGGGCAGCTTGGCGGCGATCAGGTGCATGAACGCACCCGCGATGTCCTGACCGTGATAGCGGTAGCCTACGACTTGCAGTGGCACAGCTAGCCGTCCGCTGCCAACCCCTACCTCTAGCACCCGCTCGCCTGCGGCCAGGGCGAAGGCGGTGCGGATGGCAGCGACTGCCTGTGCCTCTACGCCCGCTGGGTAGCCGTAGGCCTGATCGTAATAGCTGGCAGCCTGGTCGAAGGAGTAGCTGCGGTTCATACAACACCCTCTTGCGCGCCTTCAAGCGGTGGGGCAAGTTGCTCATGTTCTTCGAGCAGAGCGAGGAACTCGGCTTCGCTGATCACGCGGATGCCTAGCTGGTTGGCTTTGGTCAGCTTGCTGCCAGCGTCCGCGCCCGCAACGAGGACGCTGGTTGCTTTGCTCACGTTGTCGGCTACGTGCGCGCCCAGCGACTTGAGCAGTTCGGCGGCGGCTGGGCGGGCCATGCTGTCCATCTTGCCAGTCAGCACAAAGGTCTGACCGTCCAGCGGGCCACCTACCTTACGAGCGGCTTGCTCGGTTGCGCTCTCCTCTACCTTCACCCCCGCCGCTGCCAGCTTGCTCACCAAGTCGCGGTGGGCTGGCTGGCGGAAGTAGTCGGCGACACTCTGGCCCGCCACTTCGCCCACCCCCTTGACCGCCGCGATGCTGGCGATGTCGGCGTTCATCAAGACGTAGAGCGAGGGGAAGCGTTCGACGATCAGCCCTGCGGTCTCTGCCCCGATGTGGCGGATGCCGAGGGCGAACAGCAGGCGGGCGAGTGGCCGCTGCTTGCTGTCCTCGATAGCTTGCAGCAGGTTGTCCACCATGCGCGACCCCATGCGATCCAGCTTCCGCAACTCTGCTTGGCGGTCGCGCAGGTAGTAGATGTCGGCCACGTCGCGCAGGAAGCCAGTCTCGACCAGGCGGAAGGCGAGCTTCCAGCCGACCCCTTCGATGTCCATCGCGTCGCGGCTGGCGAAGTGGGCGACCAGTTCCTTCAACTGGCCGACGCAGCGGGGGTTGGGGCAGTAAGCGATCACTTCGCCAGCGGGCCGCTCGATAGGCGTGCCGCAAGCGGGGCAGGTGTGGGGCAACTTCGCCTCGCGTTCACTGCCGTTGCGCCGCTCCTCGATCACCTTGACGATCTTGGGGATCACGTCGCCCGCCCGCTTGATGATCACCACGTCGCCGATCATGATGCCCAGCCGCTTGATCTCGTCCTCGTTGTGCAGGGTAGCCCGGCTGACGGTAGTGCCGCCGATGCTGACCGCTTCCAGGATCGCCAGTGGGTTGATGCTGCCCGTGCGCCCCACATTCCACTCGATGTCCAGCAGTCTGGTGGTTGCCTCTTGCGCGGGGAACTTGTAGGCGGTGGCCCAGCGCGGGTCGCGGGCGACATAGCCTAGCTGGGCCTGGATAGCCAGGTCGTTGACCTTGATCACTACGCCGTCTATCTCGTAGTCCAATGCATTACGCCGCTCCTGCCAGGTCGCGCAGGCAGCCCAGACCTCGGCCAGTGAGTGGCAGAGGGTGTGGTCTACCGTGCGGAAGCCAAGATCGGTGAGCAGTTGCAGTTCGTCCATATGGCTCTGCAGTCGCCAGCCGCTCTGGTAGCCGATAGCGTAGGCGAAGAAACTAAGCGGGCGGCTGGCAGTGATCGCCGCGTCAAGCTGGCGCAGTGAACCGGCGGCGGCGTTGCGCGGGTTGGCGAACAGGGGGCCACCCTTCGCCAACTGCCGCTGGTTGAGCCGCTCGAACGCGCTGCGCTTCATATGAATCTCACCGCGCACCTCTATGCTGAATTGTAGCTGCTCGCTGTCCACTGGTTGCGGCCCAATAGCTGCCGCGTTCGGTTGCCGACCAGCTTGCTGCTCGAACAGGCTGAGTTGGCTATGCTCGTCGGCTTGGGGGGGCTGGCTCTCGAAAGCCGCTAGCTCCTGCTTCAGCCTGCCGCTCTGCTCTCCCCTACGGCGCAACTTGAGCGGCACACTGGCGACAGTCCGCACGTTAGCAGAGACTTCCTCGCCTACTGCGCCGTCGCCCCGCGTCGCCCCGCGCCTAAACTGGCCGTCGGCGTAGGTGATCGCCATCGCCAGCCCATCAATCTTTGGCTCAACAACGAACTGCAACTGCTGCGTCCCTGCCAGTTTGTAGACGCGGGCGGCCCAGGTGCGGAGGTCGCTCTCGCTGAAGATGTTGCTCAGGCTCAACATCGGCACTGGATGCACGACCTGCTCGAAGCCCTCACGCGGCTTGCTGCCCACGCGTTGGCTAGGCGAGTCGGGGGCGACAAGCTCTGGGTGGCGGTTCTCGATCCCCCGCAACTCGCGCATCAGCAGGTCGTACTCGGCATCGCTGACGGTAGGGTTGTCCAGCACGTAGTAGCTGTAGTTGTGCTGCTCGATCTCGTGGCGCAGGGCTTCCACGCGCTGGTGCAGCTTCTCCTCGTCGGGCGTAGCGTTCATCGTCCTCTCCTGGCTGGTCTGTCCTATTGTACCTGTTTCGGGGGCGGGCGGCAAGGGGCGTAGCCAGCAACCCCATGTGGCTGGCTGCCTCTGCCCTCTGCCAGAGACGCACGGCAGCGCGCAAGCCAATGGTTGTCAGGATAGGTGGTATAATAGAAGCTGTCCCACCTTCAACCAGCGAGGCCACCTTTGCCGACGATCAACCCTGCTCTCTACCGGGTGATGCAGTTTCTGCTGACCCTGATCTTCCGCCTCTACCTGCCGACCACCATTCGGGGCAAGCGCAGGCTGCCGCCTGGCCCCTACATTCTGGTTGCCAACCACAGCAGCAACCTCGACCCGCTGCTGCTTGGCTGGGCGATGCGACCGACCCCCATCTACACGATGGCGAAGGCAGAGTTGTGGGGCGTGCCAGTAGTGCGCTGGTTGGTCGCTAACCTCGGTGCCTTCCCTGTGGATCGCAGCCTCAAGGATACGCAGGCGATGCGAACCTCACTCACCGTGCTGAAGGGGGGACAGGTGTTGATGATCTTCCCAGAAGGGACGTTTAGCAACGAGGGTACGCCCTTGGCGATGCACAACGGAGCCGTGCGCCTGGCGGTCAAGCTGCATTGCCCAATAGTACCCGCCTACCTCGACGGCACCTACCGCGCCTTGCCGGGGATGGCTCGCTTTGTGCGCCCGGCCCGCCTACGGGTAATCTTCGGTCGCCCGCTCGACCTTGCCGCCTACTATGACACGCCACTCACCGAGGAGCGTTCGGCAGCAGCGGTGGCAGAGATGGAGCGGGCGGTACGGAGCCTGCGTCCCCGCCGCTAGCTTGTGCCAATGCCTCCTGCTGCACCAGATAGCCAGCCTCCCAGCTAAGCGCATCGCCCTCTGGCAGGTCGGCCACGCCCAGCCGCCCCATCAGGTGCAGCACTTCAGCGCGGTGGCTCATGCTATGGCTGGTCAGGTGAACTATGGTGCCACCAAAACTCTTGCGCGTGGCTGGCTGATCAAGTCTTCGTAGCTATCGTCCAACCGCCCCTCGGCCTGCAACTTGCGCGCGATGGCAGCGAACTGTGGTGCTACCCGCTCCAGCCGCTCAAGCAGCCCGCTGATGCTGCGTTGCCCTAGGCCACTGTCCAGCGGCAGCGTCTGCGGGCGTTCGTAGAGCAGGTCTGTCCAGGCTTCCATGTTGCTGATCATGTGGCTGAAGGTTTCGCGCAAGGTTTGCTGGCCGAGGTCAAAGTAGCAGTCTAGCTGCTCGTCGTTCAAGTCGCGGCAGAGTAGCAGCAGGTGGCGGGTAGTGTCAGCATCATGCAGCAGCAGCCGATCCAGGATGTCCATGCCAGGGTTGCTCCTTAGTTGTTGAAGGTAGCGCGATAGATCGCCCCACCCGCGTCGTCGCTGATGTACATCGCGCCGTCCTTGCCGAAGGCCACATCTACTGGGCGACCCCATGCCTCGCCATTGACCAGCCAGCCGCTGATCGCCACCTGCGACCCCTTGCTCATCTCGCCAGGGCGCAAAGAGACGAAGCGCACCTCGTAGCCGTAGATTGGCTCGTGCAGCAGCGAACCGTGCATTGCCAGGAAGATGCCATTCTCATAGTAGGCGGGCAGGTGTGCGCCGCCAGTGTAGAAGCGCATCCCCAGCGGGGCCATGTGCGCTGGCAGGCCGACAGCGGCGACTTCCTTGCCCTTGCAGAAGTCGGTGGGCTTACCGAAGGCCGGGTCGGGCTGGAGGTTGGCAGAGCTTGGCGGATTGCCGACGCAGTAAGGCCAGCCGTAGTCGCCCTTGTGGATCGGGGTCAGATAATCGGGTGGGAAGTCGTTACCCGCCTTGTTGCGTTCATTGACTGCGGCCCACAGTTGGCCGCTGCGCGGGTCGAAGTCCAGGCCAACCGCATTGCGGAGGCCACTGGCGTAGATGCGCCCGCCGCTGCCGTCATCGTTGAACTGCATGATCGTTGCCCGCCGCGGGTCGCCCTCCTCGCACAGGTCGCAGTCCGACCCCATGCTGACGTACATCTTGTCGTCGGGGCCGAAGATCAGGCTGCGGGTGTCGTGATTGACCCCGGTTGCCAACCCCTGGCTGTAGCCGCTGGGCAGGTCTGCGATTTTTTGGCCCGCATCGCTGGCTGCTAGCTGGCCGTCCTGGTAGGCGAACCGCCAGACCCCCTTCTCGCTGGCAACATAGAGGTAGCCTTTGTGGAAGGCAAGGCCGTGTGGCTTGTCCATCTCCGCTACGTTGTCCACGAAGACTCGCGCATCGTCGGTCACGCCGTCGTGGTTGCGGTCGGGGAAGACGACCACCTCACCGTTGCGGGTGTTGGCTGAAAAGAGGTCGCCGTTGGGCGCGAATGCCAGCAGGCGCGGCCCTCGGCTGGTGGCAAAGAGGCTGATCTTCATCCCTAGCGGCCCGCTGAGGCTGTGCGGTCTCGCCCAATGGTCGTTGTCCTTGAAGCGGTCGGGGATCAGCAGGGTAGTGGTGACCAACTGCGCCAGGGGCGGGGTGGGGTAGCTGCTGATCTGGGTACCGAGCAGGCCGAGTAGTACCTCGTACTGCGTCCCCTTGTTCTCCGCGTGGTACTCGAAGCGGTTGCGCTCAAGGTACTGCACGGTATAGGTTTTACCGTCGCTGCTGCGTTCGGCAAACTCCTCGCTGATCGGGTATCCGTAGAGAGCTAGACCGCCGTGCTGCTCCCAATAGACGCGGAAGGAGTTGCAGAGGCTGTGGCCGGTTGGCGCGAAGTAGAGGCACGCGCTGTTCTGCGGGTCGCTGGCCCGCTGGAAGGCTGTGCCTGCGCGCCCCCGCACCAGGTCGCGCCCCAGCAGGCCGAGCAGCACGCGGTAGGGGTCGTTGTTCTCTGGGTGGAACTCGAAGCGGTTGCGCTCGAACCACTGGCTGATATAGAGGCGGCCATTGGTTGGGCTGACCTCGCTGGTTTCGGGGCTGATCGGGTAGCCGAACTGGGCCAGGCCACCGTGTGCCTGCCAATAGCTGAGGAAGCCATGCGTGTCGGCCAGGCTGAAGCCGGTCTGGGGGAAGCTGATCTCGCCCGCCGCCTGGGCCTGCCCGCCAGTGAGGCTGGCAAGGACGAGTAGGGTGAGCAGGAAGCGGGTCGCCAGTTTATATCTAATCTGCAAAGTTGCACCTCAATCTATGCTTTCTACCTCAATAACGAATGAGTGGGGCAACGGTTGCGCTTACACATAGCCAGGCTAGAGTAGCAACTCCGCCATCACGCGCAGGCTCTCTGGCTGCTCGACACTGCACACCATGGTTGTCACCCGCGACTGCCGCCACTGGCCGAGTAGCACTGCGATGCGCTCCTTGGGGCCGCAGAGGGCTACCTCGTCTACCAGTGCGTCGGGGACTGCCGCCGCTGCGTTGCGCTTCTGGCCGCTCAGGTAGAGGTCTTGTATCTCCTGGGCCGCCGCCGCGTAACCGTAGCGGGCCGCCAGGTCGAAGTAGAAGTTCTTGCCGCGTGCGCCCATGCCGCCGATGTAGAGCGCGAGGGTCGGCTTCACCTTCTCGCGGCAGGCGGCCACGTCGTTGCCGAGGATCACCGCGACGGTAGGGGCGATCTCGAACTCCGCCCCTTGTGTGCGCTTCGCCAGCCCTTCCTCCAGGGCGGGTAGCATATCGCCCTCTCGTGCTGGGGCGTAGAAGACTGGCAGCCAGCCATCAGCGATCTCGCCCGCCAGCGCGACGTTCTTCGGGCCGAGGGCGGCCAGGTAGATGGGGATGCGGGCGCGCTCTGGGTGGATGGTCAGGGTGAGCGGCTTGTCCAGGCCACTGCCGCCGCTGATCGGTATCTGGTACTCTGCGCCCGCATAGGTGAGCGGCCCCTGCCGCGCCCACACCTGCCGCAGAATCTCTACGTACTCGCGGGTGCGGGCTAGCGGCTTGCCGTAGGGTTGCCCATGCCAGCCCTCCACTACCTGCGGGCCAGACACGCCGAGGCCGAGCAGCACCCGCCCTCCACTGAGCAGGTCGAGGGTGGCGGCGGTCATCGCGGTCATCGCAGGGGTGCGGGCTGGTATCTGCATCACGCCAGTGCCGAGCTTGATGCGGCTGGTTAGCGCGCCCAGCCAGGCCAGCGGGGTGATCGCGTCCGAGCCATACGCCTCCGCCGTCCACACCGAGTCGAAGCCCAGCCGCTCTGCCTCTTGCACCAGGGCTACGCTGTCCTGGGGCCGCGCCCCCCAGTAGCCCAGGCTCAATCCTAGCTTCATCCCTCACCTCCTTGCTTGCCGAGATTGTAGCAGACTACCAGCAGATCGGCAACTGGGGCTGGCAAGCAGCAACGATGGTGCAAAACTTGCCGCTATATGTTACACTAGCTTGTGAGTGTGAGGAGGAGAAGTGCGTTGCTGCGTTGCCTGACCTGCCTGACCGAGAACCCGCCCGGCTTCAAGTTCTGCCGCCACTGCGGTACCCCCCTGACCGCCCCACCCGAAGACGAGCGGCGGCTAGTCACCGTGCTGTTCGCCGAGATCGCTGGTTTCGCCGCGATCAGCGAGCAACTGCTGCCAGAGCGAGCCGGTGAGTTGATTGATACCACCTACTCCGGCCTCGATCTAGTGGTCGCTACCTATGATGGTACGATTGACAAGTACATGGGCGACACGGTGATGGTGCTGTTTGGTGCGCCCCGCGCCCATGAGGACGACCCCGCCCGCGCCCTCCGCTGCGCCCTGGGGATGCTGGGCTGGGTAGCAGACTACAACGCCCGTAACGCGCACCTGCTCTCCCGCCCGCTGGCGATGAAGATTGGGGTGAACACGGGGCTGGTGGTTGCGGGCCGCTTTGGGGCCGACAGCCTGGGCCGCGCCTACAGCGTGATGGGCGATGCGGTCAATCTTGCTGCCCGCCTCCAGGGCATGGCCCAGCGCAATGAGGTGCTGGTGGGCGAGAGCAGCTACCAGCAGGCGCGGGTGCAGTTCGTCTGGCACGAACTGGGCAGCACTCCCGTGCGTGGCAAGGCCCAGGCGGTCTCGGTCTACCGCCTGGTCGCCGCCGAGCAGGAGACTGGCACTGGGCGCGGCTTGCCTGGCCTCTACTCGCCGGTGGTTGGCCGCGAGTTGGAGACTACTGCGCTGGCCGAGGCGGTGGCTGACCTGCGGGGCGGGCGGGGCCGCATCGTCGCCCTCTTTAGCGAGGCTGGCTTGGGCAAGAGCCGCCTGTTGGACGAGGCCGCCGCCGTAGCCGCGATTGGCGACCCGGCGATCCCCACCCTCTGTGGCCGCTGCCTCAACTATGGCGCGCAACGCGAGTACCAGCCCTGGCAGGATGTGATCCGCCGCCTGCTGGCGATCAGCAGCAGCGATGGTGCGCTGGCCCTGGCCCAGTTTGAGGCGGGCGCGGCCCGGCTGGGGCTGAGCGAGGGGCAAGCGGCGGCGATCAGCCAGATGATCGGCGTGGCGGCAGAGGCTGGCCCGCGTAGCCCTGAGGAGCAGGCCACTGAGGACGCTGCTGCCGTCGCTGCCCTGCTCCGGGCCGCCACCGCCAGCCGCCCCCTGTTCGTTGCTCTGGAGGACTTGCACTGGGCCGACCAGCCGACGCTGGCGATGCTGCCGCTGCTGCTGCCGCTGGTAGCCGGGCTGCCGCTGCTGTTCGTCTGCACCAGCCGCCCTTACGGTGCCGCCGCCGAGCGGGTGCGCGCCCTGGCCGCCAGCCTGCCGATGCAGAGCTTCGACCTGCAACCGCTGACCGACAGCGAGGTGGACGACCTGCTCTCCAACCTGCTGGCGACCAACGCCCTGCCAGAGCAAGTGAGCGCGATCATGCTGGCGCGGGCGGCGGGCAACCCCTTCTACGTAGAGGAGTTCATCCGCACCCTGATTGAGCGCGGCTGGATGACCGCCGAGCAGGGTGGCTGGCGGTTCATGGCGGGTGAGATGATGTTGGAGGTGCCGCCCACCTTGCAGGGCATGATCGCAGCCCGTATCGACAGCTTGCCGCCCGGCCCCCGCCGCGCCTTGCAGGTGGCGAGCGTGCTGGGGCGCAGCTTCCAGCCCACTGTGCTGGCGGCCCTGGACGAGGCGGCGGCCCAGGCCCACAATCTCGTGCTGCTGGTTGAGCGGGCGTTGCTGCTGCCAGAGGATGATGGCCGCTACGCCTTCCGCCACACCCTCACCCAGGAGGTGGCCTACAACACGCTGCTGATCGAACGGCGCAGGCAGTACCACGTCGCCGCCGCCCGCCACTACAGCGCGCAACCGCTGCTCGACCCGCCCCGCGCTGTCGGCGACCTCGAACCGCTGCTCGAAGCTGTCTACCACTACACCATCGCGGGCGAGTTCCAGGCTGCCTACGAGTTGATCAACCGCGTGGTAGACAGCAAGGAGAGTATGCCCTTCTCGCGGCGGATGTTCCTCTGGGGCGGGGCGGCGACGATGATCGAAATCCTCAACCGCCTGGCCGCCCCCAACTCGCTGGCCGCCATCACCCAGGAGGCCCAGGCCGAGGTGCTGAGCAACCTGGGCGTAGGCTACTACTACCTGGGCAATCCGACCCTGGCCGCCCACTACTCCAACTTGGCGTTGCCAATTGCCGAGGCCGCCAACTACAGCGGGCTGGGTGGCATCTACAACCGCCTCGGCGTGATCTACGCCACCCTCGGCGACCTGCGTAAGGCAGTGGGCTACTATGAGCAGGCTCTAGCGGCGGCGGAGCGGAATGGCGATGACACTATTGTAGCACGCAGTTTGGTCAATCTAGGACTTGCTCATCTGAAGCTTGGTGAGATGCGCCTGGCACAGTCATACACTGAGCGTGCCTTGTACTACAGTGAGCAAGCTGGTGATCTAGACAATCAACGAGCATTGTTGAACAATCTTGGTGTTCAAAGTGTGGCTTTGGGTCAACTGGAGGTTGCTGTTGCTTATCATCATAGAGCTTTGGCAGTTGCAGAGCAGGTGGGTAATCAGATTGGTAAGATAGAGGTACTAAATGACTTGGGTATCGCTTACCTAAGCATCGGCGATAGCAGCAAAGCTCTAGCGAGCCATCAGCGTGCTTTGTACATAGCCGAGAATGTAGGCGACGCAAAGGGTCATGTGTCTGCTCTCAGCTTGCTAGGGGTAGACTATACAGCGGATGGCAACTATGACCTTGCACTAGCCTACCATAAACAAGCACTGTCAGACCTTGCTAATACAGATGATCCTTTGGAGCGTGGGGAAGTCCTAGCTGGCATGGGTAGAACTTATCTGGCAATCGGCCAGTACAAGATGGCAAAGGATTATCATAAGCAGGCACTGCAATGCTTTGTTCGGATCGGTGATTTGCTGAGAGAAGCTATCATTATGAACTCCCTGGCGGCAGACTACAACTCACTTGGCCGACCAAATGCCGCACTTGGTTACGCTATGAACGCTCTACGACTGGCTAAGAAGGTGGAAGCCCCTTTGGTGACAGCCAGTGCCTACTATGAAGCTGGTCTTGCACAGCAAGCTCTAGGCAATCTTGCGGCTGCGCGTGCTGCATACGAGGCTTCGATAGCCATTCGTACTGAGTACCAGGACCGCAGGTTGAACGACAGCAAAGCTGCCCTGGCAAGTTTGCCAGAGCAGCAGGTTGGTAATTAACTTGGTCGCTAGCTCAGTTGATAGACCAACCGCCACTGCGGTCTGGTTCGGGGTTGGTGCTGTTGATAGCCCAGCTACCACTGCGGTTTGGGTCGGGGTTGCCACCGAGTAGGGCAACGAGGTGTGAAAGCCACTTGAACATGATGATCTGTTCCTCCTTGAGTTGTAGGTACAGTTGTCGAACTTCGATAAGCGTATTATACCACTGTTCCTGGTTTTGTCAATAGCTTTGTCCACATTTCGTCAAAAAGACACCCCACACTTCTGTGAGGTGCCTTCTCTGTCACTGACTGGAAAGGCTAGCTTAGTTGATCTGCCAGCCCCCACTGCGGTCTGGTTCGGGGTTGGTGCTGTTGATAGCCCAGCTACCACCGCGATCTAGGTCGGGGTTGCCACCGAGTAGGGCAACGAGGTGCGAAAGCCACTTGAACATGATCTGTTCCTCCTTGAGTTGTGGGTACAGTTGTCGAACTTCGATAAGAGGTGCCTTCTCTGTCACTGACTGGAAAGGCTAGCTCAGTTGATAGACCAAGAGCCACCGCGATCCATCACAATAAGAGTACCCCTATCGCCAGTTGCCCAGATCAAGCCACTCGTGTCCTGCTTCATATAGGTCATCGAGGCCGTAGTACCCATGCTGTTGATTGACCAGCTACCGCCACGATCCATGCTGACAGTCTTGCCTGCGCCGGTGATCGGGTCGTTGCCGAGAACCAGCACCATCGTGTCGGTGGGTGAGGCGGTGGCTGCGAGGGGGGCGATGGCGGTGAAGCCAGCAGTACGTGCAGAGCCAGCCAGCAAGCCGCCAGGCAGTGCGCCGCTCGGTCGGTAGCCGCCAGTGCCACGGAAGTCAATGACCGCCTTGCCGCTGCCGACGTTGATGCCAGGTACTACCGCCCACACCCCGTTGGTGACGCTGACCAGGGTGCCGTCGGTGGCGACCACGTAGCCGTTGGTCAGGTCGGACATATAGATGTCCTTGAAGTCGAGGGTCTGGGTGATGCCAGTGTTGATCACCGTCCAGTTCTGCACGGTGGCGTTGCAGTCACAACGCCAGACGGTCTTGTTCTGGCCGACGACGAAGCCCGCCCAGCTAGTGCCGTTAGCGACCATCATGCCGCCGTAGAGGGCGTTGGTCGAGGTGGGAGTGTTGGGGTAGTTGTACCACTTGCCGTCATCCCAGCGGATCAGCACGGTGCCAGCGTCGCCGAGGGCGATCACATAGCCGCTGGCCCCCAGGTTGACGTTGTTGAGGTTCCTGCTTGTGGGGGTCTTCTTGATCTTCTTCCACGCGTTGGAGCCGCTGTCGAACTCGTAAATCTTGCCGCCACTGCCGACAGCGTAGCCGCTGCTGGCGTTAGTCATGATCATCGAGTTGAGCAGGTCGCCGCCGGTACTCTGGGCGACGTTCCAGGTGCCGCTGCTGGCCTGCTTGAGAATCACGCCGCTGTTGCCGCTGCGGCCCACCGCCCAGCCGGTGCCGGTGGTCGCGACCTGGGCGGGGAAGGCACTATCGTAGAGGGTGCCAGTGTAGGCGACCGGCTGGCCGCCCTTGGGGCCGCCCGCGAGGGCGATGCTGGTGGTCGAGATGAGGGTGAGAACGAGTACGATAAGACCGAGTTTGTACAGGCGAGAATGTGACATTTGGGTACTCCTCCCGTCAAGTTAGTACGTCCTCATCCAGCGAGGACAGCGGGTTAGTTGTAAGATTACGCCCGGCTACTGTCCTTAACGTAAGTGGACATAGCGTTGTTACGCTTCGTGGAAGCACAAAGCAGCTTCTGTGCCACCTATGCTGTTACTATTCTACATGGTATTGCCCTTGCTGTCAATAGCTAGTTGCAATTTCGCTCTCCGCTGGCGAGAAGTAGTCGCATTTGGCGCAGTTGAAGCGAATAGGCGGCGTTCAGGCCCGAAAACCGTCGCCCGCACCACCTGACAAGCCTTACCAAATCCTTACCAAAACTCCAGGTCAGTGATGCTCCTGCGCTGCATGGCGCAAACGGCAGGCTGCTTGCTGGCCTATACCGGCAGGAACCCGCCAGTGGCTTGCGAACAAACAGTGTCAATCCTGTTGTCGGGTTTGCGAACAGGCGGGATTGGGGGTTAGCTGCTTGCAGAGTGGGCCAGCGGCTGGTGCGGGTTGTGCAAGCGGCTGGCTGGCCGGGGCCGTGAGCAGAGTTAACCCAACTTTTACCTGCGCGGCTGGGCGGGTTGGTCGCTATGTGGTATAATCAGGCTAGTAGGTGGCTGGAAAGGTCAACTTCGCCATGTTTGATAGCGGCTTCTTCGGTATTGGCATCCCCGAAATGATCATTATTGCCCTTGTCGCCCTCGTCTTCATCGGCCCGGAGCGGCTACCTGGGGTGCTACGCAACCTGGGCAATACCATCGCCAACTTGCGCCGCGAGACGGATGGCCTGCGCCAAGAGTTCCTCACCTCGATGGCCGAGGTACGTGGCCCCCTGGAGGAGTTGCGCGCCCCGTTTGAGGAGTTGCGCGCCCCGTTCGAGGAGGTACGCTCGGCCCTTGCTGGCGTGCAGAGCGACGGTCGCCGCACGCTGGAGGAGTTGCGCCAACTCTACAGCAACCCCGCTGCCGAGCCTTTGGGCGCGAACGAGGCTTACCTGGTTGAGGCCGGTGGCGCGAGCAGTGCCAGCCCGCAGCCAGCCGCTATCAAGCCGAGCAGCGTGCCGCAGCCAGCCGCTATCGAGCCGAGCAGCGTGCCACAGCCCGCCCGCCCCACCCTGGCTGGCGACCATGCAGTGCGGCCCAGCAGCCGCGTGCGCCGTGTCCCCCAACGGAAGCCTGCTACGCTGGCCGCGCCTGGGCTGAACGGCAGCAACGGCACACACGAGCAGCAGTCTGCCGGACAGAAGACGGACGATCTACCCCTCTTTGGCAGCAACATCGCCCTGATGAGTGAGACGGCACGCGCAGGCGGCGACGCGGCGTTATGGCTGTCTATGCCCTCTACCGCGAACCAGCAGCCGGGCAGCCTGGTGTCTACCGCAACACGCTGGTGGTCGCCCAGGATGAGAATGGTAGCACAGCAGTGCGCGCCCTCGATAGCGAGCTTGAGGCTAGCTGGCAGGGGCGGCTGGCAGGCGGTGAACTGTGCTACTTCGATGGCGGTAGCTGGTCAGTGCGCTGCCTCTCTACCGCCGACCCCAACTTCTTCCACGCCCTGGCTATCGCGCTGCGCTATGGCCGCGCCCACCTCGGCCCACCCTGCCAGCTTGACGGCGTGGATGCCGAAGCCGCGGCTGCCGACGTATTCAAGCACCAGGTCGCCCCCGCGCACCTCTGGCGGGTGTTGCCCGGCGGCGAGGCTGAACTGCTACGCCCTTTAGTTTAGTGGCTGGCGATCAAACGATGGTCATGAACTTCATCGCCCCGATCCAGAGCGACTTGCCGCCGTCGGGCGAGTAGTCGCTGACCGTCACCAGCGCGCCGCGCCCCTGGGTGAAGAAGTAGCGACCGAGTGACAGCCAGCCGGGGAAGCCGGTGGCGGTGCTGGCCGCCTGGTTGAGGCTGACCCGGCTGGTCTCGCCCGCCCCGTCGCTGATCGTGTATACGGCTGCTGTGGTGTCGGGGTGGCCGTTGTCGAAGTAGGGGATGAAGGCGTAGACCTCATAGATGCCATTCTCTGGCAACTCTGGCAGCCAAAGAGCCGAGTTGCGGCTGCTGGCGGGGTTGGCGGTGGTGAAGGTGTAGAGGTTGGAGCCGAACTGCTCTGGGTTGCTGGGTAGCAAAAACCAACTGTTGGCTGGGGTCAGGTTGGCCGGGGTGGTCACGCATTCGCTGTCATCCAGGCGCACCAGCGTAGTCCAACCGACTTCCTCCCCGCGCACCAGGGTCATGAACTTCTCCCAATCCCAGTAAGGGCCGGGGTCGGTGTGGTTGTTCTGGCCGCCAAAGCGACCGGGGTGGTCGGGGTCAGGCACCTCGTTGTGGCCGAGGATGTGGGCGCGGTCAAGCGGCACTGGGTGGCGGCTGGCGATGTCGCGCACCAGGGCAGCGGAAGCGCGGTACATCGTCTCGGTGTAGTACAGGCCCGCAGCGGCCAGGTTGTGGGCGAAGCCCTCGTGTTCGATGCCGATGCTGGTCTGGTTGTAGCGCAAGTTGCCGCAGTGGTAGGCGGTGTTGGCCTCCGGCACCATCTGGGTCACAGCCCCGCTGGTCGAGTCGATCACGTAATGTGCGCTGACCTGGGAGCGCGGGTCGGCGAAGACCTGGATGCCGACCGCCGCTGTCCCCTCAATATCATGAATGATAATTTTGTTGATGGTATTAGCAGGCCGCCCCTGCTGGCTGTAGTTGCCTGCCGCCGCCGCCTGGAATGTTGCACTGGCATAATCTGGGTTGGGCATGGTTTGGCTGCCTCCACTTCGTTAAATTGGGCCTACCTTTACAACGAGCCGCCTGCCTTCTGGTTCCGATTATAGCACCTGCGCCCGATTTGCACAAACCCGCTGCCACCCCCGCTAGCTGTACCTTACCGGCACCTTACCGCCCCATTCTGGGCGCGAAAATAGCCCGCCTATCTGCAAAGTAGTTTACAAAGCAATCGCCCACCCTGGTCTATAATGACTTCAGCGAGGGAACGAACCAGGCAAAACAAGAGGAAGGATGGGGCGATGAACGAGAGCTTGGCTAGCGAGGTTTATCTTCAGGCGGTCTCAGCACTGGCGCAGGCGGGCGGCTTCCACTTCGTGCAGTTCTTCGACGACCAGGATATTACAGGGCGAGAGTTGCTGGCTGGCCCACAGCGACGTGGCTCTGGCGAACTGGCAACCGTTCCAGCCCTCACTGCCCGCAAGTTCATGCTAGAAGGCTATGCTGCCCCCAACCGGCACGCCCACCTGACTGTGCGTGGCCTCGGCGTGCAGCAGGGTGAGTGGCTGGTGGTCTGTGCGGGGCAACGGTCGCGCAACTACTGGCGCAGCGAGGCAGGCTGGCGACGCGCAGCAGACAACACTGCCGTCTATGCTGCCCGCACGATCATCGAGCTAGCTATGCTTGCCCCTCAGCTTGCCGTTAGCGTCAAACTGGTGGGCGAGGAGTTGATCGAGGGCGAAATCTGCCTGCGCCTGCAAACCACCCGCCCTGGCGAGGCGTACACCGTTTGGGTCGGCAAGGCCCGCCAGCAGGTGGTCTGTGTGGATGCCTTCGGCCCCTGGGGGTGGCACTCCACCTTGTTTAGCCAGATTGGGGAGCTAGTTGAGATTGTGGAGCCACGCTAACCGCCGCTCCCGCTCTCGCCTGGCACTCTCACGCTCTTGCGCCGTCCTCTCCTGCTCCTGTCGGTCTATGTCGTCGTAGACACTGCGCTCTGTGGTATCCGGGTCTACATAGTCTAGTGGGCGGCCTACCAGTTCGGGGGCGCGATCCAGGAGGCTGACCTGAGCGACAATGCAGGCGAGGCCGAAGCTGAGGAAGGCGACCGTGACCAGCAGGCTGCTGACCAGCACCAGGAAGATGGCAAGAGCGAGGTGGTGGCCGGGGAAGCGCAAGGTGAACAGCCAGGCGTTCCGCAGGTGTTCGCGCAGGCGGAGGTCGGGCCGAGCGGTAGTCATTGCCCAAGCGTGCGCGATAAACTGCACCCAGATGACCGCTGCGTAGAGAACCACGCCGCTGATCGGGCCAAACTGGCGGGCCAACTGGCCGTAGAAGCTGATGTCGGCAACGACAACCAGCGAACCGAAGATGGTGATCGCCCCCAACTGCCAGGCGCGCAGGAAGTGAATCTGCATATCGCGGAAGAAGTCCGTAATGCTAACCCCTTCGTGCTGGGCCAGGGCGCGGGCCTGGTTGAACAGGGCGTAGGTGGCTGGGGCAGCGGTGATCACGGGTAGCAGTAGCAACAGGTAGAGGAAGTTGAGCAGGCCCATGATGTAGAACTCGCTCCACCACTCGCGTAGTGAGACGAAGATCACCCGCAGTGGCGACGGCAGCTTCTCCACCCTTGCTCCCTCCTGGAGTCTAGCCCTAAACTGCTCCCCCAGCCTGGCTGGGGGAGGGTGATGCTTTAGCTACCTACTCTCGCAGGGGAGAACAGGGTAAGGGTGAATTAGCCCTTTACTCCGGCGTAGGTCGAGCCTTCGACAAAGTAGCGCGAGAAGAAGGCGAAGATCAGGATCGCTGGGATGGTGTTGAACATCGAGGCGGCCAGGATCAGGTTGACCTGCGAACTGTAGCCGTCCTTGAGGGCCGAGAGGCCGACGGTGAGCGGGAAGTAGTCGGGCGTGTTGAGGAAGATCAGGGGGTTCTGGAAGTCGTTCCACGACCCCTGGAACTCTAGCACAGCCAGGGTTGCCAGGGCGGGCTTTGCCAACGGCAAGATTACCCGTGAGTATGTGGTAAACAAACCCGCCCCGTCAATTGCCGCTGCCTCCTCCAAATCCTTCGGGATGCTGCGGAAGAACTGGGTGAGCAAGAAGATACCGCCCGCCCCCACCGCTGAGGGTAGGATTACCGCCCAGTAGGTGTTGACCAGGTTGATCTGGTTGATGATGAAGTAGCGGGGCATCAGCAAGGCCACACCGGGGATCATCAACGTCGCCAGCATCAGAGTGAAGACGAGATTCTTGCCCTTGAAGTCCAGGCGGGCGAAGGCGTAGGCCGCCAGCGAGCAGAGAAAGAGTTGCAGCACCACGTGGATCGCCGCCAGGAAGACGCTGTTGAACAGCCAGCGCGGGAACAGTGAGGTGCCGAGGCCGATTGCCTTGAAGAACTGGGTGATGAAGTCGTCGCCGCTTGCCTGTTGCGCGTTCCAAACACGGCTGTAGTTCTCTGGCTGCCAGTTCTGCGGCCACAGTGTCGGTGGCGAAGATAGTACCTCGTTGACCGACTTGAACGAGCCGAAGAAGGCGAGGACGAACGGCCCTAGCAGGATCAGGGTCATCAGGATCAGCAGACCGTACTTGACGACCTGCCCGACTATGTAGAGCGGGCCAGACTGCTCGGCCTGCTCACCAACCACTGAGCTATTGGTCAGGGTTTTGGCTTGGGTTGCCATAGCGATGCGCCTTTCTAGTCGGTAGCGTTCTTATCCAGGAAGCGTCGCTGGACAAGGAAGAAGATGAAGATGACGACGAACAGGATGAAGCTAATTGCTGCCGAGCGGGCCAGGTTGTTGCGCTTGAACGCCTCAAACCAGATCAGGTAGGCCACAGTGAGCGTCGAGTCGAGCGGGCCGCCCTCGTTGGTCATCACATAAATCTGATCGAAGACTTGCAGCGTGCCAATCGTCCCCAGCACGGTGACGAGGAAGATAACCGGGCGCAGCAGCGGTAGGGTGATGCTCCAGAACATCCGCCGCGCGGAGGCACCGTCAATCTTGGCCGCCTCGTAGATGTCGGTGGGGATGTCTTGCAGGCCAGCCAGAAACATGACCATGAAGGTGGGGATGGTGGTAAAGATGTTCATCGTCATGATCGCAGGCAAGGCGGTGGTGGTATTGTCCAGCCAGGCGACCGGCTCAAAGTGGATACCAACCAGGCCGAGTGTGTTGTTGATGATGCCACCCAGGGCGTAGTTGATCACTCCCTGCTGCTTGTACATCCAGAAGAAGATGAGCGAGATCACGACCGAGGCGGTGACGCTGGGCAGGTACCAGGCGATGCGGAAGAAGCGTTGGCCGCGTATCTTGCTATTGAGGACGACGGCGAACAGGATCGCCAGCCAGGTTTGGAAGAAGACGACGATCACCGAGAAGATGACCGTGTTGCCCAGTGCCTTCCAGAACTTGTTGAGCGGGTTATTGGGGTCTAGCACCCGGCCATAGGTACCAAGACCAACATAGTTGGCTTCGCCGAACAGCTTGAGGTCAGTGAAGCTGACATAGACGGCGTAAGCGATGGCTCCGAAGGTGAAGACGATCAGGGAGATCAGGTACGGTGTGAGGAAAAGCCAGCCCGCTACGTTTTCGCGGGTCTTGCGCTTCATCCCCTGCCGTTGTGGAGGTAGGGACTTGACTGCCATAGTCTACTTCCTTTCCAAACTAGCCCAACGCTGGGGGAAAAGAGAGGGCCGGGAGGCGGCTTGCCACCCCCCAGCCCGGCTGTGCTGCGGTCTACAGATCGGCGAGGGCGGCGTTGATGCCGTCTTCCATCTGCTTGAGCGCACCAGCGGTGTCCACCTTACCGAGGTAGAGGGCGTTCATCGCATCGCTCATCGTCTTCTGGATAACGCCAGTGGCTGGGCCGTAGTAGTCGGCAGTCCCGTAGCTAGCGGTGGCGTAGAGAGCCTTCTCTGCGGCATGGTCGGTGAAGTAGGCGTTGCCTTCGTAACCCTTGAGGGTCGGCACGGCAAAGCCAGTGACCAGTACTGCTTCCTGGTTGACGGGGCCGCTGAGGAAGGTAACCAGGGCGGCGGCAGCCTTCGGGAACTTGCTGTCGGCGCGGGCAGAATAAGCGTTGGTGAACAGCAGATCGCCCTGCGTCCCCTTCGGCGACTTCGGCAGCGAGGCAGCAGACCACTTGACGTTGAAGCCGTTCGCAGTGTCCTTGAGGTAAGGGATCATCCAGCCACCTTCGATCACGAAGCCAGCCTTCTGCTTGCCGAACGCCTCACCGGGCCAGCCTGCGCTAACCAGCTTGGACTCGCCAGCGGTGCCGTCCTTGTAGAGGCCATAGTACCAGTCGAGGGCAGCCTTCGCCTCCGCGCTGTTGATCGCCGACTTCTTGCCGTCGGCACTCAGTACCTTCGCGCCATTGGCGAGGGCGAAGGGCAACCAGCGCGCATAGTCGGGCTGGTGCATGGTGCCGTAGACCTTAGAATCACCAGTGCCGCTAACCAGCGACTTGGCGAAAGCAGAGTAGTCGTCCCAGGTCCAGTTGCCGTCGGCAGGCGGAGCCTTCGCCCCAGTGGCCTTCGCCATGATGTCCTGGTTGTAGAAGACGATGATGCTACCGAAGTCCTTCGGCAGGCCGTACACGTCGTCACCCTTGCTGAAGATGTTGATCAGGCTCTCGAAGAAGTCGCTTTTCTTCATCCCAGCCTCGCCCATGTAGTCGTTGAGCTTCATCAGCTTCTTCGAATTGATCAGCAGGTCGGCCAGCGGCGGGTTGACGTAGAACACGTCGGACTCGGTGCCAGAGGAAATCTGCGTCTTGAGCTTGGACTCGTAGTTGTCGGGGATCGGCTCGTAGATCACCTTGATTTCGGGGTAGGTCTGCTTGAAGCGGCAGAGCTGCTCGCGGGTGACTTGCTGCTCGCTGGTGTTGCCCCAGCCGCTAAAGCGGAGGGTAGCAGCGGACTCGACGGCGATCTTCTTGACCTTGCTCACGTCCACCTTACCGGCGTTGGCACAGGCCGCGTCGCTGACTTCCGCAGGCGGCACATCAGTGGGCGTAGCATCGGGAGCCTTGGCTACTGGGGCGGTGGTGGCGGTTGCTGCCGTAGTAGCAGCCCCATTGGTGGCGGTTGCCACGGCCATTGCTGGTGCGCCGGTGGCGGTTGCCACTGCCGCAACTGCTGTGTTGACGGCAGGCGTGCTAGCCGCAGTGCTGTTGTTGTCGCAGGCCATCAGCCCGAACGCGACGACCAGCAGTAGACTGAGCATGGACAGGTAACGGTTAATCTTCTTCACGGAACGTTTCCTCCTCGTAGGTACTGAACCTCACCCGACGACCCATGTCGGGCGTAAACCAGGTGTCCTGGCAGCATAGCCAGGGGTTGCAAACAGGTTGCCAGCCTCGCTGCGGCAGCCTTAGCCTACCTTTCTATCGCTAGTACTATGATCTCCTGTAGTAAGCATAATCCTTGCCGTCCGTGGCAAAGACTGAGGATTGGCTAGTTAATCTCGACCGCGATGCCCTGCGATTGGCCCCTGATCTCTACTGCGTCGTGACCGTCGTGGCCGCGTTCGACCGAAAGATCGAGGCGGCGGTTGCCGAGGCGCAGGTTGCCCAGCTTGAGCCGGTGCAACCAGGTGGGCAGGCGCGGATGCAGGCGCAGCTTGCGGCTGGTCGGTTCTGGTTGGAGACCAAGCAGGGTCTGGAACATCATAATCGGGGTGCCAGCCGCCCACGCTTGCGGGCTACAACTGACAGGGTACTCTGCTGGCCGCGAATGGTAGCGGCCCTCGCGCTGGAAGCCGCAGAACAACTCTGGCAGCCGGTAGTAGCGGAAGTGCAGGCTGGCCTCGAAGATTTGGCGGATCAGGTCGTTCGCCTCCTGGTGGAAGCCGTACCGCTTGAAGCCCTCAGCGATCAGTGAGTTGTCGTGCGGCCAGATGCTGCCGCGATGGTAGCTCATCGGGTTGTAGTGGTAGCTCTCGCTACTCAAGGTGCGGATACCCCAGCCGCTCGCCATGTCAGGTGCCATCAGCCGCTTGACTACCGCCGCCGCCTTGTCGTCGTCAATAATGCCGGTTAGCAGGCAGTGGCCGGGGTTGCTGGTGATTGCTGGCACCTGTCGCTTCTCGCGGTCTAGTGCCTGTGCGTAATAGCCGACCTCTGGCATCCAAAACGCTGCATTGAAGCGCACTTTCAGTTCTGCCGCCTCGCGCTCCAGCCGCTCGGCAGTGGCCGCTTCGCCCTTGCGCCGCAGCAGATTAGCCAGCGACAGCTTGGCGTTGTAGACATAGCCCTGCACCTCTACTGCCGCTACTGGCGATGCGGCAGGCTGACCGTCGGGCATCAATGTGGAGTCGTCGCTGTCCTTCCAAACCTGATTGAGGATACCCTTGCTGGACTTGCGCTCGTACTCCACGAAGCCGTCGCCGTCAAGGTCGCCATACTCATCGATCCAGTTGAGGGCAGCCATCACGTTGGGCAGCAGTTCCTGGTAGATCGCAGCGTCGTCGATCCAGTTCATCATCTCACAGAACAGCATGATGAACAGGGGGGTTGCGTCCACCGTGCCATAGTAAGGAGTGTGTGGTACCATCTTCAAGCGGGCCATCTCGCCCTCACGGATTTCGTGCAGGATTTTGCCCGGCTGTGCATCGCGCCAGTCGTCCACCTCGGTTGCCTGGTGCTTCGCCAGCATCCGCAGCGTACCAACCGCCACTTGGGGGTTGAGCGAGAGCATCTGGTAAGCGGTGATCAGGCTGTCGCGCCCGAACGGGCAACTATACCAGGGGATACCCGCCGCTGGGAAGAAGCCGCCCTCACTGTCGAGCATCAACACGCGCAGGTCTGTGCTGCTTCTATAGAGCAGGCGGTTGTAGAGTTCATCGTTGGTCGTCATGCGGCTGCTCTCTGCCGTCCACTGCTCGTAACGCTGGTCGAGCGCGTCAACGTTGCGGTTGAAGTCGTCATCCTGTTGTTCGTTGACCAGTTCGCTGGGCCGCACCTGGAAGGTAATCACGTACTCCTGCTGTGGTTGCAGCACTATATCCCAGGCCAGGGTTGCGCTAGGGGCGTTGACTTCTACCTGCACCGCATCGTTGACTAGGTTGGGAACGATAGACCCCTCCTGCGTGGCTCCGATCTGGCGGCGCGGGAGCGATATTTCGGCCTGGTCGGGGGCTGGCTCAGCAGTGAGGACGCTGGATAGGTGCTTCTGCTCGTCGCTGCTGAGGTAGCTGAAGGTCAGCGTCTTACCGTCCCAGGTTGGGGTCTCAATCGTCCCCCAGACGGTACGGGAGAAACCGCGCACGTCGAACATATCGCGGAAGTCGGCAGCGGCTTGCAGGCTGATCGTAGCCGGGACGGGAAAGTTGTTGTAGTTGACGATCTCGATCCGCTCGTGCAGCCCACCCATGATCATGCGGCTACGCTCGATGTTGAGCGTCTGCGGCTTGACCTGCTCCCCAGCCTCGGTGACAAAGTAGGGGTTGGCGAATTGCAGGTTGCCCATGAAGTTCTGCTCGCCAGAGGAGTTGAGCAACTCC
Organism: Chloroflexia bacterium; assembly: GCA_038229595.1. Taxonomy (GTDB): domain Bacteria; phylum Chloroflexota; class Chloroflexia; order QHBQ01; family QHBQ01; genus JBBROH01. The sequence goes on along the minus strand of JBBROH010000011.1, from coordinate 9,581 downwards.
AAATCCAGGCCATTGAGCTTGAAGTTGAGCAAGCTGAGGTAGCGGGTATCATGGTAGTAGAGGCCATCTGCGTCGCCGCCAGTGATGTTGCCATCGGCGCGGCTGACAATGAAGGTCTCATTTTCCTTGAGGACAAGTTGTTGAGCAAGGGTAGGCAAGCTAGGTTACCCCCATAAATAGGCGTTGGGTGGTCTGGCGTTGCACCAGTTTCGCTTCCACCTGGATCGTGCGCGGTGGCTCATCCTTGCTGTGCAGCAGTTGCTCTACCCCAATCACACCCATCTCGCACATTGGCTGGGCGATAGTAGTCAGGTTGAGCAACTCTGCCAGTTCGATGTTGTCGAAGCCGATAATCGAAACGTCGTGCGGAACATTGCGCTCGTGCTGGCGCATGACCTCCAGTACGCCGAGAGCTTGCAGGTCGCTAGCGGCGAAGATCGCAGTTGGTGGGTCGTCGCGGCGCAGTAGCGCGTCACCGCCCTTCATCCCACCCGCCCTACTCCACTCGCTGACATAAATCAGGGTGGGATCGAAGTCAATGCCGCCTGCGATCAACGCCTCGCGGTAGCCATTCAAGCGGTCGTCGGCCTGGTTGAAGTGGAAGGCACCTTCGACCATGCCATTGACGAAGCCGATCCGCCGGTGGCCGAGGCTGATCAGGTGTTCAACCGCCATGCGCGCCCCCCCAGTGTTCTCCACTACTATGGAAGTGAAGTAGGGGTGGTAGGCATCCACCAGCACTACTGGCAGCCCTGCTTCACGGATACGCGTCGCTTCCTGGTCGTCGGGCCGTAGCGAGACGATCAGCAGACCATCTACCCGCTTCCTCATTGGTAGCCGCTTGAAGTAGTTGTCGCGCTGCTGGTCGGTTTCCACGTTGTAGAGGACGATCTCGTGGCCCGCTTTGGCAGCGGCCATCTCCACCCCGCGTAGCACCTCGATGAAGAAAGGGCGGGTAAAGAACGGCACCATAATGCCCAGCACTCCGGTGCGTCCCAGGCCGAGGCTACGCGCCCCACTGTTCGGCACATAGTCAAGTTTGTGTATCGCAGTTAGCACGCGCTCACGGGTTGCTTGTTTGACGTAGCCGCCATTCAAAACCCGCGAAACGGTGCCAATGCTCACCGTTGCCTCCCTGGCAACATCATAGATGTTCATTGGGATCGGCTTTCTTCAATTACTTTGATGTGGAAGTGCTTACAGCCGATTATAGCACAGTTCGTGTTATAATACAAGAGCAACAGCGAAAGCACTTCCACTTTTCCGTGGCAAGCCGATAAGGAAGGAGAGTTTATGGCTGATAATCTGTGGTACAAGGATGCGGTCTTCTACGAACTGTACGTGCGCGCCTTCTACGATAGCAACGGCGATGGGCAAGGCGACTTGCCAGGAGTGATCGCTCGCCTGGACTACCTGCGCGACCTGGGCGTAACCTGCATCTGGCTGCTGCCGGTCTGCGACTCGCCACTGGTGGATGACGGCTACGACGTGCGCGACTATCGCCAGATCATGGCCGAGTACGGCACGCTAGCAGACTTCAAGCGGTTGGTGGCGGAGGCGCACCAGCGGGGCATCCGCGTGATCACCGACCTGGTGTTGAACCACACCTCCGAGCAGCATCAGTGGTTTCAGCAGGCTCGTAGCAGCCGCGACAATCCTTACCGCGACTGGTATGTGTGGAGCGACACTGACCAGCAGTACCCAGAGGCGGGCATTATCTTCATTGACAGCCAGACCTCCAACTGGACGCTCGACCCTGCCAGCGGCCAATACTACTGGCACCGCTTCTATCCGCAGCAGCCGGACCTCAACTACGACAACCCGGCGGTGCAGCAGGCGATGCTCGACATTGCCGACTACTGGCTGGCCCTCGGCACCGACGGCTTTCGCTGCGATGCTGTCCCCTACCTGTTCATCCGCGAGGGGACGAATGGTGAGAACCTGCCAGAGACGCACGGCTATCTTAAGCGGCTCCGCGCTACGATCAGCGCAAGCTACCCCGAAGCGATCCTGATCGGCGAAGCGAACCAGTCGCCAGAGCTAATCGTCCCCTACATTGCGGGCGACGAGTTCCAGATGGTCTTCAACTTCCCGTTGATGAACTACATCTTCTACGCCTTGCAGCAGCAAGCGGCGGCCCCGATCCAGGAGGTGTTGGCCGCCACCCCGCCGATTGGCGAGAGCAGCCAGTGGTGCAACTTCTTGCGGAACCACGATGAGCTTTCGTTGGAGATGGTGCCGCAGCACCTGCGCGACCTGCTAAACCACGCCTACGGCCCTTTGCCAGAGCAGCGCATCAACTGGGGTATTCGCCGCCGCCTGGCTCCTCTACTGGACAACGACCAGCGTAGGATTGAGCTTGCCAATGCGCTGTTGTTCAGCCTGCCTGGCTCACCAATCATCTACTATGGCGATGAGATCGGGATGGGTGACGACGTTAGCCTGTTCGACCGCAATGGTGTGCGTACTCCCATGCAGTGGAGCGCAGCGGCGAACGGCGGCTTCTCCACCGCCAGCCAAACCTACGCCCCCGCGATTGGCGATGCGACATATGGCTACCAGCGCGTCAACCTGGCGGCGCAGCTTGGCGACCCGGCTTCGCTCTACAATCGGATGCGGCAGATGATCGCGGCGCGCAAATCGCAGCCTGCCTTTGGGCGTGGCACGATCCGCTTCCACCCGGCAGGCCACCGTGCTGCCCTCGTCTTTGAGCGCGAATACGAGGGGCAGCGTATCCTCTGCCTGCACAACCTGGGGCCGCACCCACTGACGGTGCCGCTACCCGCTAGCCTCCTTGCACAGCGGTTTACACCACTACTCGGCGGGGGGCCAACAGCAGCCGGGGTGGTAATGCTGCCAGCCTTTGGCTGCTGCTGGCTGCTGCAAGGGTAGGTTGCTGGCACGCCCCTTGTGCAGTTATCAACAAAGTAACGCAGCGGCTAAGGCGCACAACGTCCTGGCCCAATCGGGTGCAGCTAGTGTCGGTGGCTAAGCATAGTTCTGCCGAAAGGGGATGTTTAATGCAAGCATCCTCTTTTGCGTGCCAGTTTCGGGGCAATCCAATAGTCGGTTTTAGGCGTAGACTCGGTGTAAGGGCAGCGACCTGAACATTGAAGGTATGGTTATGGCTAATGTAAGCAGCCCTGGCATGAACAAGCAGAACCGGCTGCTCTGTCTGCGCTAGAGCCTGAGCAATAGAAAGGTTTTGCGATGAGCGATACGACCAGGGCAGCCTCACAAGGCTCTGCCCCCATGCTGGCCGAGGCTGCTAGACCGCGGCTTGCCAGCAATGCCGCTCTGCCCCGACGCGCAGTGCTGGCTCGCGGCTTCTGGGCCGGGATCATTGGCGTAGTGCCGATGCTTCTGCTGATGTGGCTGTTCCACGGCCTCTTTGGTCACTTCACCCTGCCACAGGTGATCGACCCTATCGTGATCAAGCTGCTGCCGGGGCAGGCATTTGAGCAGGGTATCCAGTTCGGCGGCCAGGCGGCCCACCCGCTAGCGATCACCGTGATCATCGCCGGTATCATCCTCGTTGGCGGCCTGTTCGGTCTGCTCTATGCCGCCCTGTTCGGCAAGCGCACTGCCGTTGCTGCTGCTCAAGCGAGTGACGCAGTGACCACTAGCGGCCTCGTGCCTGCGCTGCTCAAGGGGGTTGGTTTTGCCGTCGCTCTCTGGCTGCTGGTCTACGGCGCACTGCTGCCGCTGCTTGAGCGGCTCATCACCTACGACGCTGGCCTCGACCTCTATCGTGGCGTGGGGCCGTTCGGCACCAACGTGGGCAATAGCTCCTTCACCCAGGAAGGGACTGTTGGCTTCATCCTGATGACCCTAGCCACCTTCGTCCTCTTTGGCCTGGTACTGGCGGTCGTGTTCGACCACGATATGCGCGAGACGACCAGGAACTGGCACGCGAAGTTGGCGGCTCAAGCCGAAGCCAGCCCCACCCGCCGCCGCGTCCTGCGCCAGGCTGCTGCTGGTGTGGCGACCGTGGCTGGTGCTGTGCTGGCCTATAGCTTCGTCAACTCGAAGGGCGGCTTTGGCCTGCTCAAGGCCGGGCAGGATGGCCCAGAGGGTGCCAACCCCAGCGGCCCGACCAATAACAACAGCCCTATTACTAGCAGCGGTGCCGTGACCAACACCGGCGGCGTGAAGACCAGCGGCGGCGTGACCAACACCCAGTCTAGCAGCGCGACCCCCACTGCCGCCCCCGACAACCTGCCCACCGGTGGTGACGCTGCCCCGATAGATACGCCAGAGCCGGATAGCCTGCCAAGCGGCGCAGATACCCCTGCGCCAAGCAGCGGGGTCTACAATGGCAACGGCCCCCAGGTCAACTCCGCCCCCCTTGCGGCCACCAGCCCGACTGTCGTTCCTGCCACCGCTGCCCCTAGCGCAGCCATCGCTGGGATGCCTACCGTTACTACCGCTGCCAACCAGTTCTACCACGTCTCTAAGAACACGGTAGACCCGGTAATCGCGCAGCAGGGTTGGACGATGAAGATCACGGGCGAGGTTAGCAACCCCCTCACCCTGACCTTCGACGACTTGACCAAGCAGCCATCGCTCTACCGCTACGTCACTCTTAGTTGCATCAGCAATCCAATCGGTGGCAACCTGATTGGCAATGGCAAGTGGAAGGGTACTTCCCTCCCGGCTCTGCTCAAGAAGGCTGGGATCAAGCCTACTGGCAAGCGCGTAGTCTTTATCTGCGGCGACGACTATACCGACAGCATCCCCGTTGATGTGGCAATGCACGACTACAATATGTTGGCCTGGGAGCTAAACGGCCAGTATCTGCTCTCCAAGAGCGGCGCACCAGTGCGCGCTCTGATCCCTGGTATCTTCGGCATGAAGAACGCCAAGTGGATCCGCGAAATCCGCGTTGTCACCGATGCCAACTACAAGGGCTTCTGGGCTTCGCAAGGCTGGGACAACGCTGCGCCAACCCGCACGATGGCGATCTTCTACCTGCCCAAGCGGTTCACCAGCGTCAAGGCTGGGGCGCAGACTATCGGCGGCATTGCCTTTGCAGGTGACCGCGGGATCAAGAAGGTCGAAGTCAGCCTCGATAATGGCAAGACCTGGCAATCGGCCCAGCTTCAGCAGCCCCTCTCCCGCTACTCGTGGGTGTTGTGGACGCTGCCCTGGAACCCGAAGGCGGGCAAGTACCAGATCGCCTGTCGGGCCACCGACGGTAGCGGCAAGTTGCAGGGCGACATAAGCAAGGACGCTTACCCCTCTGGCGTAGAGGGTTACGACCGCCTGGATGTCACCGTCGGCTAAGCAGCAGGCAGCAGGGCTGGGAGCATTGCGCTCTCAGCCCTTTTGCTTTCCCCACCACTAACAACCTACTACACTACATCATTATTGTGGCATGGAATCTGCTTTTTGTAGCCTAATCTCAGGCTAGCGTGTGTTTGCCATTCAGCTTACCGCAAGGCGAGTGGCTGGTCAGTGGCACACTACCAAATGTGGTATGGATGGTTGACCACTTAATGTCATGAGCGGTGGCAAAAAGCCCAAAAACCATACATCCACTGGCAGCGAGGTTACGTAAGTCTGGTGTAAGGGACATACGCCACAGGAGCAAGCCAAGCTGAAGATGGCGTAGCATAAACCCTGGCACCAATGAGCAATACCGCTCACCAACATTACTGGATAACCTAAGGAGGTTAAGTTCATGCGGAAGTTTAGCAGTCTCGTAGTAGCTCTTGCCCTGGTCGCCCTGACGATCAGTATGGCTTTTGTCGGTGGCAAGGCCCAGGCCCAGAGCAGCGACATGGGTAACGCCCAGGTTCGCGTCGTCCATGCTTCGCCCGACGCTGGCGATGTAGCCGTCTTCGCTGATGGCAGCAAGACCCTCGACAACTTCAAGTACAAGGGTATCTCCGAACTGATGGCTGTGCCTGCTGGTACCCACAAGTTCCAGGTTTCGGCTGCTGGCAAGGCTGCCAGCGATGCAGTAATCACTGCTGACGGCGTGAAGCTCGAAGGTGGCAAGCACTACACCGTGTTCGCAGTTGGCACCGTAGCCGAGAAGAACCTCAGCCTGCTGCTGACCGTTGACGACCTCAGCCCGCTCGCGGCTGGCAAGGCTCGCGTCCGCATCACCCACGCCAGCAGCGGCGCGCCCAACGTGGACGTGGTAGCCAACGGCGCAACCTTCCTCGCCAAGAACCTGGCCTTCCCCAGTGCTAGTGAATACCTGACCGTGGACGCAATGGCCGTGAACGCGGAAGTGCGGGCCACTGGCACCACCGCCGCTGTGAAGACGGTCAGCACCTCGGTTGAGGCTGGCAAGATTTACAACTTCGTAGCAATCGGCAAGGTCGGGGCGACTGGCAACACCGCCTTCGATATCCTGCCCATCGTGGACAGCGCAATGGCTGGTGGCACGATGATGGCCTCCCCAACCGCAGCGATGGCTGGCGGCACGATGATGGCCTCCCCAACCGCAGCGATGGGTGGCGGCATGATGATGACCCCGACCGCAGCGATGGACGGCGGCATGATGATGACCCCGACCGCAGCGATGGGTGGCACCATGCCTGGTATGCCCGTCACTGGCGCAGCTGACAACATCAACATCCTCCTCATCCTGTTCCTCGCCCTGGTTGCCCTCTCTGCTGGCTTCGGTGTGCGCCAACTGGCCCGCGTCCGCGTCAACAACAAGTAACCACCACTAACCCGCTGCGAGGCGGATAACTGCAGAGGGGAGTGTGCTGGTTAGCACACTCCCTTTTGCTTGCCGATTGCCACACTATGCCAATTCGCAGAGAATCGTAGTACCATTGTACTAGGCAATATAGGAAGGTTAGCTAATTGCGCGCCACAGCTAACAATGCTATACTGTAGCAACAGCGCAGGATGCCCGCCCAACAGGGTTCGGACTGGCTACGACTACACGCAAAGAGGTGGACGATGCGAAAGATTACTGCTCTACTTGGTGGTTTGGCTCTGGTGTTGATGCTCACCATTGCCTTCAGCGGCAGCGCACAGGCGGCTGGTGCAGGAGCAAACATGGCCGTGCGGAACAACACCGACATGGCAATCCGTATTTATGCCAACGGCAACCAGCTTGCCACCGTTGCCGCTCATAGCTCTACCAACATGGCCCTCAACATGGCCGTCTATAGTAGCCGCACCACCCACTTCACCGCTAGCTCCACTGATGGTCAGATTTGGGCTGTGGGTGACATGGCTGTGCAGGCTGGCGGCAACTACGACATGGCGATTAACCAGAATGGCTCGGCTGTAGATATAGTCGTCATCCTCCTCGACTAAGTAATATGGTAGGAGGAGATGGTTGTCCAGGCTGGCTACAGCTACGATGTGGCTGTAGCCAGCCTGGCAATCAACTAACTGTCAACAACAAGCAGCAGGAGAAAGCCGGGGGCGAGTAGCCATCGGCTCTCTTATTTGGCTCCCAGCGGGGCTGGCGGAACGATCTCGTAGGCAGTCATCTGGCTCGCTTTGTCGTCTACCAGCGGGCCAGTAGGGAAGATGCGGTGTAGCTTGACCCGCATCTCGGCGGCCTGGCTGGGGGTCAAGGCCCACCAGTGGACGACGGCATAGCGCACATTCTGCTGCTGCAACTCGCGCAGGCTGGGGGCAATCTCCTTCTGCGGCAACCAATAGGGGGCAGTGTCGGTCAGCAGGTAGAGCAGCAACGGGCGGCTGCTGATGAAGGGGTCTTGTGGTTGGCGCGACAGCTTGCCATAGATAATCGGCTTGCCGTGCATCGTCTGCAAGAGCAGGTAGTCGGAGAGGTCACGGATCGGCAGTTCAAGGATTGCGTACTGCTCCTTGTCCGCACTCACCTGTTGGTAGAAAGCATTGGCTGTTGGCACGGTGACGGTGGGGAATGGCACTGCCGCAAACTCAAACATGATCATCCCCGCCACCAGCGCAAAGCTGAGGGTGAAGGTGAGGCGGGCAGGCCAGCGGCAGCGCGCGCGGCTGGCTGCCCATTGCCCCAGGCCCGCCAGTGCATAACCGACCAGCACCGCCAGGGCGAGGCTGGCGATCACCACGAAGCGGGCTGGCACCCGCATCACGTTGAAGCCAGGGACGAACTGATAGAGCAGCGTGTAGGGCAGCGTCACCTGTCGTTCAAACTTGGAGAAGTAGCTGTAGCCGTTCAGGTGTAGGACGGGGCCGAGCGAAAGAACCCAGAAGAAGCTAGCGGCCAGCAGCCAGAACAGCAAGGCTTTGCGTCGCCGCAGCCCCAGCAAAGCTACGCCGATGGTGGTGTAACCGAGGAAGGTGGCGCGCTCGGTGCGATTGCGTTCGGGGATGCGCTGCTCCAACTGCTGAGCCGCGCCACCCAGCAGCGGGTGCAAGGCCGAGGGGATGAACGAATCGAGCAGGTCGGAGGAGTAGACCAGCGTCTCCTGTGCTGGCGGCTTCATCCAGTCCTGCCCCTCCTGTGCCTTCAGCGTCGGCAGCAGCAAGGGGCCAACCAGGGCAGCGAAGACTAGCCCCAGCACGACCATCGTCGCCCCCAGGTTGAGCAACCGCCGCCAGCCCCCCTCACCGCCGTTGTCTACCAGCCCCCGCCAGCCGACATAGAGGGCGGTAAACAGCAGCAGGAAGATGGCGAAGGTAAACTCGGTGTAGAAGTTGGCTGCCAGGAACACGCCCGCCAGCCCCGCCCAGGCCAACCGCCGCCCACTGAAGTGGCGATCCAGTTCGCTGCCCGGCACGCCCGCTGCGTGGAACAAAGCCCAGAGGTAGAAGGGTAGCCACTGGATCGAAACCAGGTTCATGTGGCCCAGCATCCGACCAATGTGGAAGGGGCAGAAGGCGAAGGCAAAGCCTGCCACCAATGCAGCCACCCCACTGCCGGTTAGATAGCGCACCAGCACCCAGGTGCCATAGCCCCCCAGAATGAAGCTAGTGAGGACGATACCATTGTACGCCTGTGTCAGGCTGGCCCCCAAGAGCAGGGCGGGGAGCGCGCCGACGCACTCCAGGATCACAGTGGTGTCGAATAGCAGCGTGACCCCGCCGGGATAGTAGAGGTAGCTGGTGTAGAAAGGATCGCTGTGCAGGTCGAGCAGCGACTTCTTGACCCACCAGATGTTCCAGAGGTACTGCCAGGCATCACCGCCACCTGGTACATCGGTGGCAAACTTTGCGCCCACCGGCCAGGTGAAGATGATGCTGAGGACAAGGAAGACGGTCAGTACCAGCAGGTGTCTGCTGACCGCGATCAGCAGGCTGCGGCGAGGGCTGCGAATCGCGGGCTTGCTAGCGGTAGCGGCGGTCGCTGCGCTAGCAAGCCGCTGGGTAGCAGCCCCTGCCACTGCGCTAGCCGCCACGCGCCGGAGCTGGCTGGCGGCCAGGTTCGCCACTGCGCTGGCCGCCTGCTGTCGCAGCAGATCGGGTAGAGGGCCACTGGCTGGTTGGTGGCCGTTGCTGGTGGCTGGCGTACTGGCCCGATCAGCCAGCCGCCCACTGAGTTGCGGGCGGCTGGTGGCTTGTTTGTTAGGCAAACGCTTCTTCGGCATAGGGCTATTATAACACCTGGGCGGTTTTGACGACTACTGAGTAGCTGTGCTACAATCTTCTAGCTG